>DUOQ01000040.1 GCA_012838755.1 Propionibacterium sp. | reverse complement strand
TGAGGCCGTGTCCCTATCAGCGGTCATCTGGCGCCACCAGGCCCGGTGACAACACCCCCCGGATCATGCGTGAGACAGGGGCAGTAAGTCATGCCGGGCCCGGCGACCGTAACCCCGCCCTACGGGGTCACCAGAAAGGTAACGGGGGAGATGGCGTGCGGCATTCCCGTGACACATGCGGGTGGCAAGACCCCAAGGATCCTTGGGGTCTTGCCACCCGGAAATGCATCAAGGCTACTTGCCCTCCGCGTCCAGCGCCTTGAGGGTCTTGGCGAGCTTGCGCCACTCGCGCCACTTGCCGATGCGCTCGATCATCCAGCCGACCAGCAGGCCGAGGGCGACGCCGACGATGATGCCGAGCAGCGGGCGGTCCCGGAACAGGGACCCCGCGGCCAGGCCGATGCCGACGCCCAGCGCGGCCCACAGGGCGGTGGCGACGAAGTCGATGACCATGAACCGCTTGTACGGCAGCCGCACGTGGCCGGCCACCATGTTCACGGCGATGCGGTAGCCGGGGATGAAGCGGCCCGACAACAGCACCTCGGGGCCCTTGTGGTGGATGAGGTGGTGCGCCTTCGCCAGCAGCCGCGCGCCACGCTCGCCCCGGAACAGCCGCTCGAGCGGGACCTTGCGACCGATCCAGTACGCCGTGTTGTCCCCGGCCCACGCCCCGGCCATGGCGAGCGGGACCAGGATCCACAGCTGGACCGGGCCCCCGTGCGTGCTCGACAGCGTCGACATCGCGATGACGATCGACTCGCTGGGCAGCGGGGGGAAGAACCCGTCGAGCCAGCACAGGATCGCGGTCACGAGGTAGGTCCACCACTCCCCCGCGTTGCTCATGATCCAGTCCTGGATCGCGTCGTAGAGCCGCATCGGGGTCAGGCGGTTCCGCCGGTGGTGGCCATGGCAGCCAGCATGCCAGAGCCGTGCCGCCCGCCCGTCGGCTCTGGGTCTCACACTGCCGCGACCGCGGGCTGAACCGGCGTGCCACTTCCAGCCATGGGTGAACGCAGATGGCAACAATCCTGAGACGTTCTCATCATATTTTTGGCTTTCTCTCAGGATTTACCTAAGCTGGAACGGCTGTCAGGGGTTCACCCCCCGACGTCCGAGGAAAGGAAAACCCCATGAACACCAAGCGCATCATCGCCCTCGCGGCCTCCACGGCCGTGGCCCTGGGTGGTTCCGTCGCCCTCGCCGCCCCCGCCCAGGCCTCCTCCGTGTGGGACGCCGTCGCCCAGTGCGAGTCGAGCGGCAACTGGTCGATCAACACCGGCAACGGCTACTACGGCGGGCTGCAGTTCAGCGCGTCCACGTGGAAGGCCTTCGGTGGCCACCAGTACGCCCCCAACGCCCACCAGGCCACCAAGGCCCAGCAGATCGCGATCGCCCAGAAGACCCTGGCCGTCCAGGGCCCCGGCGCGTGGCCGGTCTGCTCCAAGAAGGCGGGCCTGACCAAGGCCAACGGCGGCGCCTCCAGCGCCAGCTCCACCCCCGCCAAGTCGACGACCACCACGTCGACCAAGGCCGCCCCCAAGCCGGCCGCGAAGAAGACCACGACGAAGAGGGCGACCGCCGCCAAGGCCGCGCCCAAGGCGTCCACCAAGAAGGCCCCGGCGCCCAAGCGTGCGACGACGGCCAAGTCGGTGCAGACCTCCGGCAAGCGCTTCATCACCGTGAAGGCCGGCGACACCCTCAGCCAGCTGGCCGCCACCCACGGCGTCCAGGGCGGTTGGAAGACCCTGTGGTCGCTCAACGAGTCCGAGATCAGCAACCCGAACCTGATCTTCATCGGGCAGGAGATCGCAGTCGCCTGACCCCGGTCACGGCGCTCCCAACCTGCTCCGCTGAGCGGAGCAGGTGCGGAGCACCGGGGGTGGGGACCTTCAGAGAACCCCCCGAGTGCACTTCGAAGGCGTCAGGCGTCAGCGGGCCGCGGTGCCCTCGACGTAGTCGTCGTCGTGGCTCTTGACCCAGCTCATCAGCTTGCGGAGCTCGCGGCCGGTTGCCTCGATCGGGTGCTGCTCACCCTTCTCGCGCAGCGACTTGAACTCCGGCGCGCCGGCCTCCTGGTCGTCGATGAAGCGCTGGGCGAACGCGCCCGACTGGACGTCGGCGAGGACGGCCTTCATGTTCTCCTTGACGCGCTCGTCGATGACGCGCGGGCCCGAGACGTAGTCACCGAACTCGGCGGTGTCGGACACCGACCAGCGCTGCTTGGCGATGCCGCCCTCGTACATGAGGTCGACGATCAGCTTCAGCTCGTGGAGGCACTCGAAGTACGCGACCTCGGGCTGGTAGCCCGCCTCGGTCAGCACCTCGAAGCCGGCCTGCACCAGCGCGGACGCCCCGCCACACAGCACCGCCTGCTCACCGAACAGGTCGGTCTCGGTCTCCTCGGTGAAGGTGGTCTTGATGCCACCCGCGCGCAGCGAACCGATCGCCTTGGCGTAGGACAGGGCCAGCGGCCAGGCCTCGCCCGAGGCGTCCACCTCGACGGCGACGATCGCCGGGACGCCACGGCCCTCGGCGTACTCGCGGCGCACCAGGTGGCCGGGGCCCTTCGGGGCGACCATGCAGACGTCGACGCCCTCGGGGGCCTTGATGTAGCCGAACCGGATGTTGAAGCCGTGCGCGAAGAACAGCGCGTCGCCGGCCTGCAGGTTGGGCTCGATGTCCTCGGCGTAGATCTTCCGCTGGTGCTGGTCGGGCGCCAGGATCATGATGAGGTCGGCCTCGGCGGCGGCCTCGGCCACCGACACGACGCGCAGGCCCTCGGCCTCGGCCTTGGCGCGGGACGACGAGCCCTCACGCAGGCCGACACGGACGTCGACGCCCGAGTCGCGCAGGCTCAGCGCGTGCGCGTGGCCCTGCGAGCCGTAGCCGATGACGGCGACGGTGCGACCCTGGATGATCGACAGGTCGGCGTCGGAGTCGTAGAACATCTCTGCCATGTGGGTTTCTTCCTTACTTGTGGGTCTGGTCAGCGGACGCCCGGGCGGGCCCGGTCGACCTTGGCGGAACGATCGGTGAGGGACTTGCTACCACGGCCGAGGGCCACGAGTCCGGACTGGACCAACTCGCGGATGCCGTACGGGCGCAGCATCTCGAGCAGCGCGGCCAGCTTGTCGGGGCTGCCGGTGGCCTCCACGACGAGCGAGTCCTGGTGCACGTCGACGGTCTTGCCACGGAACAGCTGCACGATCTCGATGATCTGGCTGCGGGTGGCCGGGTCGGCCTTCAGCTTCACGAGGATGAGCTCGCGGCGGACCGCGGACTCCTCGAGCTCGACGATCTTCAGCACCTCGACCAACTTGTTGAGCTGCTTGGTGATCTGCTCGAGCACGGCCGGGGTGGCCACCTCGACCTGCAGGGTGATGCGGCTGATCTCGGGGCGTTCGGTCGGGCCGACCGCGAGCGACTCGATGTTGTAGCCACGGCGGGCGAACAGGCCCGAGATGCGAGCCAGGACGCCGGGCTTGTTCTCGACGATGACGCTCAGTGTGTGGATCTTGCTCACAGGATCAGTTCCTCCCAGTCAGGCGCCAGGTCCCTGGCGATCAGGATGTCATCGTTGCTCGTGCCGGCCGGGACCATCGGCCACACCATGGCGTCCTTGTGGACGACGAACTCGACCACGACGGGCCGGTCGTTGATCTCGAGCGCCTTCTTGATCACCTCGTCGACCTCCTCGACCGTCTCGGCGCGCAGGCCGACGGCCCCCATCGACTGGGCCAGCATCGGGAAGTCCGGGATGCGGAAGCTCTTGAGGTCGGTGTTGGAGTACCGCTCGCCGTAGAACAGGGTCTGCCACTGGCGGACCATGCCGAGGCTCTCGTTGTTGATCACCGCGATCTTGATCGGGATGTCGTTCAGCGCACAGGTGACGATCTCCTGGTTCGTCATCTGGAAGCAGCCGTCCCCGTCGATGCCCCACACGAGCTCGTCGGGGCGTCCGACCTTGGCACCCATGGCGGCGGGCACGCAGTAGCCCATCGTCCCGGCGCCACCGGAGTTCATCCAGCGGCCCGGCTTCTCGAAGGGCAGGTAGTGCGCCGCCCACATCTGGTGCTGGCCGACGCCGACCGCGTAGTACGCGTCGCCCGACAGCTCACCGATGCGCTGGATGACGTACTCGGGGCTGAGCATGTCCTCCTTGGTGGGCTCGGGCTTGTGGGCGTACTTCGTCTTGAGGTTCGTCAGGTACGCCCGCCACGCCGAGTAGTCGCCGAGGTCCTCGCCGCGGAGCACCTGGTTGAGCTCGTTGATCGTGAGCTTCAGGTCACCCACGATCGGGACGTCGACCGCCCGGTTCTTGCCGATCTCGGCCGGGTCGATGTCCGCGTGGATCACCTTGGCGCCCGGCGCGAACGTGTCGAGCTTGCCGGTGACGCGGTCGTCGAACCGCGCGCCCAGCGTGATCAGCAGGTCGGAGCGCTGCAGCGCCCCCACCGCCGACACGTGGCCGTGCATGCCGGGCATGCCCATGTGCAGCGGCTCGCTGTCGGGGACCGCACCGCGCGCCATCAGCGTCGTCACGAGCGGGATCTGGGTGATCTTCACCAGCTCGGCCAGCTCGGCGTACGCCTCGGACTTCACGACGCCGCCACCCACGTACAGCACGGGGCGGGACGCCTGCTTGATCAGCTTCGCGGCCTCACGGATCTGGCGGCCGTGCGGGTTGATCGTCGGCCTGTAACCGGGCAGGTCGAGGTCGTGCGGCCACTCGAACTCGGCGGAACCGGTCAGGGCGTCCTTGGTGATGTCGACCAGGACGGGCCCGGGGCGTCCGGTGCCGGCGATGTGGAAGGCCTCCTTGATGGCGCCGGGGATGTCCTCGGCGCGGGTGACCAGGAAGCTGTGCTTGGTGATCGGCATCGTGATGCCGCGGATGTCGGCCTCCTGGAAGGCGTCGGTGCCGACCGCCGTCGAGTTCACCTGGCCGGTGATCGCGACGATGGGCACCGAGTCGAGGTAGGCGTCCGCGATGCCCGTGACGAGGTTCGTGGCGCCGGGGCCGGAGGTGGCCATGCAGACGCCCACGCGTCCGGTCGCCATGGCGTAGCCCTCGGCGGCGTGCGCGGCACCCTGCTCGTGGCGGACCAGGATGTGGCGGACGAGCTCGCTCTGGCCCAACGGGTCGTAGGCGGGCAGGATCGCCCCACCCGGGATGCCGAAGATGACTTCTACACCGACGCGCTCGAGGGACTCGACGAGGGCCTGCGCCCCCGTGATGTCCTTGGGCCTGGTGTCATCTTTCATGGTGATCATCCCCTTCGGTGTCGTTGTGCGGTGATGGGCTCTCGTGCAAAGAAAAACCCCCGCTGCCAGTTCATGCACGGCAGGCGAGGGAGCGCGTCGGTCTGAGGTCGGTCAGTGACTTCAGGCGACGCGCGCGGTAACTACGAGGAGGCTCATGTGCACGCCCTCACCCTAGCGCCTTGTTCGGTTCACTTCACAACGCGGGCGGTCCGTGTCCACGTCGTGGACGGTTGGCCGTCAGGCCGTGATGCGGGCGTGCACCTCGTCGAGGTCCCCGGACGCCGTGCGCGTCAGCAGCGCGCCCATGCCGGCGTCGTCGGCGTAGCGCGGCACGAGGTGGACGTGCAGGTGGAAGACCGACTGGCCGGCGTCCTCGCCGACGTTGGAGAGCACGTTGAGCCCGGAGGCGCCCAGCCGCTCGACGAGGAGCTTGCCCGTGGCGGTGATGGCCGGGGCGATCGAGGCCAGGACCTCGGCGTCCTCGAGCGCGTCGGTGGCGTGCGTGCGGGACACGACGAGCGTGTGGCCGGTCTTGAAGGGGTCGAGGTCGAGGAACGCGATGGCGTGGTCGTCCTCGTACACGCGCTTGCTGGGGATCTCGCCGGCGACGATGCGGCAGAAGATGCAGTCGGTGGCCATGTCAGCGAACCTCGAACCCGGCGGCGGCCAGGCCTTCCTTGATCTGGGCGACGGTGAGCGTGCCGTAGTGGAACACGGACGCCGCGAGCACGGCGTCGGCGCCGGCGCGGGCCGCGTCGACGAAGTGCTGGACGGTGCCGGCCCCGCCGGACGCGATGACGGGCACGTCGACGACCTTGCGGACGGCCTCGATCATCTCCAGGTCGAAGCCGTCGGTGGTGCCGTCGCGGTCCATGGAGTTGAGCAGGATCTCCCCCGCACCACGCTCGACCGCCTCGCGGCACCAGGCGATGGCGTCGAGGCCGGCGCTCTGGCGTCCGCCGTGGGTGGTGACCCCGAAGCCGGAGGGCTGGTCGGCCTCGCGCCGGGCGTCCAGGCTCAGGACGATGACCTGGCGACCGAACCGGTCGGCGATCTCGTCGAGCGCCTCGGGCCGGGAGATGGCGCCGGTGTTGATGCCGACCTTGTCGGCGCCCGACCGCAGGAGCCGGTCGACGTCGTCGACGCCCCGGACGCCCCCGCCCACGGTGAGGGGGATGAACACGGTCTCGGCGGTACGTTGGACCATGTCGTAGGTCGTCGCGCGTCCCTGCGCGGACGCCGAGATGTCGAGGAACGTCAGTTCGTCGGCGCCCTGCCGGCCGTAGAGGGTGGCCAACTCGACCGGGTCACCCGCATCGCGCAGGTTCAGGAAGTTGACCCCCTTCACCACGCGGCCGTCGTGCACGTCGAGACACGGGATCACCCGGATTGCCACACCCATGCCGCCCACCCTAACCAAAGGTGCGTGCCCCGTGGCCGTGCAGGCCTGCCCGACGGGTCCGTCGAACCTCCGGCCGGCGGACCCCGGGCTCAGGACGGGACCTCACAGCGGCACGTGGTCGGCGTAGACCAGCCGCCGCTCGGTGCCGGGGGTCCCGGTCTTGGGTCCCTCGGCGGGGTCGGCGTCGAGGTACTCGTACTCCTCCACCAGCACCCGCCAATGCTTCGACCTGCCCGGCGTGGCCACCGGCAGTTCCTCCGGCAGCTCGAGCTCGGCCGACCAGGTGACGACGGTGCCGTCCGTCCCGGCCAGCGGTAGCCGGACCTGCTCGTGGTCGACCCACTCCAGGTCGCTGCCGCCGGCCTCCGGAGCCCGTTGGACCGTGGCGAAGACCTCCCGCGAGGCCCGCAGCAGCGCGTCCGCGTCGGTCACCGTCACCTGCCGGCGCGGCGGCATCCGGGTCAGCCCCACGGGGCCGGTCACCGTGACCCGGACGGCCCCGGAGGTGCGCCGGCTCAGCGTCGTGGTGCGCTCGGGCAGCGGCTGGACCCACTCGGTGACCACAACCGGGGACAGCTCGTGCCGGGGCAGCGAGTCGGGCTGGTAGCGCGCGACGGCGAGCCGCACGAACGGCCACAGCGAGGCACCGGGGTCCATGGCCACGTCGACGAACCACTGCCGGCGGCCGGGGTGGTACTCCGGGCGGTAGCCGCACACCTGCACCGTCGGCGCACCCTCGACGTCCACCAGCGGCAGCTGCGCGAACGGGGTGACGGGACGCCCGGGCCGGGGGTCGACCACCTCACCGGCGACCGACGTGAGCAGCAGGTCGGCGGGCCGGACCAGCGGCGGCAGGGTGGTCGCCGCGGGCACCGCCGTGGCCAGCACCGGGTCCTTGCCCCAGCGCGAGGACAGGGTGGGCGGCAGGGTGCCGGTGGCGTCGACGACCACCCCGAGCAGCTCGCCGTCCCCGGAGGAGAACCACGGGCGCTCCAGCCAGATGCGGGCCCCGGAGCGCCGGGTGCGCCGCAGCGCGAACGGCTGATCGGGCTCGGTCCGCTGCTCCCACAGCAGCAGCGGTATGACGTCCCGCACCTCCGGCGCCGCCGGCCGG
>DUOQ01000005.1 GCA_012838755.1 Propionibacterium sp. | reverse complement strand
GCTTCGTCACTCCGGCTGTGCCGCTTCGGTCCCCACCTCCTTGCGGGAGAGCAGGACGGTGGCCACGGCCATCATCACCACGGTCAGGGCCAGGATGAGCAGCTGCGCGCCGTCCACCGCGAAGCGCTCGTCGAGGACCGCGAAGCCGAGCAGTAGCGCCACGACGGGCGTGGTGACGGTGGACGCCGGGACGGCCTGGTGGACGGCGCCCGCCGAGAACGACATCTGCTGCAGCGTGAGCGCCACGACCGCGGACCCGACGAGCCCGTACAACTCGCCGGTGGTCGCCACCTCGCTCAGGCCGCCCAGGGCGAAGCGGTCGGCGACGCCCTTGATGAACAGCGCCACGTAGGCGAACGCCGTGCCGCCGGCCACGCCGAGCAGGAGGGCGCGGTCGCCGCGGACCCGGCAGTAGGCGACCCGCACCAACGCGCCGACCGCCACCGCGCCCACGCCGCACGCGATCACCCACTCGTGCCACGGCGGGTGCATCTCGCCCCCGGTCGGGCGGCCGTACACCACGAGGATCGCCACGCAGCCGGCGAGCACATGCCCCCAGAAGAGTTCGGTCTTGGTCACGCGGCGCCCCGTGAACCACGCACCCAGGGGGAGTGCGAACGTGAGAGAGAGCACGGTGAGCGTCTGCACCAGGATGAGCGAACCGAACGCCAGCGCCGCGCCCTGGAATGCGAATCCGGCTGCGCTGATCCCCATCCCGGTCCACCAGTACGTGCTGGTGAGCACGCCGAAGCGCCCGCCGTCGCCGAGGTCCCGTCGGCCGGCCGGTCGGTGTCGCATCACGGTTCCGAAGGCCTGGCTGAGGGCGGCGGCGAGGGCGAGCACCACGGCCGGCCAGCTTTCCGTCATCGGTACTGAGTAAACCCGACCGGTAAACTCTCCCGGGATAAGCCCGATCGACACCGATCGAGACCGCTCAGCACCGATCAACACCGGAAGGGTGTGACCGCGTGGCACTGGTAGTGCAGAAGTACGGCGGCTCCTCCGTGGAGTCCGCAGAACGTATCCGCCGGGTGGCGGAACGGATCGTGGAGACCAAGAAGGCCGGCAACGACGTGGTGGTGGTGGCCTCCGCGATGGGCGATACCACCGACGAGTTGCTCGACCTGGCCGACCAGGTGTGCCCGTCCCCGCCGCAGCGCGAGATGGACATGCTGCTCACCTCGGGCGAGCGCATCTCCAACGCGCTGCTCGCCATGGCGATCAGCTCGTTCGGCATGGAGGCCTACTCCTTCACCGGCTCGCAGGCCGGGATCATCACCACCACCCGACACGGCAACAGCCGGATCATCGACATCACGCCGGGCCGCGTCCGCGAGGCGCTCGACCAGGGCAAGATCGCCCTGGTCGCCGGCTTCCAGGGCGTCTCGCGCGAGACCCGCGACGTCACCACCCTGGGCCGCGGCGGCTCCGACACCACCGCCGTGGCCATGGCCTCGGCTCTGGGCGCCGACGTGTGCGAGATCTACTCGGACGTCGACGGCGTCTACACCGCCGACCCCCGGATCGTGAAGAACGCCCGCAAGCTCGACACCATCTCGTTCGAGGAGATGCTCGAGATGGCGGCCGTCGGCTCCAAGATCCTCAACCTGCGGAGCGTGGAGTTCGCGCGCCGCTACAACGTCCCGCTCCGGGTCCGCTCGTCGTATTCGCACAACCCCGGCACCCTCGTGGCCGGCAACTTGGAGGACATCCCCGTGGAAGACGCAGTCCTGACCGGAGTCGTGAGCGACAGCTCCGAGGCCAAGATCACCGTTGTGGGCATCGCCGACCAGCCGGGCTACGCGGCCAAGGTGTTCCGGGCCGTGGCCGACGCCGAGGTCAACATCGACATGGTCCTGCAGAACGTCTCCAAGGCGGAGGGCAAGACCGACATCACCTTCACCTGCCCCCGCGAGGTCGGCAAGAAGGCCGTGGAGGTGCTCTCGGGCATGAAGGGCGACCTGGGGATCGACCAGGTGCTCTACGACGACAACGTGGGCAAGGTCTCCCTCGTGGGCGCCGGCATGAAGTCCCACCCGGGCGTCACCGCCACGTTCTGCGAGTCGCTCGCCGACGCGGGCATCAACATCGAGCTCATCTCCACCTCGGAGATCCGCATCTCCGCCCTCGTGCGCGAGGACGAGCTGGCCGACTGCGTCACGGCCCTCCACGACGCCTTCGAACTGGGCGGCGAGGAGGAGGCCACGGTCTACGCCGGCACCGGCCGCTGACCCCTCCCCGGTCCGCGGGCCGGATCAGGGGGTGGTGGGCTCGACGCGGGCGACGTAGCCGGCCAGGGGGGTGACGACGAGGCGGACCGTCGCGCCCCGCCGGAGCTGTCGCCGGGCACGCGCGCTGCGGACCGTCCACTGGCGCACGCCGTCCGCGGTGTCGAGCACCACCTCGGTCCGGGGCCGACGCTTGTCGATGTTCTGGGGGTTGCGGGTGAAGATCGCGTGCTGGAGGGCGTTGGGGAGGAAGTCGAGAGCCTGACGGTCGTCCAGGCTCAGGACCGTGCCGGTGACGGTCGCGCGCGGCAGGAGGTCGATCGCCCCCACGACGATCCGCGCGACGCCGAGGAGGCCCGTGGCCACCGCGCCGATGACGAGGAAAAGCGCGACGGCGCGGAGGCTCTCGAGCTCGCCGGCGCCCGCGGCGAACTCGTCCGCGCCCCGCAGGCGCAGCCCCACCACCACGACGAACACCGAGACCGCGGTCTGGATCGCCCCGCGCAGGAGCAGCCCGTGTGGTGAGTGGCCCGACCACGGGCGGAGCGAGATCCCGAGTCGGCGTGACCAGTCGTTGGTGCCGTGTACCAGACCCTGACCCGACGGCGAGGCGACCATGTCTGCTCTCCCTTGCTCACGCGGTGTGGGGACACCATAGGCAGATCCTGAGAAAATAGGCGCCCCGCGGTGATTTGACACCATAACGAGACATGATGGGCAGCGAAAAGTGTGTCGGCCTGTAGTGAAGAATTCCGATATCTGACGACTCCGGCGGTGGCGTCGGGAGAATCGAGACGATCATGCGTTCACGACTCGTGCGGGCCGGGGCGGCGGCGTGGGCGGGACTCCTCGTGACGGCCGGCGCAGCCTGCGGCTCCGGGGGAGACGCGCCGGAGGCGGACCCCGCGACGGAACCTCCTGTGCTGGAGCAGACCTCGCCGTCGGGCGACTCCGGCGGCGGTGACGGCGACTACGCCTTCGGCACCGACCGCGACCAGATCGCCGAGGCCGTCGAGGGGGCCTTCTCCACGCAGAACGGCACCGCGCGGTGGGAGGGCGACACCCTTGTCCTGTCGGTGGACGGCGACGCCGGTGGGCCGATCGCCGGGTTCACCGAGTGCCGGGTGCTCGACGGGCTGCTGCAGGAGGGCGACGCGAAGGTCGTCGAGTTCCCGAACGGTCGCGTGGACTGCGCGGAGGCCCTGTCCACGGGGTGAGGTGTGATCGGCGCCATGGGGTCGGGGCGTCGCGGCCGGTAGCATGGGCGACTGCCGGTTGCTCGAGCACAGGGTGGAGATCCCGCCCGCGCGCGGCCGGGTGAAGACTTTCAGGAGTTGACCTCACACATGACCACTGTCGCCGTCGTCGGAGCCACGGGCCAGGTGGGGCGCGTGATGCGCACCCTGCTCGAGGAGCGGAACTTCCCGGCAGACAAGGTCCGTTTCTTCGCGTCCGCCCGGTCCGCCGGCACGACCCTGCCGTTCCGCGGCGAGGACATCGTGGTCGAGGACACGGCCGCCACCAGCGACGAGGACCTCAAGGGCATCGACATCGCCCTGTTCTCGGCCGGTGGGACCATGTCCAAGGAGCAGGCCCCGCGTTTCGCGGCGGCGGGCGCCGTGGTCGTGGACAACTCCTCCGCCTGGCGCAAGGATCCCGACGTGCCGCTCGTGGTGTCCGAGGTGAACCCGGAGGCCGCGCAGAACCCGACCAAGGGGATCATCGCCAACCCCAACTGCACGACCATGGCCGCGATGCCGGTGCTCAAGGTGCTGCACGACGCGGCCGGGCTGGAGCGGCTCGTCGTGTCCACCTACCAGGCCGTGTCCGGGTCCGGGCTGGCCGGTGTAGACACGCTGGACGCGCAGGTCGAGGCCAACGTGGGCAAGGGCCAGGAGCTCGTGCACGACGGCGACGCCTTTGCCGCCGGCGAGAACGGCCCCTACGTGGCGCCGATCGCCTTCAACGTCCTGCCGATGGCCGGCTCGATCGTGGACGACGGCTCCGAGGAGACCGACGAGGAGCAGAAGCTGCGCAACGAGTCGCGCAAGATCCTCGGCATCCCCGAGCTGCGCGTGGCCGGCACCTGCGTGCGCGTGCCGGTGTTCACCGGCCACACGCTGAGCATCAATGCCGAGTTCGAGCGGGCCCTCACGCCCCAGCAGGCGCGGGAGCTGCTGCTCAACGCGCCCGGCGTGAAGGTCGTGGACGTGCCGACGCCGCTCGAGGCCGCCGGCATCGACGAGTCCCTGGTCGGCCGCATCCGCCAGGACCAGTCCGTGGACGGCAACTGCGCGCTCAGCCTGGTGGTGTCCGGCGACAACCTGCGCAAGGGCGCGGCGCTCAACACGATCCAGATCGCGGAGTTGCTGGTCAAGTAACCCGACCTCGC
>DUOQ01000039.1 GCA_012838755.1 Propionibacterium sp. | reverse complement strand
CTTGGCGGACGGCGTCGACGACGTGCGGGCCATCTCCGAGGACGGTCTCGGTGTCCAAGGTGCTGAGTTGTTGGTTGATCGTCGTGTGGAGCTTGGCCAGCAGCGGCTGGTCGTCGAGCCAGTCGGGGTGAGCTTCGACCGAGCGGACGAGTGCGGCGACCTCGGCCGGGGGTGCCTGCCGCAGGAGGATGGGGTTGTCGGTGAACTCGGTCACCCAGTCCTGGTAGGTGTCGGGGTCGCGACGTTCGGCGGCCTGTTCCTCGTGCTGCAGGTCACGGGCGTCTTGCCGGGTGAGGACGAGCATCGCGTAGGTGGCCTGGCTGATGCGGCTCATCGTGCCAGTGCCCGTACCTGTGCGGTGGGTTCATACCCGGCGCCTTGGCCTTGGTCCACGCCGGCGGCTCGGCTGCCGGGCTTGATGTGTTCGAAGGGTTCACCGAGTTCGGGGTGGGTGGTGATGAGGCCGCGTTCGGCGAGTCGGTTGGCGAACGCAGTCTGGATGGAGCTGCCGCTGCGAGCAACGTCCTGGTGGGCTTGGTCCATGGCAGTGAGGACGCTCGCGCGGAAGGCGGCCAGGTCGGGGTTCTGGGCTTGCCGGATGGTGTCGACCGCGTGGGCGCGACTGCCCCGCACAACCTGGTGGTCGAAATCGCCGAGCTGGTCGACGATGTTGGCTCGTACCTGGTAGAGGGTGCGGGGGTCATCGACCCAGCCGGGGTGGGCGTCCAGGGTGCGCAGGAGGACGGCCACCTCGACCGGTGCCGCGGTGCGGAGCATCGTGGGGTCGGCCGCGAACTGGGCGACCCAGTGGTTGAACCGCATGGGGTCGGTGCGGGCGATGGCCTGTTCGGCTTGGTCCAGGTCACTGGCATCCCTGCGGGCCAGGGCGATCATCATGTTCCTGGAGTCGTTGACGGCTGGCTGGGTCATGGCTTCCTCCCGAGGACTGGGTTCTCCTCGACAAGCAGCCGAACTGTCGTTGAGGGACACCCGTGGGAGGTGCTCTTTTGTGTTGGGTCAGCCGGCTGGCGGAGGGGCAGTCGCTGGTCGGAGTCGTTCGGAGCGGATCTGCATGACGGCCGGGTCGCCGTCGGCGTCGACCACGACGACCTGTCCCCACCACAGGCGATCGGCACCCCCGGGCCCACGACACCAACAGCCCAGCAGCCCAACCCTCCGTCGCCTGGACCCAAACGTGCTGGCCCGTGCCGGCCGGCTCTCCCGCGGCCGGCGTGCTGGTCGCCTGCTGCATGCGTTGCATGCGTGCGCCCAAGGTCGGGGCCGGGACGCTGCGAGGTGTGGGCACGTTCTGGACGCTAGCCATCGCCCCTGACGTTTCCCGTGGCGAAGGCCGTGGCGTCCTCGAGTCCAGCCTTGGACGTGGCGTCTGTGCCCATCTGCGCCAGCCTGGTCTGCCATCGGGCCTCGAACCACGGGGCACAGACGAGGGCCGCAGGGAGGATCACCTGCAGGATGGCCACGCCCCAGCGACCCTGAGATCCCTGCTGGATGACGGCCACCAACGACAGGCACGTCAACCCCGCCGGCAGCGGGTGCCAGGGTCGCCGGATCGACCTCGGGATGAGTCCTGTGATCAGTCGAGCGGGCATGCACGCCACCTCGAGCACACGGACCAGACGCGAGGTGGTCACAGGGAGGCGGCCAGCTGCGCCGGCCAGCACAGCAGCGCAGCGGACCGGGCTGACGACCCCCGTGCGCAGACTCTCCACCAGCCCGCTGGTCACCACGACGGTCCGCCTGTTAGGCATCCACATCCAGCCGATATCGGACTGGCGGATCCACCACGAGGGTTCGCCCCGACCACGCAGGACGGGGACGAGACCGCCCATTCCCCGTAGTAGGGCGACCTCGGCCGGCGTCGCCGGCCGAGCGCCAAACCCGCACCCAGTTCGCCGCCGAAGCAGCCCCGCCGCGACACTGCCCGCGAGCCAGCCCAAGACAAAGCCCGGCACCAGCGCGTTGACCACCAACACCACCGCCAGGCTGACCGTCAACGGGATGAGTCGCGCCAGCAGGTAGTGGGATCGCCAGCCGGTCACGGTTCCGCCACCCTGGGCTCGCGGGCGAGGTGACGCATCCGGCTGATCTCCCGCGCCGACAAGCCACCACACCACTGACCGGCCTCAAGGGTGGAAAGCCCGAGCTCCCCCACCAGCCGCTCCAAAGCCTGGCCGGCCCTCGTCTCGGACTCGACGACCGCCGCGTCCCTGGTCGCGAGCTGGACGATGACCTCCTCAGCCAGCTTGTCCCGCAGCCGCTCCCGAGCCACCTGCTCGGCCTTCAACCGCGCCCGCGTCGCCGCTGCTGCGCTCCGAGCCGCCGCCCGCACTCCACCTGAACCTGCCATGACAACCCTCCTGACTCGAGATCCCGCTCCTTGCGCCCCCACAAGCAGCCGAATCCCGTCAGAAGGCCACCTCAATCACCGACATCCACAACTCCCCTTCCCCCGCCCCCTTCCTGACAAGCCGCCCGTCACCAACCCCAACCACGTCCCCCCAACGATTTCGGACCCCTCATGTCGTACACACCTCTTGCACTCTGGAAACTCAGGTGGCCTCCCAGCCCGGTTTCGCTGCTTGTGGGGGTGTGACAGCGTCCATCACCAAGATCACCGCCGGGTCGGGGTATGAGTACCTGACCCGGCAGGTCGCACGCATGGACGCCACCCGCGAAGCCGGACCCGGCCTGGCCGCCTACTACTCCGAGAAGGGCGAGTCCCCCGGACGGTGGGTCGGCAGCGGCCTCGCCGGCATGGGCGGCCTCGCGGCGGGCGATGAGGTGACCGCCGGGCAGATGTGGAACCTGTTCGGGGTCGGCTACCACCCGCTGTCCGAACAGCTCCAGAACGAGGCAGCCGCCCGCCCCGACGCCACCCCAGCCGAGGTCGAACGCGCAGGACGCCTCGGCTCCCCGTTCCAAGTGACCTCAGGCGGCGTCAGCCCGTTCCGGATCGAGGTGGCCCGCCGACTGGAGGCCTACAACACCGCCCACGGGCTTCCCCGGAGCACGGCGATCGCCCCCAACATCCGAGCACGGATCCGTACCGAAGTGGCCATCGAGATGTTCATCGAGCGGCACGGGCGTGCTCCTCAGGACACTCGCGAGTTGGCCGGTGAGGTGGCCAGGCTGTCGCGGCCAGCTTCTGCGGTGGTGGCGGGGTTCGACGTGACGTTCAGCCCGGTGAAGTCGGTGTCGACGTTGTGGGCGCTGGCCGACCGGCCGCTGGCTACCGCGATCGAGCAGGCGCATCAGGAGGCGGTGACCGACGCCCTGCGGGCCATCGAGGACACTGCGCTGTACACCCGCGTGGGTGCTGGCGGCGTGCGTCAGGTTGATGTGCGCGGCCTGATCGGGGCGGCGTTCACCCACCGTGACTCGCGTGCCGGTGACCCCGATTTGCACACGCACGTGGCGATCGCGAACAAGGTGCAGGAAGCCGAAACGGGCCGCTGGTACGCGATCGACGGGCGCGTGTTGTTGAAGGCGGTCGTGACGATCTCGGAGACCTACAACACGGCGTTGGAGCGGCATCTGACCGAGCGGCTGGGTGTCCGGTTCGCTGATCGGCCCGGCCCGGATGGGAAGCGTCCGGTGCGGGAGATCGTCGGTGTGGAGCCTGCGTTGAACGAGCGTTGGTCGTCTCGTCGGCAGCGGATCGAGGCCCGTCGTGCGGTCTTGGCGCGCGAGTTCCAAGCCGCCCATGGTCGTCCCCCGTCGCCGACGGAGGCGATCGGGTTGGCGCAGCAGGCCACCTTGGAGACCCGGGATGCGAAGCATTCGGCTCGTTCGGAGGCTCAGCAGCGGGCGACGTGGCGCTCCGAAGCGCTCGAGGTGCTGGGGTCGGCTGACGCGCTGGACGCGATGGTTTCGAGCGCTGTGGGGCGTGCGGATGCGGTGACGTTCATCCCCGATGAGGCGTGGGTGGAGGCCGCAGCGCGGCGGGTGGTTGGCATCGTGCAGGGGCACCGTTCGACGTGGCAGGGCTGGCATCTGCGGGCCGAGGCGCTGCGCCAGTTGCGGGCGGCGAACGTGGCCGGAGCGCTGGTCGAGGCGACCGCGGACCGGGTCGTCGCG
>DUOQ01000004.1 GCA_012838755.1 Propionibacterium sp. | reverse complement strand
GGCGTCTACATCGACGCCGCGGTGAGGCCCGACCCCCTGCACGATGCCCTGGCCGTGCTGCTGGTCACGGGCCGTGCGGCGTTCGTGTCGCACCACACGGCCGCCAGGCTCCATCGCGCCGTCGTTCCCCACTCGGCCGACCTGCACGCCAGCATCGGCCACGACCGGCACCGTTCCCGCACCAGCGGGGTCACGGTGCACAGCTCAACGAGGATCCCGGTCACCTTCCGCGGGGTGAAGGTCACCGGCCCCGTCGACACCTTCCTCGACCTGGTGCCCCACCTCGACCTCGTCGACCTCGTCGTCCTGGGCGACTCGTTGGTCAAGCGCGACCGCACGACCACCGAGGCGTTGGTGGAGGCCGCCGCGTCCCTGGGGGCGGGACGCCGCAAGGCGCTGCGGGCCGCATCCCTCGTCCGGGCGAAGGTCGACTCGCCCATGGAGACCCGGCTCCGGTTGCTGGTCGTGTTGGCCGGATTGCCCGAGCCGGAGGTCAACATCGTGATCCGCGACGAGGACGGTGCCTGGCTGCGCCGCATCGACATGGGGTACCGCGCGCCCAAGCTGGCACTCGAGTACGACGGACGCCAGCACGCCGACTCCCGCGACCAGTACGCCAGCGACGTCCGCCGCCGTGAGGACCTGTCCAACTGGAGGTGGCGGGAGTGGACCTGCGTCAGCGACGACATCTTCAAGAACCCCGCGGATGCCCTGCGGCGCCTCGTCGCCGTCATGGTGGAACGCGGGATGCACGTCCCCCACAAGCTGAGCGACGCGTGGCGCGCGCACTTCCCGGGGCACGGATGACCGTGCCGTCCGTACCAAAGCCATGTGGCTGAGTGGCCTTGGCACGCTCGGGGGCCGATTTCCGTGCCAGAGCCACCGACCTGAGTGGGAATCGTCCGACGCTGGTCGGCCACTCACCCCAGGCGCACGAACCCGGCGGGGGCGGCGTCCCCGCGCACCTGGATCGAGCGCGCCCCCATGCGGGTGGCCCACCACGCGGCGTCCACGACGACGTCGTCGGGGGCCGACGGCAGGGTGACCCACTCGCCCTCGAACCGAGCCCGGATCCCTTCGATCTCGGCCCACTCGCCCCAGGCCGGGACCGTGGCCGGGGGCGTCCGGCCTGCCAGCAACGCCGAGATGCGCCCGACCCAGCACGGACCGGTCACTCCGGCCCGTTCGGCCAGGCCGTCGAGCAGGTCGCTTGGGGTGGCGTCCGGGCGCCGGCCGAGCGCAACTCCCACCCGGCGCACCGCCGTGATGCGGGCCCGGTCGAGCGGGTGCTCCGTGCCCCGCCGGTCGACCACGGTGAGGGTCGTGTCGGACAGCGCCGTCACGAAGCCGAGGACCTCCTGAAAACCGGTGTCAGTCCCGAAGAGGATGCTGACTCGTTCCCCCTCCGCCAGGGGTGGTGACAACGACGCGACGACATCGGCGGGAGATGGCACGGAACCTCCGGTTGAGCGTTGTAGAGTTGGGCCCTGAGTCCTAGGTGGAACTGTTCAGGAGACTATCGATGACCTACGTGATCACCCAGCCTTGCGTCGACCTCAAGGACCTCGCGTGCGTCGAGGAGTGTCCGGTCGACTGCATCTACGAGGGCAACCGGATGCTGTACATCCACCCCGACGAGTGCGTCGACTGTGGTGCCTGTGAGCCGGTCTGCCCCGTCGAGGCCATCTACTACGAGGACGACGTGCCCGCCGACCAGGCGCAGTTCTACGACGCCAACGTGAAGTTCTTCGACACCATCGGCAGCCCCGGCGGCGCTGCCCGCATGGGCAAGATCGACGCCGACCACCCGATCGTCGAGGCGCTCCCGCCGCAGGGCGAGTGAGCACCGGGCTGTCGGACCGCCTGCCCGACTTCCCCTGGGACACCATCGCGGGCGCCCGGGCCACCGCCCGGGAGCACCCCGACGGTATCTGCGACCTCTCGGTCGGCACGCCCGTCGACCCGGTGCCGGACGCCGCCGTCCGCGCGCTGTCCGACGCCGCGTCCCGCTGGGCCGGCTACCCGACGGTCTGGGGGACCCCCGCGCTGCGTGCGGCCATCCGGGCCTACCTGGAGCGCCGCTGGGCGACCGTGCCGCTGGAGGACACCAACGTCCTGCCCGTCATCGGCACCAAGGAACTCGTCGCGCACCTGCCGCTGCAGCTGGGCGTCGCCCCCGGCGACACGGTGGTGATCCCGACCACGGCGTACCCGACCTACGAGGTGGGCGCCCGCATCGCCGGCGCCGACGTGCTGGCCACCGACGACCCCGACGAGGCGGCGGCTGCGAAGCCGGCGCTGATCTGGATCAACTCCCCGGCCAACCCCCACGGCGCCATCCTCGGCGCCGACGCGCTCAGGCGCTGGGTGGACGCGGCGCGCTCGGTCGGGGCGACCCTCGCCTCCGACGAGTGCTACGGCGAGTTCGGGTGGGACGCCGAGCCGGTCTCGGTCCTGCACCCCGACGTGTGCGGCGGGACGCCCCAGGGCCTGATCGCCGCCCACTCGCTGAGCAAGCGCAGCAACATGGCCGGGTTCCGCGCGGGCTTCCTGGCCGGCTGCTCGGGCCTGCTGGGCGAGCTGCTCGAGGTGCGCAAGCACTCCGGGCTGATGGTGCCCGGTCCCGTGCAGGACGCGATGGTGGAGCTTCTGGCCGACCAGGGCCACGTCGACGAGCAGCGCGACCGCTACCTGGCGCGCCGCTCCGTGCTGAAGCCGGCGCTCGAGGCGGCGGGCTTCCGGATCGACCACTCCGAGGGATCCCTCTACCTGTGGGCCACCCGCGGCGAGGACTGCCGCACCACCGTGGGCTGGCTCGCCGAGCGCGGCATCCTGGCCGCCCCCGGCGACTTCTACGGCTCGGCGAGCGGGGAGCACGTCCGGATCGCCCTCACGGCGTCCGACGAGCGGATCGCCGCCGCGGCGGCACGGTTGGCCGACTGATCAACGCCGCGGCGTGGGGGCGTTGTCGAACGTGATCGTCACGGTCGTGCCCGCGGCGGGCTCGCCGGTCCACCTGGCGAAGGAGCCCGTCGCCGGCACCCACGTGCGCCCGGCCACCTCGACCGAGGCGAGCCCGTAGCGGGCGTGGTTGGCCACCGCGAGGTGCGCCGCCGACCAGGCCAGTTCGCCGTCGACGGCCTCCACCGTCACCGTCGACCCGGTGCGGGAGAGCTTGCTCGACGCGGGCAGGGTGCGGGACAGGAACTCGTCCATCCCCGCGGGGTCTCCCGGCGGCGGGTTCTTCACCACGCACGAGAACGAGGCCGGCGTCTCGCCGGTCAACGCCGACGCGAGCCGGCGCGCGTTCTCGACGTGGCGCACGTAGCCCTTCGGGTGCCCCGAGCGCTGCACGGCCTGGGCGACGTCGTTCACGTCCCCGGTGCGCCAGTTCGGTACCTTCACCAAGGCGTCGTAGAACCGACCCGACGCGTGGTACGGCTCCTGCACCTGCTCGTCGGTGCCCCAGCCCTGCGACGGCCGCTGCTGGAACAGCCCCAGCGAGTCGCGGTCGCCGTAGTCGAGGTTGCGGATCCCCGACTCCTGGTACACCGTCGCCAGCGCGATCGTGGACGCCCGGGGTGCGAGCCCGCGCTGGGTCGCGACCCCGACGATGATCGACGCGTAGTGCGCCTGCTCGGTGGAGATCGGCACCGTCATGTCGGCGACCTCGGCCGTGCACTGGTCGGCCAGGGGGAGCGGACGCTTCTCGTACCCGTACAGCACGACGAGGCCGACCACGATCGTGGCGGTGATCGCCACGGTGGCCAACAGGCCCACGAAGACGCGTCGGAGGGCCCCCATCAAGCGGACCTAGTTGGCGTGCAGGGCTGCATTGAGCTCCACGACCTGGCCCTGGCGGGCCTTGACGGCCACGGCACCGGACACGGAGTCGCGGTAGAACAGCAGGCCGTTCGAGCCCGAGAGCTCCGCGGCCTTGACGACCTCGCCCTCGGGGAGGGTCACCTTGGTGCCCGCGGTCACGTACAGGCCGGCCTCGACGACGCAGTCGTCACCGAGCGAGATGCCGATGCCGGCGTTGGCGCCGAGCAGGCAGCGCTCGCCGACCGAGATCTGCGTCTTGCCGCCGCCGGACAGGGTGCCCATGATCGAGGCGCCACCGCCGACGTCGGACCCGTCGCCCACGATGACGCCGGCCGAGATCCGCCCCTCGACCATCGAGACGCCGAGGGTGCCGGCGTTGAAGTTCACGAAGCCCTCGTGCATCACGGTGGTGCCCTCGGCCAGGTGGGCGCCCAGGCGGACGCGGTCGGCGTCGGCGATCCGGACGCCCGAGGGGACGACGTAGTCGACCATGCGGGGGAACTTGTCCACGCCGAAGACGGTCACGTGGCCGCGCGCGGCGCGCAGGGCGGTCCGGACCTCCTCGAAGCCCTCGACGGCGCACGGGCCGGCCGAGGTCCACACGACGTTCGGCAGCACGCCGAAGATGCCGTCGAGGTTGATCGAGCGCGGCGCGCACAGGCGGGCCGAGATGAGGTGCAGGCGGAGGTACGCGTCGGCCACCGAGGCGGGGGCGGCGTCGAGGTCGACCTCCGTCTGCACGACCTCCAGCCGGACGCCGCGGGTCTCGTCGTCGCCCTGCGCGGCCACCAGCCCGGCCGGCGTCGGGGCGTCCTGCTCGGGCGAGCCGAGGCGGGGTTCGGGGTACCAGACGTCGAGCACGTCACCGGAGGTCGTCGTCGTGGCCAGGCCCCAGGCCCACGCGGGGCGCGCAGAAGTCGTCATGGTGTCGAGCCTACCGACGCCGCTCAGGACCACGTGACGACGGCCGGGTTCTTGGAAAGGTCGACGGCGTAGCCACGGTCGGCCTTCAGGGGGATCGTCGCCTGGGTGCTCAGGCCCTCGCGGCTGACGGTCGCGGTGGCGGTCATGTCGTAGCTGAAGGTGCCGCTGGCGACGAGGGTCTCGGGGTCGAGGGTGGGCGCGAACCCGGCCCAGGGGTCGTTGACGAGGGCGAACTTCACCGAGCCCTCCTGCACCTCGACGCCGTCGACGCCCACGCCGAACGGGCAGCCCACCGGACGCGACTCGGTGGCGGCCAGGCACTCGTCGAAGCGGCCCTTGACCGCGTCCAGCACGGTCTGGGACCCGAGCTCGGACAGCCCCAGCGTCACGTCGATGCTCTCGTCGGCCTGGTCGGGCGCGGACACCACGACGGCCGGCTCACCGGTCAGGCCCACCTTGTCGGAGACGGGCTCGGCCGTGTAGGTGCCCGGGAAGACCGGGTTGACCTCCTCCGTCAGCTGGGCGCCGTTGACGGTGAGCGCGCGGCGCTCGGGCACGGCCAGGTCGACCGTCCCGTCGGCGACCTTCCAGTCGCGCCCGTCGGCCGCCAGCGGGATCGTGGTGGTCACGGGCTCGTCGCCGAGCTTGTAGGTGACCTCGACGGTCGGGGCGGTCTCGGTCCCCCCGAGGGTGCCGGCCTCGATCTCGGTCAGCGGGGCGGCCTCGTGGGCCACGGCCAGGACCTCGTGGGTCAGCAGGGTGGTGTTCTCGGGGCGCTCGGCCAGCAGCCCGAGGGCCGCCTCGGCGTCCCCCTCGGCGACCGCGGTCAGGTAGTCACTCGCCGCCGAGCGCATGGACGCCTCACGGTTGGCCCTGCTGGTGGTGAACGCGAACCAGGCGATGCCCGCCACGAGCGCGAGCACGAGCAGGCCGGACAGGACCCACGTCAGGGGACTCGGCCCGGCCGCGGCCTCCTCGACGGGCGCCGCGGTGGACCCCTCGACCGGGGTGGGCTCGCCCTCGACGGGGGGCAGGGCCTGGGTCGGCTCGTCGGCGTGGTTCATGCTGGAGTCCTCCTGAGCGGTCGGGAACCAACAATCATCTTGCCACGCACCCCGGCGCTAGGCTGCCCGCATGTCGCTCGACCTCACCGCCGACCTGCCCGACCTGCTCATGGCCATCACCGACATCGAGTCGGTCAGCGGCAACGAGGGCCCCCTGGCGGACGCCGTGGGCGCGGCCCTGTCCGCGCTGCCGCACCTCACCGTCGACCGGGATGGCGACGCGCTCGTCGCGCGGACGACGCAGGGCAAGGGCACCCGCGTCGTCATCGCGGGGCACCTCGACACCGTTCCGGTCGCGTCCAACCTCCCCTCGTGGCGCGAGGGCGACCGCATCCACGGCCGCGGGACCTGCGACATGAAGGGTGGTGTCGCGGTCATGCTCGCCGCCGCGGCCGAACTGGTCGCACCCCGGCACGACGTGACGTGGATCTTCTACGACAACGAGGAGGTCGAGGCGGTCCGCAACGGCCTGGGCCGCCTGTCCCGCACCCGGCCCGAGCTCATCAGCGGCGACTTCGCCGTCCTGATGGAGCCGACCGGCGCCCGCATCGAGGGAGGCTGCCAGGGGACGCTGCGCTTCGAGGTCACCGCCCGGGGCACGGCGGCGCACTCCGCCCGCGCCTGGCTGGGGCACAACGCGATCCATGACGCCGGCGTCCTGCTGCGCACGCTGGCCGACCACGAGCCGCGCATCGTCGAGGTGGACGGGCTGGAGTACCGCGAGGGCCTCAACGCCGTCGGCATCACCGGGGGCATCGCGGGCAATGTGATCCCCGACCAATGCACGATCACGGTGAACTTCCGCTTCGCGCCCGACCGCTCGCTCGAGGACGCCAAGGAGTACTGCCGCGCGCTCTTCCCCGGCCACGAGCTGGTGTTCACCGACGAGTCGCCCGCGGCGCGTCCCGGCCTGGACCGCCCGGCCGCCGCCGAGTTCCTCGCGGCAGTCGGCGGGGAGCCGCGCGCCAAGTACGGGTGGACCGACGTGGCCCGCTTCTCGGCCCTCGGCGTCCCGGCGGTGAACTTCGGGCCCGCCGACCCGGGCAAGGCGCACACCGACGACGAGTTCTGCCCGGTCGCCGACCTGCACACCTGCCACGACGCCCTGCTGCGCTGGCTGGGGTGACGGCTAGGCTGCTGGGGTGGCAAGGAGCAAGAAGAAGCGCGGTACGCGCCAGCAGGGTCCGGTGATCCGGCGGCTCGACCAGGTGCTGCCGACGACGACCGACCAGCGACTGCTCGAGAGCCGGGGCGACACCGACTGGGTGCACTCCGACCCGTGGCGGGTCATGCGCATCCAGTCCGAGTTCGTCGAGGGCTTCGGCACGCTGGCGAATCTGGGGCCGGGGGTCAGTGTGTTCGGCTCCGCCCGCACGCCCAAGGACCACCCGATGTACGCCGCGGCCGTCGAGATGGGTGCCCGCCTCGCCCAGGCGGGGTACGCCACCATCACCGGGGGCGGCCCCGGCACCATGGAGGCCGCGAACAAGGGCGCCCTGGAAGCGGGGGGAGTCTCGGTCGGCCTGGGCATCGAGCTGCCGTTCGAGGAACAGCTGAACAGGTACGTGTCCCTCGGCATCAACTTCCGCTACTTCTTCGTCCGCAAGGTGATGTTCCTGAAGTACTCCGAGGGCTTCGTGGTGATGCCCGGCGGGTTCGGCACCTTCGACGAACTCTTCGAGGCGCTGACGCTGGTGCAGACCCGCAAGATCACCCGGTTCCCGATCGTCCTGTTCGGCAGCTCCTACTGGGCCGGGCTCGTCGACTGGTTGCGGCAGGAGGTCGAGGGGTCGGCGTACATCAGCCCCGGCGACCTGGCCATGCTGCACATCACCGACGACATCGACGAAGCCGTGACGATCGTCACCAGCTTCCGCGAGAACGGGGTCGTGCCGGTCCCGCCGGTGGAGGGCTGAGCCCGTGGAGTGGATCCTCTGGGGCCTGGTGGTCGTGGTCCTCGCGCTGGCGGCGATCGCCGGTGCCGGCCGGTTCGGGGCGATGCCCCCACCGGTCCATGACGCGCCGGTGGTCCACCTGCCCGCGGGCACGCTGACGGGGGAGGACCTCCGCCGGGTGCAGTTCGCGCTGGTGCCCCGGGGCTACTCCGTCGCGCAGGTGGACGAGTTGCTGGGCCGGGTGGCCGACCAGCTCGACGGGGGGCGTCCGGGCCCGGCGTCGGAGGCCGACTCACCCCGCTTGGGTCAGTCTGCGATAATGGACCCCAGCGAGTTCTCGCAGTCTGGCAGAGAGGGAGAACATGGCAGCAATGAAGCCCCGCACGGGTGAGGGCCCCATCGAGGTCGCGAAGGAGTCGCGCGTCATCGCGATGCGGATTCCGGCTGACGGTGGTGGCCGCCTCGTGATTGAGATGAACGCCACCGAGGCAGCCGAGCTGCTCGAGGCCCTCAAGAGCGTCGTCGGCTGAAGCACAGAACAACAAACGTCCCCCGGGTGAACCCGGGGGACGTTGTCGTTGGTGGGGTCAGGCCTTCTTCGCGCGGCGGTGCTCGATCGCGGCCTCGTAGACCTCGACCGTCTCCCGGGCGATCTTCTCCCAGCTGAACTCGTCGATGCAGCGCTGGCGGCCGGCCAGGCCCATCTCCCGGGCACGCTCGGGGTTGCGGGTCAACTCGTTGACCTTTTCGGCGAACGTCGCCTCGAAGTTGGCGATGTAGTCGGGGTCGCCCGCCTTCGCCGGGTCGTAGGGCACCAGCAGGCCGGTCTCGCCGTCGACGACGACCTCGGGGATTCCGCCGACCGCCGACGCGACGACCGGGATCTCGCAGGCCATGGCCTCGAGGTTCACGATGCCGAGCGGCTCGTAGATCGACGGGCAGGCGAACAGGGTCGAGTGGGTCAGCACCTGGCGCACCGACGCGCGGGGCAACATCTCCTGCACCCATTTGACGCCGCTGCCGCGCAGCTCGTTGAGCTCGTCGAACGCGCCGTGGAACTCGGCGGCGATCTCGGGGGTGTCGGGCGCCCCGGCCAGCAGCAGCACCTGCGTGTCGGGGTCGAACGCGCGCGCCGCGCGGACGAGGTGGATGAGGCCCTTCTGGCGGGTGATGCGGCCGACGAACGTGACGATCGGCTTGGACAGGTCGACGCCGAGGCCCTCGATGACGTCGGTGTCGAGGTCGGGCTTGAACTCCTCGGGGTCGATGCCGTTCTTGACCACGTGGATGCGCTCGGTCTCGACGAAGGGGTAGGCGTCCTGGATGTTCTTGATCATCGCGGCGGACACGGCGATGACGGCGTCGGCGTTCTCGTAGGCGGTCTTCTCGATCCAGCTGGAGACGCGGTAGCCACCACCGAGCTGCTCGACCTTCCACGGGCGGTCGGGCTCGAGGGAGTGGGCCGTCACGACCAGCGGGATGTCCTGGAACTCGGACGCGATGATGCCGGCGAACTGGGCGTACCAGGTGTGGGCGTGCACCACGTCGACCTCGGGGATCGCGGCCGCCATGGCCACGTCGGCGCCGAGGGTGCGGATGGCGCCGTTGGCGCCTTCGGGGTAGTTCTCGGCATGGGCCGTGGCGCCCTCACGAGGCTCGCCCATGCACTGGACGTCCACCGCGTCGGTGAACTTGGCGAGTTGCGGCACGAGTTGCCCGACGTGGACGCCGGCGCCGCCGTAGATGAACGGAGGGTATTCCCGAGTGAGGATCGATACGCGCATGGCCTGATCGTGTCACACGGGTGAACTGAGGGGGGCAGTTCTCGGAATAAGGTGCCACCCGCGCGCGGAGTGGCTAGGTTGGGCCTCATGAGCGATCGACCGAATGTCCTGTCGCTTGTCCTGGCCGGTGGCGAGGGCAAGAGGCTGATGCCCCTGACCGCTGACCGTGCCAAGCCGGCGGTTCCCTTTGGCGGCACCTACCGCCTCATCGACTTCGTCCTGTCCAACCTGGCGAACTCGGGCCTCACGAAGATGGCCGTGCTGACCCAGTACAAGTCCCACTCGCTGGACCGGCACATCGCCCAGACGTGGCGCATGTCGACCCTGCTGGGCAGCTTCGTCGCCTCCGTCCCCGCCCAGCAGCGCACCGGCAAACAGTGGTACCTCGGCAGCGCCGACGCCATCTACCAGTCGATGAACCTCATCGTCGACGAGGACCCCGACTACGTCGTCGTGTTCGGGGCCGACAACATCTACCGCATGGACGTCGGGGCGATGCTCCAGGCGCACATCGAGTCCGGGCTGGAGTGCACGGTCGCGGGCATCCGCGTGCCGCGGTCCGAGGCGTCCGCGTTCGGCATCATCGACGCGGCCGACGACGCCAGGATCCTCCAGTTCCTCGAGAAGCCCGCCGACCCGCCGGGCCTGCCCGACAGCCCCGACGAGTCGTTCGCGTCCATGGGTAACTACATCTTCACGCGCAAGGCGTTCGTGGAGTGCCTCAAGGCCGACGCCGAGGACCCGGACTCCAAGCACGACATGGGCGGCAACATCGTGCCGTTCTTCGTGAACAAGGGTCAGGCGCAGGTGTACGACTTCACCAAGAACGACGTCCCCGGCTCCACCGACAAGGACCGCAACTACTGGCGCGACGTCGGGACGATCGACGCCTACCACGCGGCCCACATGGACCTCGTCAGCGTCGACCCCGAGTTCAACCTGTACAACAACAAGTGGCCGATCTTCAGCAACCAGGCGCAGGCCCCCGGTGCGAAGTTCACCCTGCGCGGCACCGCCGAGGACTCGATCGTGTCGTCCGGCAGCATCATCTCCGGCGGCGACGTCGACCGCTCGGTGCTCTCGCCGAACGTCATCGTCGACAAGTGGGCCAAGGTCGAGGAGTCGGTGATCTTCTCCGGCGCCCGCATCGGCCGCAACGCCGTGGTCCGCCGGGCGATCCTCGACAAGAACGTCATCGTCGAGGACGGCGCCGAGATCGGTGTGAACAGGGACGCCGACCTGGCGCGTGGCTACCACGTCTCCGACGACGGCATCACTGTGGTCACCAAGGGTGGCAGCGTCGGTCACTGACCTGAGGACAACGAACGGCCCCGCGGGAGGAATCCCGCGGGGCCGTTCGGCGTCCGGGTGCCGCCGGGGCGGCGTGCGGTCAGGCGCGGCGCGCCACCAGCAGGCCGTCGCCGACGGGCAACACGACGGGGGAGAGTTCCTCGGAGTCGGCGATCGCGGACGCGGCCTCGCGGATGATCACGACCTCGTCGTCCTCGTTCGCCCGGTCGGCGACGCGGCCGCCGGCCAGCGCGTGGTGCAGCACCAACAGCCCGCCGGGGCGCAGCAGGCGCAGGGCCTGCTCGACGCACTCGACGTACTCGATGGGGTCGCCGTCGATGAGCACGAGGTCGTAGGCGCCGTCGCTGAGCTTCGGCAGCACCTGCAGGGCGGCGCCGGCGATCAGGCGCGCGCGACGGTTCGGGTGCCCCGCCTTGCCGAAGGCCTCGCGGGCCGCCGCCTGGTGCTCGGGCTCGGTGTCGATGGACGTGAGGACGCCGTCGGGCACCATGCCGGCCAGCAGGGCCAGGCCCGACACGCCGGTACCGGTGCCGACCTCGACGACCGCCCGGGCCCGCAGCAGGGAGGCGAGGAAGGTCAGCGTGGTGGCCGCGCCCTGCGACACGGGCTCCACGCCCATGCCGGAGGCGGCGGCGCGGGCGTCGGTGGCGCCCTCGGTCTCGGGGACGAAGGTCTCGGCCCAGGCGATGGAGGCAGGCGTCAGGGACGCGGGGTTCGGCTTCGCGGCGGCGTTCACGGGGCCAGCCTAGCCCCAGCGCTGGTGCACCGGTGTCCTACACTGTCGGCCATGGCCAATCCTCCCTTCGGGCGCCTCATCACGGCCATGGTGACGCCCTTCAACGACGACGGCTCCCTCGACCTCGACGAGGCACGCCGCCTGGCGGCGTACCTGGTCGACGAGATGGGCAACGACTCCCTCGTGATCAACGGCACCACCGGCGAGTCCCCGACGACCGACGACGACGAGAAGCTCGCGCTCCTCAAGGCCGTCGTGAGCGAGGTGGGTGACCGCGCGAAGGTCATCGCCGGCGTGGGCACGAACGAGACGGCCGCGACCATCAAGCGCAGCCGGGACGCCGCCGAGGCCGAGTGCGACGGGCTCCTGGTCGTCACGCCCTACTACAACAAGCCGCCGGCCGACGCGCTCCTGGAGCACTTCGTCATGGTCGCCGACGCGGCCGAGCTGCCCGTCATGCTCTACGACATCCCCTCGCGGTCGGCCATCCCGATCCCCGAGGAGACGATCATCGAACTGGCCCGCCACCCCCGCATCGTGGCGGTCAAGGACGCCAAGGGCGACTTGGTCAGCTCGGCGAAGGTCATGTCGGTCACCGACCTGGCGTACTACTCCGGCGACGACGCGATGACGCTGCCGCTGATGTCGATCGGCGGCGTCGGCGTGGTCGGCACCTCGACCCACTTCAGCGGGGCCGCCACCAAGGAGTGGATGGACCTGCTGGCCGACGGCGACCGCGAGGGCGCCCTCGAGGTGTACCGCCGCCTCCTGCCGGTCTACACGGGGGTCTTCGCCACCCAGGGCGTCATGCTGGTCAAGGCCGGGCTCGCGTCCCGCGGGTTCAGCCCGTCGGTGCTGCGTCGCCCGCTGAAGGCGGCCAGCCCGTCGCAGGCGCGTACCTTCGTCCAGTTGCTCGAAGCGGCCGGCCTCTAGAGTGGGTTGCTCGGCGAGCTGAGGGCAGGGCCATGGACTTCAACATGTGGGAGATCGCCGCGCTGGTGGTCCTCGCCATCATCGTGTTCGGTCCCGAGAAGCTGCCCGAGCTCGCGCGCAAGGCGGCCCGCGTCCTGAACTACCTACGGCGCATCGGCAACGATGCCCGCGGGCAGTTGCGCCAAGAGCTCGGCGACGAGTTCGCCGACATCTCCCTGGCCGACCTCAACCCGAAGACGTTCGTCGCCAAGCACCTGCTGTCGGGTGAGGAGGTCGAGGACCTCCGCCAGATCCGCGACGAGGCCCTCGCCACCGGCCAGATCGTCCGCGACACGGTCGACGAGGTCAAGGGCGTGGAGCGCAAGGGCGACGACGAGGACGCGAACGACGAGGCCGCGCCGGTCGTGGACGCCCCGGCGGAACAGCCCGGGGGCGCGACGGCGGCCGACCGGGCCGAGCCCACGGCGTCCCCGCCGGGTGAGCGGCGCACGACCGTGCCGTTCGACCCCGAGGCCACCTGAGCCGTGCGCTAACCTTCGGGTCGTGAGCGGATCACCTTCCTCGATCTTCGTCTCGCGGATCAAGGGCCTGCCCGTGCTGGACGCCAGCGGAGACCAGGTCGGCAAGGTGCGAGACGTTGTCGTCCAGAACCGGACCAACGCCAGGTCGCCGCGCGTCAAGGGCCTGGTGGTGGAGCTGCTGCGCCTGCGCAAGGTCTTCCTGCCCATGGAGCGCGTGCACGCCATCGACGCCCAGCAGGTCATCATCCAGGGCGTGGTGAACACGGTCGCGTTCCAGCGCCGCGACACCGAGGCGCTCGTCTACGAGGAACTGTTCGACAAGAAGATCGACCGCCCCGGCGAGAAGCCGGCCTCCATCTTCGACCTGTCGATCGTGCAGACCCGCACCCGCGCCTGGGAGGTCGACGAGGTCGCGCTCAAGGAGGTCACGAGCCGCTCGGTGTTCTCGCGCGGCCACGTGGTCGTCGTCGACTGGGACGAGGTGCCCGACTTCTTCGTCGTGTCCGAGCAGGGCACCGACCAGGTGGTCGCCCAACTCACCGAGATGAAGCCCGCCGACGTGGCCCGCGAGCTGCACGAGATGAGCCCCGAACGCCGCGCCGAGGTCGTCGAGGCGCTCGAGGACGACGTGCTCGCCGAGGCCTTGGAGGAGCTGCCCGAGTCGGAGCAGGTGCGCGTGATCCAGACGCTCGACACCGAGCGCGCGGCGGACATCCTCGAGGAGATGGACCCCGACGATGCGGCCGACCTGATCGCCGAGCTGACCCCGGAGCTGGCCGAGACGCTGCTGCAGCGGATGGAGCCCGAGGACGCCGAGGACGTCCGCCTGCTGCTGAACTACGACCGCGCCACCGCCGGTGGCCTGATGACCCCCGAGCCGGTCGTGCTGGGCCCGGACGCCACCGTGGCCGACTGCCTCGCCCTGCTGCGCGCCGAGGAGGTCACCCCCGCGCTGGCCGCGCTGGCCTTCCTGTGCCGCCCGCCGCTGGACACGCCCACCGGCCGCTACCTCGGGGCGGTGCACATCCAGCGCCTGCTGCGCGAGCCCCCGTCGGTCCTGGCCGCCGGGCTGGTCGACGGTTCGATCACGCCGCTGTCCCCGGGGGCCGACGTCGCCCACGTCAGCCGCTACTTCGCCACCTACGACCTGGTGTGCGCCCCGGTGGTCAACGACAAGGGCATGCTCGTGGGCGCGATCACGGTTGACGACGTGCTCGACCACATCCTCCCCAACGACTGGCGGCGCATCCAGCTCGCGCAAGGGGTGACCGATGCCGGAGCGTCAGCCTGACCGGCTCAACACCCCCGGACGCCAGCGCTCCTGGCTGCCCCGGGTCAAGTTCTCCGAGGACGCGTTCGGAGCGTTCGCCGAGGCGTTCGCCCGCTTCATGGGTACTGCCCGGTTCCTGATCTGGATGTCGGTGTTCGTCGCCGGCTGGATCATCCTCAACTCGTTCTTCCCCGAGCTGCTCAACGACGCCTTCCCGTTCATGCTGCTCACGCTGATCCTGTCGATCCAGGCCTCGTACGCCGCGCCGCTGATCCTGCTCGCCCAGAACCGGCAGGAGGCGCGCGACCGCGTCACCGCCGAGAACGACCGCCGCGTCGCCGCCCAGAGCCGGGCCGACATGGACTTCCTCGCCCGCGAGATCGCCTCCCTGCGCATGCGCATCAACGACATGCCCACCCGCGACTTCATCCGCAGCGAGTTGCGCGACCTGCTGGAGGAACTGAACCGCGGCGACGAGGACGACGACGGCAACGACAAGGCCGGACGCCGCTGACGCGTCCCTGCCCACCTTTCGTGTGATACCCCCTGGGGGTATGATGGAGAGCATGGCTGACGAGCACGAGCACCACCCGCACCACGCCCACGCCGTGGAGGAGCGCGAGGGGCACGGGGGTCACGACGAGCACGCGGGCCATGCCGAGCACGCGGGCCATGGCGGCCACGACGAGCATGCGGGCCACGCGGGCCACGACCACGGCGACCACGTGGCGCAGTACCGGCGGCTGTTCTGGATCATGCTGGTGCTCGCGATCCCGGTGGTGGCGCTCTCGCCGATGTTCGCACACCTGGTCGGATACGAACTCCCGGACGCCGCGTGGCTGGCCTGGGTGCCCCCGCTGCTCGGCACCGTCATCTACGCGTGGGGCGGCCGCCCCTTCCTGACCGGGGCCGTCGACGAACTCCGCGCCCGCAAGCCCGGGATGATGCTGCTGATCGGCATGGCGATCACCGTCGCGTTCCTGGCGTCGTGGGGGGCGACCCTGGGCGTCCTGGACCACGAGCTCGACTTCTGGTGGGAACTCGCCCTACTGGTCGTGATCATGCTGCTGGGCCACTGGCTCGAGATGCGGTCGCTGGCCCAGACCACCTCCGCGTTGGACTCCCTGGCGGCCCTGTTGCCCGACGAAGCCGAACGGGTGGTCGGCGACTCGGTCGAGACCGTCGCCCCGGCAGACCTGGCGCTGGGCGACGTGGTCGTCGTGCGCCCGGGCGGGCGCGTCCCGGCCGACGGCCGGATCGTCTCCGGCTCGGCCAGCATGGACGAGTCGATGATCACCGGCGAGTCGAAGGCCGTCCGCCGCGAGGAGGGCGACCCGGTGGTCGCCGGCACCGTCGCCACCGACTCGGGGCTGCGGGTCGAGGTGACCGCCGTGGGGGAGGACACCGCCCTGGCCGGCATCCGCCGCCTCGTGGCCGACGCCCAGTCCAGCTCGTCGCGCGCCCAGCGGCTGGCCGACACCGCCGCCGGCTGGCTGTTCTGGTTCGCCCTGGGCGCCGCCGTCCTCACCGCGATCGTCTGGGGGGCGCTCGGCCTGCCCGACCAGGCCGTCATGCGCGCGATCACCGTGCTCGTCATCGCATGCCCGCACGCCCTGGGCCTGGCGATCCCGCTGGTGGTCTCGATCGCGACCGAGCGGGCCGCCCGCGCCGGCGTCCTGGTCAAGGACCGCCTCGCCCTGGAGTCCATGCGCACCGTCGACGTCGTCCTGTTCGACAAGACCGGCACCCTGACCCAGGGCCGCCCCGCCGTCACCGAGGTCGCCCCCGACGGCGACCTTGCCGAGGACGCGCTGGTGCGGCTGGCGGCCGCGGCCGAGGCCGACTCCGAGCACCCGCTCGCGCGCGCCATCGTGGCGGACGCCGAGCAGCGCGGCCTGTCCCTCCCGTCGGCGTCGGAGTTCACGTCGGCGCCCGCGATCGGGGTGTCGGCGCTGGTCGAGGGGCGCCGCGTCCAGGTGGGCGGGCCCAACCTCCTGCAGCAGGAGGGGGCCGAGGAACTGCCCGTGGCGGATGGGTGGCGCGCCGAGGGCGCGATCATCCTGCACGTGCTCGTCGACGGTGCCGTGGCGGGGGCGCTGCGGCTGGCCGACGAGATCCGGCCCGAGTCCAAGCAGGCGGTCGACGCGCTCCACGCCCGGGGCGTCCGGGTGGTGATGATCACCGGCGATGCCGAGGCGGTCGCCGCCGACGTGGCGGGCAAGCTGGGGATCGACCGCTTCTTCGCGGGGGTGCGGCCCGAGGACAAGGCGTCCACGGTCGCCGGGCTGCAGGACGAGGGCCACACGGTCGCGATGGTGGGCGACGGCGTCAACGACGCGCCCGCGCTCGCGCAGGCCGATGTCGGCATCGCGATCGGGGCGGGCACCGACGTGGCGATCGCGTCGGCCGGGGTCATCCTGGCCAGCGACGACCCGCGCTCGGTGGTGTCGGTCATCGAGCTGTCGCGGGCCAGCTACGCCAAGATGAAGCAGAACCTCTGGTGGGCCGCCGGCTACAACCTGCTCGCCGTCCCGCTCGCGGCCGGCGTGCTCGCCCCGGTCGGGTTCGTGCTGCCGATGTCGGTGGGCGCCGTGCTGATGTCGGCCTCGACGATCGTGGTGGCGCTGAACGCCCAACTGCTCCGCAGGCTGGACCTGCGCCCCGAGGCCGTTGTGGCACCTGAGTAAGGTGTGGCCCATGTCTGTCGAAACCCTGAACGCCGCCGTCTGGGACGTGCTGTCCCGCGTCAACGACCCCGAGATCCACAAGCCCATCACCGAGCTGGGCATGGTCGAGAAGGTGGAGGTCGACGACACCGGGCACGCGAGCGTGAAGGTGCTCCTGACGATCTCGGGGTGCCCCATGAAGGGCACCATCGAGCACGACGTGCACGCCGCCCTCCAGCAGGTCGAGGGCATCAGCTCGCTCGACCTCGAGTTCGGGGTGATGACCGACGAGCAGCGCGCCGAACTGAAGACCAAGCTGCGCGGCGGCGTCGAGGAGCGGTCGATCCCGTTCGCGCGGGCCGACAACCTGACCCAGGTGATCCTCGTGGCGTCCGGCAAGGGCGGGGTGGGCAAGTCGTCGGTCACCGTGAACCTGGCCCAGGCGCTCGCGCAGCTCGGCAAGAAGGTCGGCGTGATGGACGCCGACATCTACGGCCACTCCATCCCGCCGATGCTGGGCATCGCCGACGAGGACGTGACCGGCATCGACGACATGATCCTGCCCGTGACCGTGAACGGCATGCAGGTGATCTCGATCGGCATGCTCAAGCAGTCCCGCGACCAGGTGATCGCGTGGCGCGGCCCGATCCTGGACCGCGCGATCCAGCAGTTCCTGGCCGACGTGTACTGGGGCGACCTCGACTTCCTGCTCGTCGACCTGCCGCCCGGCACCGGCGATGTCGCGATGAGCCTGGGCACGAAGCTGCCCAACGCCGAGGTGCTCGTCGTCACCACGCCGCAGCAGGCCGCGGCCGAGGTGGCCGAGCGGGCCGGGACCATGGCGTCCATGGTCGAGCAGAAGGTGCTCGGCGTGGTCGAGAACATGGCCTACCTGGACGCCACGTGCCCGCACTGCGACCAGACCCACCGCGTCGACCTGTTCGGCACCGGGGGTGGCGCGCGGGTCGCCGCGGCGCTCACCCTGCGCCTGGGCTACGACGTCCCGCTGCTGGCCGAGGTGCCGATCGACCAGGCGATGAGCGCCGCGGGCGACTCCGGCGTCCCGCTCGTGGGGTCGGACGCCTCGCGCCCGGCCGCCCAGGCCCTCACCGGCCTCGCCGAGCGGCTGGCCACCCGCAAGCGCGGCCTCGCCGGCCGCAAGCTGAACCTGCTGGTGAACTAGGAGCCGTTGACCCGGTCACCGGCGATCGACAGGTCGTCGCCCGGCTCGACCGGCCACGCCTCCAGGCGGGGGTCGGCCAGGATCGCGTCGACCACCTCGGCCGTCGCTCCGACGAGCGTCGAGTCGAAGTCGACCTCGGTGGCCAGGCACCACGTGTGGTCGTCGGGCCACAGCAACGAGGGCGAGGGGTCGTGGACCTCCCGCGTCCCGCGCGGGCCGAGGTCGGCGTCCAGCGGCCCGCGGAACAGCACGTACTCGCGGCTGGGGAGCTTGAACACCGGGAAGTCGGGGTCGACGAACTCCGACACCGCCGGGACCTCCTCCCACCACGTGCTGCCGTCCTCGTTCCACCCGAAGCGTCTTGATCCGCCGTTGAATTCGCCCCAGCCGATCCACCAGGCGTGCGTGACATCGCCGACCGCGGGCAGGTGCTCCATCACGAAGTCCAACGTGTCCGGGACGAGCCCGCCCTGGTTCGGGGAGGCCCGGTTCACCAGCCGCTGCGGGGTGATCGCCGTCCACTGCATCAGTGCGTGCGGGGTGGCTCCGCTCTCGCGGCAGGCGTCGGCCCACGTCAGCCACGTGTCGCCGTCGTCGTGCACCGGGTGCAGCACCCGGGCGTAGGCGGCGAACCCGCCCGGCACGACCGAGGCGACCGGCGTCCCGTGCCTGCCCCACGGGCGCATGCGCGGGGCGATCCAGTCGGCCCGTGCCACGTCGCGCGTCGACACCAGCCCGGGGGCCACCTAGCCCTCCTCGACCACGAACGCGATGGGCGTGCCGAGTTCGACCGTGCGGGAGACGGTGCAGTCCCGCTCGTGCGACGCCTTCACCGCGGGCTGGATCCGCTCCCGCGCCTTGTCACCATCGGCCCCCTCGGGGAAGCGCAGCCGGAACGTGACCTGCAGGTCCTCCATGTGGTTGCCGCCCTCGGTCACCTTGCGACCCGACGCGACGACCTCGAACACTTCCGGGGTCGCGCGGCGCGAGGTCATCACGTCGACGTCGACCGCGGTGCACCCGCCGATGGCGGCCAACAGCAACTCGACGGGGGAGAAGTTGCCCTCGCCGCCCACCTCGATGGAGGCACCGCGCCCGTTCGTGGCGGTGTAGGCCATCAGGTCGCGGCGGGTCAGGGTCACGGACGTCACGGGTGCCTCAGTCATGCGCTCCATCATGCCGGAGCCGCCCATGGATAGGCTGCCCCTGTGCAGGCCGACACTCGCAGCAGGATCGACGGGCACTGGGCCCGCCGGTTCGGCGTGCCGGTTCCCGGGCTCGCCCCGGTGACGGTGGCCGCGACCGGCCGGCACGACGACGCCGCGCTGGTCGTCCTGCTGGGTGACCACGCCT
>DUOQ01000038.1 GCA_012838755.1 Propionibacterium sp. | reverse complement strand
CCTGGGAGGCCGCCGACGGCAGCCTGACGACGTGCTCGACGTTCGAGGAGGCGACCGGCTTCAGCCAGGCCGCGTACATCGAAGCATTCGACCCCGAGGGCCCCTGGGGTCGGAGGGACCCCGCCGGCGACCTGGTCGAGCTCCAGGCCGAGGCCGCCACCGCGCAGGCTGCCCAGACCCAACAGCACATCGGGTCGAACAAGACGATCATCGGGGTCGGCGACGACGCCCGCATCGTGGGCGCGAACCTGCGGATCCGGGACGCGGACAACGTCATCGTGCGCAACCTGACGCTCTCCGACTCCACGGACTGCTTCCCCGAGTGGGACCCGGGTGACACCGACGCGGGCAACTGGAACAGCCGCTATGACAACCTGTCCATCTGGACGGGTACCCACGTGTGGATCGACCACAACACCTTCGACTCGGGCGAAATGCCACCTGACGCGCTCGCCACTGTCTACGGGCGCCCGTACGAGGTCCATGACGGGTTGTTGGACATCACGCACAGCTCCGACCTCGTCACGGTCTCGTACAACCGGTTCGAGGCCCACGACAAGACGATGCTGATCGGGTCCTCCAACAGCCGTGTGGCGGATGCGGGCAGGCTCCGCGTCACCCTGCACCACAACAAGTGGACCGACATCGGCCAGCGGGCACCTCGGGTCCGTTACGGACAGGTCGACCTCTACAACAACCACTACGTCCAGACGAGCGACTACGACTGGTACTCCTACTACTGGGGCGTGGGGGTCCACTCGGCGCTGTACGCCGAGAACAACTACATCCACTTGCACCCGGCCAACGACGCCTCCACCATCATCGCGAAGTGGGGCGGCGAGTCCATGACCGAGATCGGCACCCGGGTCAACGGCCGGAAGGTGTCCGCGCTGGACGCCTGGAACGCCGCGAACCCTGACGACACCATCGGTGACGACGCCGGCTGGGTTCCGACCCACCGCCTCAAGGTCGACCCGACGATGTCGGTCCCGGCCCAGGTCGAGTTGCGCGCGGGAGCGGGCAAGCTCCGCTGACCGCGCGACGCCGACGGCCCACCCTCGTAGGCACGAGGGTGGGCCGTCCAGATCCGGAGGTCAGCCCACCACCAGCAGCAGGTCACCGCCCTCGACGGCCTGGGAGTGCTGCAGCGCCACCCGCTGGACCGTGCCGGCGACCGGCGAGGTGATGGACGCCTCCATCTTCATCGCCTCGATCGTCGCGACCTGGTCGCCGACGGCGATCTCGTCGCCGGGCTCGACGGTCAGCGTCACCACGCCCGAGAACGGCGCGGGCACCTCGCCCGGGTTGGCCGGGTTGGCGCGCTCGGCGGCGACGACGTTGGACTCCACCGCCATGTCGCGCACCAGCACCTGGCGCATCTGGCCGTTGATCGTGGCCAGCACCGGGCGCAGCCCGCGCTCGTCGGGGTCGCCGATGGCCTGCAGGCTCATCAACAGCGTCTTGCCGCGCTCGATCGGCACGTCGTGCTCGCGTCCGGGCTCCAGGCCGTGCAGGAACTGCCTCGTGGTCAGCACCGACAGGTCGGAGTACTCCGCGGTGGCCTCCTCGAAGTCCTTCGTGGGGCCGGGGAACAGCAGCCGGTTCAGCGTGCGCCGCGGCTCGGACGCCAGCGCCTCGGCGTCCTCGTCCGGCAGCTCGGTCTCGACAGGCTTCGTGCGGCGTCCGGCCAGGGCCTTGGTGCGGAACGGCTCGGGCCAGCCCCCGGGCGGGTCGCCGAGGTCGCCGTTGAGGAAGCCGATCACCGAGTCGGGGATGTCGAACTTCTGCGGGTCCGCTTCGAAGGCCGCCGGGTCGATGCCCTGGCCGACCAGCGACAGGGCCAGGTCCCCGACCACCTTCGAGCTGGGCGTCACCTTGACGATGTTGCCGAGCATGGCGTTGGCGGCGGCGTACATGTCCTCGATCGCCTCGAACCGGTCCCCCAGCCCCAGCGCCATCGCCTGCTGGCGCAGGTTGCTGAGCTGCCCACCGGGGATCTCGTGGGTGTAGACGCGCCCCGTCGGGCCCGGCAGGCCCGACTCGAACTCGCCGTACAGCACGCGGACGGCCTCGAAGTACGGCTCGAGGTCCTCGGTCGCCTGCAGCGACAGGCCGGTGGCCCGCTCGGTGTCGTCGGTGGCGGCGATGAGCGCCGACATCGACACCTGCGAGGTGGTCCCGGCCCAGGCGGCGTTGGCGACGTCCACGGCGTCCACGCCCGCGTTGATCGCGGCGAGCAGCGAGCCGAGCTGGCCGCCGGCGGTGTCGTGGGTGTGCAGGTGCACCGGCAGGTCGAAGTTCTCCCGCAGCGCGGTCACGAGCCGGGACGCCGCGGGCGCGCGCAACAGGCCGGCCATGTCCTTGATGGCGAGGATGTGCGCACCGGCCTCGACGAGCTGCTCGGCCAGGCGCAGGTAGTAGTCGAGCGTGTAGAGCTTCTCGCCCGGCGAGGTCATGTTGCCCGTGTAGCACAGGGCGGCCTCGGCGACCCCGTGGTCGGTCGCGAGCACGGCCTCGATGGCGGGACGGATCTGCTCGACGTTGTTGAGGGCGTCGAAGATGCGGAAGATGTCGACGCCGGTCTTCGCCGCCTCGGCCACGAACGCATCCGTGACCGCGAGCGGGTAGGGCGTGTAGCCCACCGTGTTGCGGCCGCGCAGCAGCATCTGGATCGGCAGGTTCGGCATCAGCTCGTGCAGCCGGGCGAGGCGCTCCCACGGGTCCTCCTTGAGGAACCGCAGCGCGACGTCGTAGGTCGCCCCGCCCCAGGCCTCGACCGAGAACAACCCGGGCAGCAGCCGGGCGATCCACGGGGCCACGTTGGCGAGGTCCCGCGTGCGTACTCGCGTGGCGAGGAGTGACTGGTGGGCGTCCCGGAAGGTGGTGTCGGTGACGGCGACGGCCGACTGCTCGCGCAGGGCCCGGGCGAAGCCGGCCGGCCCCAGGTCGAGGAGCCGCTGCCGTGATCCGTCCGGCGGGGACGCCTTGAGGTCGACCGGCGGCAGCTTGGTGCGGGCGACGACGGGCGTCCGAGGGTCGCCGTGGGGGCGGTTGACCGTGCGTTCGGCGAGGAACTGCAGCAGCTTGGTCGCCCGGTCGGCCGACTCGTGGGGCCGCAGGAGCTCGGGGCGCTCGTCGATGAACGACGTGGTGGCCCGGCCGGCGAGGAAGTCGGGGTCGGCGAGCACCCCGCGCAGGAAGCCGATGTTGGTGCTGACGCCGCGGATGCGGAACTCGGCCAGCGCCCGCTGGGCCCGGCGCACCGCGGTGGCGAAGTCGCGGCCGCGGCAGGTGAGCTTCACCATCATGGAGTCGAAGTGGGCGCCGATCTCGGCGCCGGCGAAGACCGTGCCGCCGTCGAGCCGGATGCCCGCGCCGCCGGGCGTCCGGTAGACGCTCACCTTGCCGGTGTCGGGCCGGAACCCGTTGGCCGGGTCCTCGGTGGTGACGCGGCACTGCAGGGCGGCGCCGCGCAGGTGGATGGCGTCCTGGGTCAGGCCGAGCTCGGTCAGGGTGGCGCCGTTGGCGATCCGGATCTGCGAGCTCACGAGGTCGACGTCGGTGACCTCCTCGGTGACCGTGTGCTCGACCTGGATGCGGGGGTTCATCTCGATGAACACGTAGCGGCCGTCCTGACCGAGCAGGAACTCGACCGTGCCGGCGTTGACGTAACCGATGTGCTCGGCGAAGCGCACGGCGTCCGCGCAGATGCGCTCGCGCAGCCCGGGGTCGAGGTTCGGCGCTGGAGCGAGCTCGATCACCTTCTGGTGGCGGCGCTGCACCGAGCAGTCGCGCTCGTAGAGGTGGACGACCTGGCCGTCGGCGTCCGCGAGGACCTGGACCTCGATGTGGCGGGGCCGGTCGACGGCCTCCTCGAGGTAGACGCGGGCGTCACCGAAGGCGGCCTCGGCCTCGCGCATGGCCTCCTCGAGCGCGGCGGGCAGGCGGGCGGGGTCGTCGACCCGGCGCATGCCCCGGCCGCCACCCCCGGCGACGGCCTTCACGAAGACCGGGTAGCCGATCGCGGACGCCGCGGCCTGCAGCTGGGCGATGTCCTCGGAGGGGTCGGCGCCCCGGAGGACGGGCAGGCCCGCCTCGCGGGCGGCCGCGATCGCGGTGGCCTTGTTGCCGGTCAGGTCGAGCACCTCGGCCCCGGGGCCGACGAAGGTGATGCTCTCCTCGCGGCAGCGCCGGGCCAGGCCGGCGTTCTCGCTGAGGAACCCGTAACCGGGGTAGATGGCGTCGGCGTGGGCCTCCTTCGCGGCGCGGATGATGCCCTCGACGTCGAGGTAGGCACGCACGGGGTGCCCGCGTTCACCGATCTCGTAGGACTCGTCGGCCTTGAGGCGGTACTCGGCGAGTCGGTCCTCGTACGGGAAGACGGCGACGGTCTTGATGCCGAGCTCGGTCGCAGCGCGGAACGCGCGCACGGCGATCTCGCCACGATTGGCGACCAGGATCTTGGTGAACATGGACTCACATTAGTGATCCGTGGCAACCGGTGCCGAGAGACCGTCCACGCGGGCCCCCGCCACTAGGGTGAGCAGTCATGGAGGCCCGCAGTTACCTGGAGAACATCGCCAACCGCACCACCATGCGGGCTGTCGTGGCCACCATGACCCAGTTGCTGGGGGTCGCGCTGGTCGTCGGCGCCATCGCGCTGATGGTCGTCAGCGGCGGGCACCCGGCGGCCCTGATCATCGGGGTGGTGATGCTGGGCGGGGCGGCCCTGATGGTGCGCGATGCCCTGGTCAACCGGCAGGAGTTGCGGGAGCACCCCCTCGACCTGGCGTTCGAGGCGGCCCCCGACCGCGGGCTGGTCACCCCCGGCACGGCCTTCGGCCTGGCGATCGCCTTCGGCCTGTTCGGGGCGGTGTTCGGCATCGTCACCCTGCTGGGCAGCGGGCTGCTGCCGGTGTGGTCCCTGGGCGCGCTCGGCATCGGTGCCACGTTCGCGCTGGTGGGCATCCCCACCCTCGGGGTGCAGGAGCGCAAGTGGAAGGTCCTGTCCGACACCTTGGGCGCCCACCCCGAGCTCGTCCCCTACCTGCAGGACGCGCGCGCCCGCTTCCCCAAGGACGCCCCCTTCCCGTTCCAGGCACCCACCGACGAGGTCACCATCCCCTGACCCCCGAGAACTGCGGCGTGGCGAGTGGAACCTACCCCCACGATGACCACGGAGGACTTCATCGCCCGCGCGAGCTTCTCCTTCGACGCGTCCGAGCGGGTCAGCGCGATGCAGGCCGGCTACTCCTGCGGGTCAGCGTGGCCGCGCACCTGCGGCGGCTCGTGGGCGCAGAAGGGTTCCTCCGCCAGGTGGTCGCCGGTCATGGCGTACGCCCGGGCCCGGGAGCCGCCGCAGGCGTCGCGGTACCCACAGACGCCGCACTTGCCCTTGAGCAGGGTGCGGTCGCGCAGGTCCTGGAACACGGGCGCGTTGCGGTAGATCTCGATGATGTCGTCGTCGCGGATGTTGCCGGCCCTGATCGGCAGGAAGCCCGACGGCATGACGTCGCCGGTGTGCGAGATGAAGATGAACCCGTCGCCGTCGTTGACGTTGCGGGCTCGCCCGATGCCGTCGCTCTGCGAGTAGTGCATGCCGCGGGTCATCACCTCGTGGACGTCCTCGTCGGCGCCGGCGCGCACCTCGGCGCGCTTGCGCTGCATGACGACGCGCGAGTACTGCGGGGCGGCGGTGGCCTTGATGTCGAACGGCGCGGTCTTGCTCAGGTCGTAGAGCTGGTGGAACACCGACTCGAACTCCTCGGCGGACGCCACGTCGTCGGCCTTCGCGCGGCCCATCGGGACGAGGAAGAAGACCTCCCAGAACACGACGCCGAGGGTCGTCATGAGCTCGGTCATGGCGTCCATGTCGTCGATGTTGGCCTTGCGGATCACGGTGTTGACCTGGGTGGACAGGCCGACCTCCTGCGCCTCCCTGAGGATGCGAAGGCCGTGGTCGAAGGAGCCCTTCACCCGACGGAACTCGTCGTGGATCTGGGCGTTCGAGCCGTCCAGCGAGATGGCCAGGCGGGTGAGGCCGACGTCCTTGAGCTGCTGCATCAGCTCTTTGGTGGCCAGCGGCGTGGTGGCGGGCGTGATGCCCATGCGCATGCCGAGGTTGGCGCCGTACTCGACGAGCTCCACGATGTCGGGGCGCTTGAAGCAGTCGCCGCCGGAGAAGACGAAGACGATGGGACCGAACTCACGGAGGCGGCGCATCATCGCCTTGGCCTCGTCGGTGGTCAGTTCGCCGGAGTCGCGCAGCGGCTGGGCCATCGCCCGGCAGTGCTGGCAGGCCAGGTCGCAGGCCTGGGTGGTCTCCCAGATCGCGATGAAGGGCGCCGAGTCGAAGTCGAGGTTGCGGCGCGACGGTGCGCTGTGGGGATGGCCACCGGGGTGCCCGCCCGGATGCCCACCGGGATGCCCACCGGGGTGACCGCCCGAGTGACGCGGCGTTGCTGCGAGGTCAGTCATGCGCCCGAGAGTACTACGACATCGCGTAGGAGTCCTCGGCGCGTGACCGGCGACTCAGAGGTGAATGGCGATCCACTCCAGGACCTCGGGCTGGTCGACGCGGAAGACGCCGCCGGTGCCCGCGCAGGTCGGGTTCATGCCGAACGAGTTCACACCGGCGAGGACGTTGGTGTCGCCGATGAAGGTCGGTCCGCCGGAGTCACCGAAGCAGGTGCCACCCGTGGCGGCGTTGTTCGACAGGAGGATGGCGTAGGTGCCCACGGCACCGCGGTTGATCTGCAGCAGGTGCGGGGGTGCGGCCATGCGGGCCTTCTCCGAGACGTCTTTCCAGCCGGCGGCCTCGGGGTAGGCCTCCTGCATGCCGTAGCCGACCGAGGTGAACAGCGACCGCTTGCCCGGCTTCATGCTGTCGAACCTGCCTGCGAGCACCACTCTTGTGGGCAAATACCCCCCGGGGTATCATGCGAGCGCAGCCTGTACGAAGATCCCCCCATGCTGCGGGCCCGGAGAGGTGGACCATGACCAACCCAGAGACAGTCCCCTACGCCCTCGATCTGAGCGCCGAGGAGTTGCGCACGCTCGTGACCCGGTTGCGCCGGGCCCAGGGGCAGTTGGGGGGCGTCGCGACGATGCTCGAGGACGGCCGCGACTGCCGGGAGGTCGTCACGCAACTGCAGGCGGCGAAGAAGGCGATCGACCGGACGGGCTACCTGCTGTTCCAGGCCGCCCTGCGCACCTGCCTGGTCAACCCCGCGCACGACGAGGCCGAGGTCAAGCGCATCGAGAAGCTGTTCCTCACCCTCTCGTGACCCGCGGGCCGGGGGCAACCAGGGCCAACTGGATCCGACGGATCCGGCGTGGCCACTTAGGCTGGTCACCGTGAAGCGCGTGATCCCCGGTCTGGTGGGCCTCGTGGCCGCCGCCGTGGCGGTCACCGGCTGCAGCGCGCCCGGCGCCGGCACGG
>DUOQ01000037.1 GCA_012838755.1 Propionibacterium sp. | reverse complement strand
GGCGCGTGAAGGTGGCGCGCGCCTCGTCGGCGCGCTTGCGCGCCTCGGTCCCGGCGGCGCGCAGCCGCTCGATCTCGGCGTCGGCCGCCTCGGTGCGCGACTTGAGCGAGTTGACCTCGCCGGTCAGCCGGGCGAGCCCCTCGCGCCGGTCGGCGATGGCCCGCAGTTGGGCGGCGTACTGCTTCTCGGCGTCGGCGTGCGCCTTCTCGGCCTGTTCCCGGGCCGCGGACGCCGTGGCGAGCGCCTCGGCCCGCTCGGCGACCTGGGCCTTGATGGCCTCCTCCGACTCCCGGACGCCGGCGGCCTCGGCCTCGATGGCCTCGGGGTCGCGGCCGCGCCGCTCCTCCCCCGACACGTTGGCGGCGTTGCGCACGCGTTCCTGGGCGATGCTCAGGGTGGACGCGATCCGCTCGCGCAACGCGGCCAGCGCGTACCAGGTCTCCTGCGCGCGGTTCAGCTCGGGCGCGGCCGCGCGCACGGACGCCTCGGCCTCCGCCTCCGCCTCGCGCGCGGCCTCGAGCGCCTCCTCCAGGGCCTTGCGGCGGGCCTTGATCTCGGCCTCGGCGGCCAGGTCGGACTCCAGGGCGAGGGTCGCCATCACGTAGTCGTCGGCGAGGAGGCGGGCCCTGGCGTCGCGGAGCTCGGCCTGCACGACGGCGGCCTTGCGGGCCACCTCGGCCTGGCGCCCCAGCGGCTTGAGCTGCCGGCGGATCTCGGCGACGAGGTCGGCCAGACGATCGAGGTTGACCTGGGTGGCGTCGAGCTTGCGGAGCGCCTTCTCCTTGCGCTTGCGGTGCTTGAGGACGCCGGCGGCCTCCTCGATGAAGCCACGGCGCACCTCGGGGGTGGCCTGCAGGATCGTGTCGAGCTGGCCCTGGCCGACGATGACGTGCATCTCGCGGCCGATGCCGGAGTCACTCAGCAGTTCCTGCACGTCGAGCAGCCGGGCGGGGTTGTTGTTGATCTTGTACTCCGAGCCGCCCGCGCGGAACATCGTGCGGCTGATCGTGACCTCGGTGTACTCGATCGGCAGCGCGCCGTCGGTGTTGTCGATGGTGAGGCTGACCTCGGCACGGCCCAGCGGCGCGCGTCCGGCGGTGCCGGCGAAGATGACGTCCTCCATCTTGCCGCCGCGCAGCGTCTTGGCCCCCTGCTCCCCCATCACCCAGCTGAGCGCATCGACCACATTGCTCTTGCCGGACCCGTTGGGACCGACCACGCACGTGATGCCGGGCTCGAAGTTGAGGGTCGTCGCCGACGCGAACGACTTGAAGCCGCGCAGCGTCAGGGACTTGAGGTACACACGCCCACCTTACGAACCGCCGGGCCCCGCGCCGTGGGTGGCGGCCGCGTGTCGCCGCCGGACCGCCCGGAACGTCCACAGCTTGTTCACCACGAAGTTGATCGGCATCACGAGCACGATCTGGATCAACTGGGCCCAGTACAGGCGCTTGGTCCACCACGGCCCGGCGTCGGTGAAGAACTCGTGGCTCAGGTAGGCGGGCGAGCCCGGGTTGCGGAGCAGGTAGAGGATGACGAAGCCCACGAGCTGGGCCACCGCACCCACCAGCAGGAACGGCAGGAACTCCTTGAGGAAAGGCGCGTGCTCGCCCTGGTTGCGGAACGTCCAGTAGCGGTTCCAGACGAAGTTGAAGAGGTTGGCCACGAGGAACGCGATGCCCGCGTACACGATGTAGAACCGCAGGGCGCGCTCGGTGCCGGGCAGGGGGATGAACGCGTCGTAGTCCTCGACCCCGAAGACGTGGAACCCGACGTTGTGGGCGATGGCGACCGTCAGCATGTTGACGAGGACGCCGGCGCCGCCGACGATGCCGAACTTGATCAGCTCGCGGATGCTGTTGCCCCAACGGCCCCACAGCTTGCTAACGGGGTTCACGAAGACGAGAGCCTACCGTGCTCACCGCCTCGCACCCGCAGCGGCAGCCCGGAATGCACCCCGCGGTCAGGAAGCACGCCCCCGTGCACCGGCACACGGTCAGGCTCTGTCGCGGCCGCAGCCGGGCCCTTTCATCGGACGCCGCACGGCGCCGGGCCCGCTCGGCGGCGCGCGCCTCCTCGAGCGCTTCCCACGTGGGGTGGTCCCCCGGCGCGAGCCCACCGGCGAGCCTCCGCCGGCGATCGCGGTGCGGTCGCCGCCGCGCCCGGGGCCGCCGCTCCCACGTGAGCGGGTCGACCGCGTCCTCGACGTCGAGGTGGGCCGGGAACCGCCGGTGCCCCCGATCGCGACAGGTGTCGGTCGCCATCGGCTCGACTGGCTGGCCCTCCTCGCCGACGACCGCCAGCCCCCAGCGGGCCAGGCCCAACAACCGCTGGAAGAGCAGCAGGGAGGGCTCGGCGCTCCCCATCTCCCACCGCGCGACGGTCGCCTGACTCACGCCCAGTCGAGCGGCGAGGTCGCGTTGGCTCAGGTCAGTGGCTCGCCGGACCCGGCGCACCAGGCCCGGGACGTGGAGCGGGGTCCTCTCCGCGTCAGGGTGGACATCAGCGAGGGCGGTGGTGTTCATGGGGCCACGCTCGCACGCGCGACTGACAGATCGCGTGCGCCGAAGGACACCCTCCACGTCGCTCCCGCTCTGAACCGTGGGGCGGATCAGAGTGGGAGTGATCCGACAGGGTGTTCCGAGGTCGTGCGCCGCCGCTCAGGCCGTGGCCGGTTGGCACGCGGGGCAGCGGAAGGAGCTCCGGTTCATGAATGCCTCGCGCACGATGGGGGTGCCGCACCGGCTGCAGGGGCGGCCCTCCTGGCCGTAGGCCTCCAGGGTGCGGTCGAAGTAGCCCGACTCGCCGTTGACGTTCACGTAGAGGGCGTCGAAGGAGGTGCCGCCCTGGCCCAGCGCGTCGGCCATGACCGCGCGCGCCGCGTCGAGCACCGCGAACACGGACGCCGTGGGCAGTGCGTCGGCGGGCGTGGTGCCGGCGACGCGGGCGCGCCACAGGGCCTCGTCGGCGTAGATGTTGCCGATGCCCGACACGACGGTCTGGTCGAGCAGCACACGCTTGATCGCACTGCGCTTGCGGCTGATCCGCGCGGCGACGACCTCGGGGTCGAACGCGGCATCGAAGGGGTCACGGGCGATGTGGGCCACCTCGGCGGGCAGGTCGGCGCCGCCGGGTGACAGCGAGAGCCCCCCGAACATGCGCTGGTCGACGAAGCGCAACTCGGTGGTCGGGCCCGCCGGGTCCCCACCCAAGTCGAACACGACCCGGGTGTGGCGCAGCAGGGGCGCGCCGGGGGCGTCCACGCGGAACTGGCCCGACATGCCGAGGTGCGCCAGCACGGCGTCCCCGTCAGTGAGGGGCAGCCAGAGGTACTTGCCCCGCCGGCGGGGGACGCCGAAGGTGCGGCCGTTGAGGGTGGCGGCGAAGGCGTCCGGGCCGGCCTCGTGGCGGCGCACCGGGCGCGGGTGCAAGACCCGGACGGAGGCGATGGGCCGGCCGGTGATCGCGGGCTCGAGCCCGCGCCGGACGACCTCGACCTCGGGGAGCTCGGGCACCGGCTCAGCCCTCGGTGAGGACCGGCATCGCCGACAGCGCGTCGTGCGCCAGCCGGGCGGCGGCCTGCTCGGCCAGCTTCTTCGAGCGTGCGTCGGCGCCCGGGTAGGTCACGCCGGCGACCACGGCCACGGCGTGGAACCGCTTGTCGTGGTCGGGGCCGCTGGCGGTGTGCTCGTACGAGGGGGCGCCCAGGGCGCGCTCGGCGGCCAGCTCCTGCAGCGCGGTCTTCCAGTCGGTGGAACGACCCTCGGCCGACGCTGAGGCCACGACGGGATCCATGAGGGCGTGCACGAAGGTCTCGGCGGCGTCACGCCCGGCGGAGAGGAACACGGCGGCGATCACGGCCTCGGTCGCGTCGGCGAGGATCGAGTCCTTGTCGTCGCCGCCGGTGCCGATCTCGCCCTTGCCCAGCTTCAGCAGGGACCCGAGCTCGAGCCCGCGCGCGACGTCGGCCAGCGCGTAGGTGTTCACGACGGCGGCGCGCATCTTGGCCAGCCAGCCCTCGGGCTCGTCGGGGTAGGTGAGGTAGAGGTGCTCGGTCACGACGACGCCCAGCACCGAGTCGCCGAGGAACTCGAGGCGCTCGTTGTGGGGGGCCTGACCGTTCTCGTAGGCCCAGGACCGGTGGGTCAGGGCAAGCTCGAACAGCTGGGGATCGATGTCGATCCCCAGCTGGTCGAGAAGGTCATGAACGCGGCGTCGCGCCGCGTCATTCACTGGTCGAGGACCTGGCGACGCGCCGCGCGCGGGCCGTACTGGCCGCAGCTCGGGCACGCGGTGTGCGGCAGGTGCTTCGCACGGCAGGCGGCGTTGGCGCAGGTCACCAGCTGCGGCGCGGACGTCTTCCACTGCGCGCGGCGGGCGCGCGTGTTGCTGCGGGACATCTTCCGCTTGGGAACAGCCACGTCAAACTCCTCGGATCATGGGGCCACCGGCCCGGTGCTTCAGTCCTGGTTGCCCTCAGCCCAGCCGGCGAGGTCGGCCCAACGCGGGTCGATGGCCTCGCCGTGCCCGTGGTCGGGATCGTCGTTCAGGTTGACCCCACACGTGGGGCACAACCCGGCGCAATCCTCCCGGCACAGGGGGATGAACGGCAGGTCGAGCATCGCCGCGTCCCTCAGGACGGGTTCGAGGTCGATCATCTCGGCCTCGACACGACTGGCCTCGTCATCGTCGGGGTCCACGCCCGGGAAGAGGAACAGTTCCTGCAGGTCGATCTCGGCGTCCGCCTCGATCTCGGTCAGGCACCGAGCGCACTCCCCGCGCAGCTGGACCTCAGCAACGCCGGTGGCCAGAACCCCGTCGCCCACCCCCTCGAGCCGGAGGTCGAGGTGGATCGGAGACTCGGTCGGCACTCCGATCACGTCGTTGCCGATGCCTTCAGGTGCAGGGACGTCGTCGACGATCTCCTTGTTCCCGCCCGCGCGGTGCCCGAAATCGTGGATGTCGAAAACGAGGACCGAGCGGGGGTCGATGGAGCGATTCGTCATCGCGGCACCCCTCACTGCTGGCACGACAGCGTCATAACCGAGTTGCCACTTTACCCGTTCGTCACCCGGCCGTCCAAACGAGTGGCAGGAAGCGATCCACGGACGGCGGGATCACTCCTCGTCGTCGATGCGGGAACGCTGGTGGAGCCGTTCCCGCATGGTCTCGATCTGCTCCAGCGTGCGCTGCAGAGCGGTCTCGAGTTCGGACAGGCGTCCGTCCACCCAGGTGTCGGCCTCGCGCTTGAACGCGTTGGCCTCGGTCTCGGCGACCTGCACGACCTCGGACTCGGCGACGAGCTCGTCGGCGCGGGCCCGCGCCTCGGCGACGATGCGCTCGGCCTCGGCGCGCGCCTCCTCCAGGACGGCTTCCCCCTCGGACGGGGGCGCGGTGACGACGTCAGGAGTGGACGCCGCGGCGTCCACCCGGTCGAGGAGCGCGAGCAGTTCCGCTCGGGACACCATCACGTTGGACGTCATGGGCACCCCCTTGGCCTGCTCGACGAGCGCCCGCATCGCGGCCAGGGCCTCACCTGCTGCGGTACCGGTCATGCCGCTCCTCCTTCGCTGCGGGCCACCTTGGCCTGGATCCTAGCCGCCACGTCAGGGGTCACGAACTGCGACACGTCGCCCCCCAGCTTGGCAACCTCGCGGATCATGGTCGAACTGAGGTGCGCCCACCGTGCGGCGGTGGGCAGCATGATCGTCTCGATGCCGGACAGGGCGAAGTTCATCTGCGCCATCTGCAACTCGAACTCGAAGTCGCTGGCGAAGCGCAGTCCCTTGACGATCACGTCGATCCCCCGGTCGCGGCAGAAGTCGACCAGCAGGCCGTCCAGCATCTCCACGCGCACGTTCGGCCACCCGGTGGTGGCGTCGGCGAGCATCGCGGCCCGCTCGTCGGGTGTGAACAGGTAGTTCTTGGCGCTGTTGCGGCCGACGGCCACGACGACCTCGTCGAACATGTGGGAGGCGCGCTCGATGATGTCGAGGTGCCCGTGCGTGACGGGGTCGAACGACCCCGGGCAGATGGCCCTCATCCGTCATCCTCCTTGGTGGCGAGGTACAGCGTCGTCTCACCGTAACGTCGTTGTCGCTGGTCGGTCAGGACATCGGGCCATGCGGGCGGCGTGTCGCGGGTGGATCGCTCCACCACCACCAGCCCGTCAGGCGCCAGCCACCCCTCGGTGAGCCGTGCCAGGTGCGCCTCCACCGCCGCGGTCGGCACGTCGTACGGCGGGTCCAGCCAGACGATGTCGAAGACCCGCGGCGACCCCGCGAGGTAGGTCTCGACCGAGGACGCCACCACCTCGACGGCCAGGCCCGTGGCGTCCGCGTTGGCTTTCGCGAGGCCCGCGGTGGGCCGGTCGCGCTCCACGCAGGTGACGGGCCCGGCGCCGCGGGAGGCGGCCTCGAGCGCCACCGCACCCGTCCCGCCGTAGAGGTCGAGGAAGGAAAACCTGTCCAGCATGTGGTCGGCCGGCTCCCCCACGGTGCCTGCCCAGTCGGCGATCAGGTTGAACGCGGATTCCCGCACCAGGTCGCTGGTGGGGCGGGTCCGCGCGTGCGAGGGGGCGGCCAGGCGATGGCCCTTGGCGCGTCCGGCGATGATCCGACCCATGGGACGAGGCTAGCGGCATGGTTGGATGGGGTTCATGACGATGCCCGACGACATGATCCAGGACCTGCCCGAGGACCGGGCCTGGCAATTCCTCACCACCCACCGGGTGGGACGCCTCGCGATCGTGATCGGCGGCGAACCCGACATCTTCCCGGTCAACTACGTCGTGGACGGGGAGTCCATCGTGTTCCGCACCGCCGAGGGCAGCAAGCTTCTCGCGGCGTCCCTCGGCGGCCGCATGGCCTTCCAGGTCGACGAGTGGACGCACCAGGGCGCCACCAGCGTCCTGACGCACGGCACCCCGCGCGTCCTCGAGGGTGAGGAGCGCGACGCCGCCCTATCCCTGGACCTCGACCCGTGGGTGCCCACGTACAAGGAGCACTGGGTGCGCCTGGCCGTCGACTCCGTGACCGGTCGGGTCTTCCGGTTCGGCCCCGAGCCCGACCCGCTGGACCTTATCGGCTGACCACGCACCGACACCTCGCCCCGGCGCACGGGGCGGCCCGGTCAGGACCGGTCGAGCCAGTCGCCGTCGGCGAGCAGGTTCGTCTGGGTGACGGCGTCGGCGAAACCCGGGGTGGACGCGTCGGGGTCGCGGCGCGCCGCCTCCTCGGCGATGGACCGCGCCGAGTCGATGATGTCGGCGTGCTCGAGCACCCGCAGCAGGCGCAACGTCGAGCGCCCGCCCGACTGGCTGGCGCCCAGCACGTCGCCCTCCCGCCGCTGGGCCAGGTCGAGTTCGGCGAGCACGAACCCGTCGCGCGTCGAGGCGATCGCCGCCAGGCGCTGCCAGGACTCGGCCTCGGGCTCGGCGGAGCTGACCAGCAGGCACACCCCGGGTAGCCCGCCCCGGCCGATGCGGCCGCGCAGCTGGTGCAGCTGGGAGATGCCGAAGCGGTCCGCGTCCCAGACCACCATCATCGACGCGTTCGGCACGTCCACGCCGACCTCGATGATCGTGGTGGCGACGAGCACGTCGAGCTCGCCGCCGGCGAACGCCCCCATCACCTGTTCCTTCTCCTCCGCGGGCAGTTGGCCGTGCAGGACACCCAGGCGCACCTCCGACAGGGGGCCGGTGCGCAGGTGCTCCGCCAGTTGGAGGACACCGAGCCCGTCCCCCTCCTTGGCCGACGCGCCGATGCGGGGCGCCACGACGAACACCTGGCTGCCCTGCGCCACCTCCTCGCGCACCCGCTCCCACGCGCGGTCGACCCAGGCGGGGCGCTGCCGGGCGTCGACGACCGTGGTGGAGACGTCGGCGCGCCCCTGCGGCAGCTCGGTGAGCGTCGACACCTCGAGGTCACCGAACACGGTCATCGCCACCGACCGCGGGATCGGCGTCGCGGTCAGCACCAGGACGTGGGGCCGGGCCTGCGCCCGGTCGGTGAGGACGGCGCGCTGCTCCACCCCGAACCGGTGCTGCTCGTCGACGACGACGAGGCCCAGGTCGACGAACTGGAGGTGGTCGGCGAGCAGGGCGTGCGTGCCGACGATGATCCCGGCCTCGCCCGAGGCGATCTTGAGCAGGGCGTTCCTCTTCACCCCCGCGGGCATCGACCCGGTGAGGCACACCACGTCGGTGGCGTGCTCGGGCGCCCCGAGGACTCCGCCACCCATGCCGAGCTCGCCCATCAGCCCGAGGATCGTCTGCTGGTGCTGCTGGGCGAGCACCTCGGTCGGGGCGAGCAGGACGGCCTGGCCCCCGGCGTCCACCACCGCGAGCATCGCGCGGAGGGCGACCAGCGTCTTGCCCGAGCCCACCTCGCCCTGCAGCAACCGCTGCATGGGCTGGGTGCGCGCCAGGTCGGCGAACACCTCCTCGCTGACCTGCTGCTGGCCGTCGGTCATCGTGAACGGCAACTGGGCGTCGAAGGCGGCCAGCAACCCGTCGGGACGCCGCGGGCGCGGCCCGGCCGCCTGCCGGGCGTTCTCGGCGCGGCGGTACGCCATCGTGAGCTGCGTGGCGAACGCCTCGTCGAAGCGGAGGCGCTGGTTGCCCCGCTCGATGTCGGAGCGCGCCTGCGGCCGGTGCACGGCCGCGTAGGCCTCGTGCAGGCCCACCACGCCGGCCTGCTCGCGCACCCAGGCGGGCCACGGGTCCTCGACGTGGTCGAGCGCGTGCAGCGCGAGGCGGATCGACTCGGCGATGGTCCAGGTCCTGAGCTTCGCGGTCGCCGGGTAGAGGCCCACCAGGCCGGACTGGGCCAGCTCGGCGATCTTCTCCTTCTCCTCCGACCGGCCCACCACGCGGCCCTGCGCGTCGAGCATGACGAAGGCGGGGTGGGTCATCTGCGGCCGGCCGTTGAAGCTGCCGACCTTGCCGACGAAGATGCCGCGGACGCCCTCGTCGAGTTGCTTGGCCCACCACTTCACGAGGTGACCGCCCCCGAAGAACGTGGCCCGCAGCCGACCGACGCCGTCGGTGAGCGTCGCCTCCAGCCGGGACTGCGGCCCGCGGCGGCCCCGCTGCTGGCCGCCGCGCCCCTCGTACACGGCGATCTCGGCCACGCGGGCCATGACGGCGACGTGCTCCCCCTCCTCCAGCGTCGCGAGGTCGGTCAGCTCGGTGCCGGAGAGGTAGTGCCGCGGGAGGTGGCGCAGCAGGTCGCCCAGCGTGTGGACGCGCAGCGCCTCGAACAGCTTCGCCTGCTCGCCGAGCACGGACGCCAGCGGCGCGTTCAGCTCGGCGAACGCGGCCGTCCTCCACTCCCGGGGTGCCATGGGCGCGATCCTAGCCAGCGCCGCCGACAGTTCCCCGCAGCCGGCTGCAGGCAAACGAAAAGACCCGCCGTGGCGGGTCTTCACGAGGGGTGCGTCAGATCTTGGCGCGGGCGATCTTGCCGGCCTTGAGGCACCCGGTGCACACGTTCATGCGCTTGGTGCCGCCGTTGACGAACGCACGGACGGACTGGATGTTCGGGCTCCAACGACGGTTGGTCTTCTTCTTCGACCAGGGCACGTTGTGGCCGAAGGTCGGCTTCTTGGCGCAGACATCGCACACGGCGGCCATGGCTATCTCCTTTGGTGGTCGGCCCCCGCGACGACACGCGTCGGGGCCACTGCTCGAAATGGAACCTGCCCATCCTAACCGATCACGGCGTGGCAGGAAAATCGGCGCCGCTCAGGTGGCCAGCACCACCGGCACGATCATCGGGCGGGCCCGGAACCGCTTGCTCACCCACCGACCGATCCGGCGTCGCATGACCTGCTGGAGCTGGTGGGTGTCGTCGGCCCCCTCCTCCAGCGCTTGGCGCAGGGCATCGGCGACCTCGGCGGTGATGTCGTCGAAGATGCCCTCGGCGCCGACAAAGCCCTTGGCGGTGATGATCGGCCCCTCGACGAGGGTCCCGCCGTGCAGGCTGACCACGGCGATGGCCGAGATGAAGCCCTCCTCGCCCAGGATCCGCCGCTCGTCCAGCTCGGCGTCACCCACGGCGTCCACGGTGGACCCGTCGACGAAGATGTAGCCGCACTCCAGGCGTCCGACGACCTCGACCTTGCCGCGCGCGAGGTCGACGACCGCGCCGTCCTCGACCACCACGGTGTTCTCGCGCGGGATGCCGGTGGCGATGGCCAGCTCGGCGTTGGCCACCAGGTGGCGGACCTCGCCGTGCACCGGCATGACATTGCGCGGCTTGACGATGTTGTAGCAGTAGAGCAGCTCACCGGCCGAGGCGTGGCCGGAGACGTGCACGAGCGCGTTGCCCTTGTGCACGACCTTGACGCCGTTCTTGGTCAGGCCGTTGATCACGCGGTAGACGGAGTTCTCGTTGCCGGGGATCAGGGAACTGGCCAGCAGCACGGTGTCACCGTGCCCGGCGCGGATGATCGGGTGCTCGTGGTTGGCGATGCGGCTCAGCGCGCTCAGGGGCTCGCCCTGCGACCCGGTGGAGATGATGACGACCTCGTGGTCGGCGTAGTCCTGCAGGTCGTCCAGCGCGATCAGCGTGTCGCCGGGGACGTTCAGGTAGCCGAGCTGGGCGGCCAGCGTCATGTTGCGCACCATCGAGCGGCCGACGTAGACGACCTTGCGGCCGCACTTGACCGCCTCGTCCATCACCTGCTGGACGCGGTGCACGTGGGAGGCGAAGCAGGCCACGATCAGCTTGCCCCTCGCGTGGGCGAACACGCGCTCCATGGCCGGCTGGATGTCCTTCTCCAGCGTGGTGAAGCCCGGGGTCTCGGCGTTGGTGGAGTCGACCATGAACAGGTCCAGGCCCTGCTCCCCCACCTTCGCGAAGGCGCGCAGGTCGGTGATGCGCCCGTCGAGGGGCAACTGGTCCATCTTGAAGTCCCCGGTGTGCAGGACCGAGCCGCCCTTCGTGCGGATGTGCACGGCCAGCGCGTCGGGGATCGAGTGGTTCACGGCGATGAACTCGAGGTCGAACCCGCCGATCGTGGTGCGCGACCCCTCCTCGACCTCGCGCAGGTCGGTGTTGCGGATGCGGTGCTCCTTGAGCTTCTCGCGCACGAACGCCAGCGTCAGCTTGCTGCCCAGCACGGGGATGTCGGGGCGGCGGCGGAGCAGGTAGGGCACCGCACCGATGTGGTCCTCGTGGCCGTGGGTGAGCACGAGGGCGACCATGTCGTCGAGGCGTCCGTTGACGAGGTGGAGGCCCGGCAAGATCAGGTCGACGCCCGGGTGGGTCTCGTCGGGGAACAGCACCCCGCAGTCGACCATGAGCAGTTCGCCGTTGACCTCGAACGTCGCGCTGTTGCGTCCGACGTCTCCCAACCCGCCCAGCGGGGTGATCCGCAGGGTGTCGGGGGCCAGCGCGGGCGGTGTCTTCAGGGCTTCACGCACGGGATCACTGTAGCCCTTGGCAAGAACGCCAATCTCCGGCCGCAATCCATACCGAGCACTACCATGAGCCTCAGGAACACATCCGAAGGAGGACGTGATGGCAGGACAGAACCCACTCGTGATCACCCTGTGGGAGACCTACGGGTCGAACATGGAGGCGGTCGCGGAGGCGCTGGCCCAGGACCTGAAGCTGCCGCTGCACAAGCAGGCCTACTCCTCCGAGGCGATCGAGGCCGCCGCCGCCGAGCGCGAGAAGGAGGGTGCACTCGGCCGCCTGCTGCGCAACTTCGCCCCCGCGAACTTCACCTACGACGGCGCGGTCTCCAACGCGGCGACGGCGTCCCAGAGCAACTACGCAGCCATGGCCGAGGAGAACACACCGCTGGTGCGGGCGTCCGCCGAGCAGGGTGGCATCATCCAGGGTCGCAACGGCCAGTACATCCTCAAGGGCCGGCCCAACACGCTGCACGTGAAGCTCGACGGCCCCGTCAGGAGCCGGGTGAAGTTCGCAGCCCAGAGCGGCATCGGTGAGGCGCGCGCCGCCAGGCGCCAGGTGATCGAGGACGAGTTCCGCTCGCAGCTGTCCGAGAAGACCTACAACTTCGACCCGCGCAGCAACGACTGGTACGACCTGGTCATCAACGGCTCCGAGCTGCCCACCGAGGCCGTCGTCGCGATCATCAAGGCGGCCGTCGAGGCCAAGCAGGCCTGACCCACGCTCCCGACGTCCGGACGCCGCCCCCACCGGGGCGCCCGGGCGCCGCTAGCATGTCCGGGTGACCGACGCTCCGCGCACTGCCGATTCCTGCCGCCTGGCCCTCCCGTCGGAGGCCGAGCGCATCGCCGCCATCCAGCGCCGCAGCTGGCAGCAACTCTTCCCCTCCGACGTGGCCGAGCACGTGCTGCGCTCGGTGGACCTCGCGACCATGGCCGAGTCGTGGGAGCACGCCATCGCGCGGCCGCCCCTGGCCAAGTTCCGGGTGCTGGTCGCGATCGAGCAGGGACGCGTGGTCGGCTTCGCCGCCATCGGCCCGTCCGACGACGACGACGCCCACCCCGGTGAGGACGCCCTCGTCGGCGAGTTCATCGTCGACCCGCCCGCCCAGCGCCAGGGCCACGGCTCACGGCTGCTGAACGCGGTGGCCGACACGATGCGCGCCGACGGGTTCCAGCGGGGTACCTGGTGGGTCCGCTCCACCGACGACCCGATGCGCCGGTTCCTCGAGTCGGCCGGGTGGGGCCCCGACGGCGGCCACCAGACGGTGGGCACCGAGGACGAGGCCGCCTCGGTCAAGATGATCCGGATGCACACGGCCCTGGCCTGAGGAGCGTCACTCCTCCTCGACCCAGTCGAACGTGCGCGTGACCGCCTTCTTCCACTGGGCGTAGAGCCGCTCGCGCTCGCCGTCGTCCATCGCGGGTGACCAGCGGGCGTCCTCGGCCCAGTTGGCGGTCACGTCACCCTCGCCGTCCCAGAAGCCGACCGCGATGCCGGCCGCATAGGCGGCCCCCAGCGCCGTCGTCTCGGAGACCACCGGCCGCACCACGTCGACGCCGAGCTGGTCGGCCTGGAACCGCATGAGCGTCTCGTTGGCCGTCATGCCGCCGTCGACGCGCAACTCGACCACCTCGACGCCCGAGTCGGCCTCCATGGCGTCCAACACCTCCCGGGTCTGGTACGCCGTCGCCTCGAGCACCGCCCGGGCGATGTGGCCGCGGTTGACGTAGCGGGTGAGCCCGACGATGACGCCGCGAGCGTCCGAGCGCCAGTAGGGGGCGAACAGGCCCGAGAAGGCGGGGACGACGTAGGCGCCGCCGTTGTCGTCGACCTGGGCGGCGAGCTCCTCCACCTGGGCAGCCGAGTCGATCATGCCGAGGTTGTCGCGCAGCCACTGCACGAGCGACCCGGCGACCGCAATCGAGCCCTCGAGGGCGTAGACGGGGGCGGCGTCCCCGACCTGGTAGGCGACGGTGGTCAGCAGGCCGTGCGTGCTGGGCACCTTCTCGGTGCCGGTGTTCATCAGCATGAAGCAGCCGGTGCCGTAGGTGTTCTTGGCCATCCCCTCCTCGAAGCAGGCCTGGCCGAAGGTCGCCGCCTGCTGGTCCCCCAGCGCCGCGGCGACCGGGACCCCGTCCAGCCCCGCCGCGGTGCACGTGCCGTACACCTCCGAACTGGAGCGGATCTCGGGCAGCATCGACAGCGGGATGCCCATGTCGGCGGCGATGTCCTCGGCCCAGGCGAGCGTGTCCAGGTCCATCAGCATGGTGCGCGACGCGTTGGTGACGTCGGTGACGTGCAGGCCCCCGTCCACGCCGCCGGTGAGGTTCCAGACCAGCCACGTGTCCATGGTGCCCATGACCAGGTCGCCCGTCTCGGCGCGTTCGCGGGCGCCGTCGACGTGGTCGAGCACCCAGCGCACCTTCGGCCCGGCGAAGTACGTGGCCAGGGGCAGCCCGACCCGCGCCTTCCACCGGTCGGGGTCTCCGGCGCCCAGCTCCCGGCACAGCGCGTCGGTGCGGGTGTCCTGCCACACGATGGCGTTGTGGACGGGCTCGCCGGTCGTCCGGTCCCAGACGACGGTGGTCTCACGCTGGTTCGTCACGCCGACCGCGGCCAGCGCGTCGGTGCCGATGCCGGCCCCCTCGAGCGCGGTGGCCACGACCTCGCCGACGTTGCCCCAGATCTCGGTGGCGTCGTGCTCGACCCAGCCCGCCCTCGGGAAGAGCTGCTCGTGCTCCTTCTGACCCGAGCCGACGGCGCGCCCGCCGTGGTCGAACACGATCGCGCGCGTGCTCGTGGTGCCCTGGTCGATCGCCAGCACGTACTGGTCGGTCATGGTCCCTCCCTCACCCCAACGTGGAGGGAACGATAGCGTCCGCCGCCACGCGCACGGCCGAGGCCGCGGCGTCCGTCGACTCGAGCTGGGCGGCGACCTCGGCCGCCGCGCGGGCCCGGTAGTTCTCCTTCTCGGACGCCGTGCGCTCGGCGTCCCAGCCCAGCAGCGGCGCGGCGATGTCGGCCACCTCGTCGACGGCCGACGCCCCGCGGTCGGGGGTCGTCGAGTTGAGACGGACGCGCTGGATGAGGATGTCCTCCACGTGGAGGGCGCCCTCGTAGCGGCACGCGAACGCCACCTCGGCGCGCAGGTACCAGCCGGACGCCCCGAGGGGACGGCCCAGGTCGGGGTCGGCGTCCACGAGCTCGAGGAGCGCGTCGAGCTCGGAGCCGTACCGGTCGGCCAGCTCCTCGACGCGGTCGACGTCCCAGCCGTGGCGGGCGGCGATGGCGCCGGTGCGGTTGACGACGGCGCGGTAGCCGTCGGCGCCGAGCAACGGCACCTCGGCGGTGACCGACGGGAGCTCCTTCGCGCGCTGCTTGCCCAGGGCGACGTCCACGGCGTCGGCGGCCATCACCCGGTAGGTGGTGAGCTTGCCGCCGGCGATCGAGACGAGCCCGGGGGCGGCCTCGAGGGTGGTGTGCTCGCGGGAAACCTTCGCCGAGGACTTCTCGTCCTTGGCCACCGGCTGCAGCAGGGGCCGCAGGCCGGCGTAGGTGCCGATGATGTCGTCGCGGGTGAGCTGGGCGCTCAGCACCGCGTTGGCGTGGTCGAGGACGTAGTCGATGTCGGCGCTGGTGGGCACCGGGTGCTCGAGCTGCTCGTGCCAGGCGGTGTCGGTGGTGCCAATCACCCAGTAGTGCCGCCAGGGGATGATGAACAGCACCGACTTCTCGGTGCGCAGGAACATGCCCGAGGTTGCCTTGATCCGCTCGCGCGGCACGACGATGTGGATCCCCTTGCTGGCCAGGACCTTGAGGCCCTTGTCGGTGCGGGCGAGCTTCTGGGTGTCCTCGGTCCACACGCCGGTGGCCTGGATCACGGCCTTCGCGCGCACGGCGACCTCCCGGCCCGTCTCGAGGTCGCGGACGGTGGCGCCGGTGACGCGGCCGTCGGGCTGCTGGGTCAGCCCCACGACGGCGGCGCGGGACGCGGCGGTGGCGCCGTGGCGGACGGCCGAGCGGACCAGGTTGATCACCAGGCGGGCGTCGTCGACGCGGGCGTCGTGGAACTCGATGGCGCCGACCAGCGCGTCGTCGCGCAGGTCGGCGAAGTGCCGCTTCGCGCCGGCTTTCGACAGGTGCTTCTGGATCGGCACCGTCGCGCGCCCGCGCGCGCCCAGCACGGCGAGCGCGTCGTAGAGGCCGACCCCGACCGCCGAATAGGCCCGCTCGATGATGGGCATCTTGAGCGGCCACAGGAACGGCTGGGCCTTGACCAGGTGCGGGGCCAGGCTCGTGAGCAGCCGCCCGCGCTCGGTCAAGGCCTCGGCCACCAGTGCGAAGTCGAGGTTGTAGAGGTAGCGCAGGCCGCCGTGCACCAAGCGGCTCGACCGGCTGGACGTGCCGGAGGCCCAGTCCTGCGCCTCGACGATCGCGGTGCGCAGGCCGCGGGTGGCGGCGTCCAGCGCCGCGCCGGCGCCGGTCACCCCTCCGCCGATGACGAGGATGTCGAACTCCCCGTCGGCCAGGGCGGCGAGTGCCTGCTCGCGCTGGGTGGGGTTGAGGGCGGGGATCGCCATCGGTCGCTCCTTCTGGCTGGACGTGCTCCTGCCAGCACCTTGGCACGCCTGAACGATCGTGTCATGCTGCTGAACGAACGTTCACAACGGGTGGAGGGCCATGAACGAAAAGGACGACCTGATGTTCCGCGCGGCTTCGCAGTACTACCTCCAGGGCCAGACGATGGAGCGCATCGCACGCGACCTGCGGGTCTCCCGGCCCACCGTGTCACGGCTCATCGCGCAGGCCCGGGCGGCCGGGATGGTGCGCATCGCCGTAGACCCGGGTCGCCGCGGGACCCCGTCCCCCCACGCGCAGGCCCTGGAGGAGGCCTTCGACATCCGCGTGCACCTCGTGCCGGTGCGGGCGACCGCCTCCCCCGCGCACCGCCTGGCCGACGTGGCCCGGCGCGCGGCGTCCCTGCTGGCCGACGTGGTCGCCGACCACCACACGATCGGCGTGGCCTGGGGAGCCACCGTCGCGGCGGTCGCCGCACACCTGCCCCTACGGCCGCTCGAGGGCGCGACAGTCGTGCAGATGAACGGCGGGGTGAACCGGGTCTCCAGCGGGCTGCCGTACGTGAGCGAGATCCTGCAGTCGGTGGGTGACGCCTTCGACGCCGAGGTGGTGCTGTTCCCGGTGCCGGCCTTCTTCGACCACGCCACGACCCGGCAGGCCATGTGGCGGGAACGCTCGGTGCGCCACGTCCGGGACCTGCTGGACCACCTCGACGTGGCCGTCTTCGGGGTCGGGTCGCTGACCGCGGCCGTGCCGTCGCGGGTGTATGCGGCGGGCTACCTCGACGACGTCGAGCGCGAGCGCCTGGCGGCCTCGGGGGTGGTGGGCGACGTGTGCACGATCCTGTTGCGGGAGGACGGGACCTGGGACGACATCGACGCCAACCAGCGCGCCACCGGCCTGCCGCCCACCGACCTCGCCCGCGCCGGACGCCGCCTCTGCGTCGTCGCCGACCACCAGCGCGCGGCCGCCCTGGTCGCCGCGCTGCGGGCCGGCGTGGTCACCGACCTCGTGGTCGACACCGCCACCGCACGGGCCGCCGTGGCTCGCCTGGGCCAAAGCGCCGGGCAGCCGTTGACCGTTTGACTACGCTGGGAGCCATGGCGGAACAGCAGGAGACCACGAAGGCCGGCGTCTACTCCCGGAAGGGCAAGGAGTACAGCCGCGACATGCGCTACATCCCGACCCGCATCAAGGCGGAGGTGGCCGAGGGCGAGGACGCCGTGCAGGTCGAGGCGGGCCGCTACCGCCTCGTGGCCGCCCGCGCCTGCCCGTGGGCGAACCGCGCGCTCATCGTGCGGCGCCTGCTCGGTCTTGAGGACGCGATCAGCGTGGGCCTGCCCGGCCCCACCCACGACGCCGACTCCTGGACGTTCGACCTGGATCCGGACGGCAAGGACCCCGTCCTCGGGATTGCCAAGCTCAAGGACGCCTACCTCGCCCGCGACCCCGAGTACCCGCGCGGGATCACCGTCCCCGCGATCGTGGACGAGCAGACCGGGGCCGTGGTGACCAACGACTTCCCCCAGATCACGCTCGACTTCTCCACCGAGTGGACGCAGCACCACCGACCGGGTGCCCCCGACCTGTACCCCGAGGAACTGCGCGCCGAGATGGACGAGGTGATGCAGCGCGTGTTCACCGAGGTGAACAACGGCGTCTACCGGTGCGGCTTCGCAGGCACCCAGGAGGCGTACGACGCCGCCTACGACCGGCTGTTCGAGACCCTCGACTGGCTCGAGGAGCGCCTGCGCGACCAGCGCTACCTCGTCGGCGACACGATCACCGAGGCCGACGTGCGGCTGTTCACCACGCTGGTGCGGTTCGACGCCGTGTACCACGGCCACTTCAAGTGCAACCGCAACAAGCTCACCGAGATGCCCGCGCTGTGGGGGTACGCGCGGGACCTGTTCCAGACCCCGGGCTTCGGCGACACGATCGACTTCGAGCAGATCAAGCAGCACTACTACATCGTCCACACCGACCTGAACCCGAACCAGATCGTGCCCCAGGGCCCCGACCCGGTCGTGTGGCTCACCCCCCACGACCGCGACAAGCTCGGCGGGTCCCCCTTCGGCGAGGGGACGCCCCCCGGTCGCGTCCGCAACGGCGAGCGCTCCCCCCACCCGATCGAGCTGATCTGAGCCCCGTCATTTTTCTCAGGCCAGGGGGAACGTCACGTCCGTGGCGTCGACGGTGACGTCGAGGCCCTGCTCGCCGGGGGCGAGGGCGTCCAGGTTGATGCCGTAGGGCAGTTCCACGGGCACCGGGGTGAGGAGGGCGTCGACCAGCGCCTGGGTCGCCTCGGTGGGGATCGTCACGCCGGCCAGGTCGAGCTCGGAGTCGGCCAGGGTGATCGTCTGGTTCTCCTTGTCGAGCGCCGCCCGGCCCAGGAGCCGGCCGGTGAGCGGGATGCCGAGGATCTCGACCTCGCGCTCGAACACGAGCCGGCCGTCCTCCGACGGCCCGATCTGGGTCCCGGCCACCCGGGACAGGTCGCGGTAGTCGAGCCAGCCGCCGCCGGTCAGCGTGGACGCGTGCACGGCGTCCGGCTGGTGGCGGACCCCGGTGAGGGTGAAGTCGACGTCGTACATCGGGATCGTGGTGGTCGCGTCGGTCTGCACGGGCATCTCGCGGGCCTGCACCCGCACCCGCGGCACCTCGCGCTGCACCAGGTGCCACGCGATCGGTTCGCCCTCGAGCGTGACCTGCGGGCGCGTGGTGAACGGCACGCTGTGCTGCAGTTCGCCGGCGATCCGGTCGGACGCGATGCCCCTGATCCGGCCATCGAGCACGTACGCGCCCCCGACGACCACGCCCGCGAGCAGGATGACCAGCACGAGCAGGACGCCGAGGAAGCGCTTCATGGCTCAGATCCCCAGCAGGGACTCGATGCCGACGGTCACGCCCGGCAGCGTGGGCACCGCCCGCACGGCGGCGACCACCCCCGGCATGTAGGCGCCGCGCGTGAACCCGTTCTCGGTGATCACGAGCTGCTCGCCCTCGTTGCCGAACCGGACCTCCTGGTTGGCGAACAGGCCGCGCTGCCGCACCGAGTGGACGGAGATGCCGTCGATCCTCGCGCCGCGGGCCCCGTCGGGGTCGGTCTCGGTCGCGTCGGGCGTGGGACCCAGTCCGCCGGCCTCGCGTGCGGCGGCGATCCGGCCGGCGGTGGTGACCGCGGTACCCGAGGGGGCGTCCACCTTGTGGGGGTGGTGGAGCTCGATGATCTCCACCGACTCGAAGAAGGGCGCGGCGATCTCGGCGAACTTCATCATCAGCAGCGAGCCGATCGAGTAGTTGGACGCGACGATCGCGTTCGCCCGGCCGTCCCCGAAGAGCGCGCGGATGCGGTCCATCCGCTCGGCGGTGATCCCCGTCGTCCCGACGACCACGTGGATGCCCTCCTCGGCGCACCACTCCACGTTGCCCATCACGGCGTCCGGCACGGTGAAGTCGACGGCCACGTCGGCCCCCGCGGCCGCGGAGCGGTCGTCGCCCATGTCGAGCGCCGCGACGAGCTCCAGGCCCTCGGCCCCCTCGATCGCCCGGCAGAGTTCCTGCCCCATGCGCCCCCGGGCGCCGAACACCGCAACCTTCAGCATGGGTGCCATCCTAATCGGGGGCGCCCCCCTCCCGGACGCCGAACGGCCCGGCCCCCGCGTGGGGACCGGGCCGTTCGTGCTGGTCAGGCGTGGACCGGGGATCAGGCCTCGGCCGGGGCCTCGGCGTCCTCGGACTTCTTCTCGTCCTCGACGACCGGGATCAGCGAGAGCTTGCCCTTGTCGTCGACCTCGGAGATCTCCACCTGGACCTTCTGGCCCACGGACAGGACGTCCTCGACGTTCTCGACGCGGTTGCCCCCGTTGAGCTGGCGCAGCTTGCTGATGTGCAGCAGGCCGTCCTTGCCGGGCAGCAGCGAGATGAAGGCGCCGAACGCCATCAGCTTCACCACGGTGCCCAGGTAGCGCTCGCCCTTCTCGGGCATCGTCGGGTTGGCGATGGCGTTGATCATCGAGCGGGCGGCCTCGGCGGACTCGCCGTTGGTCGCACCGATGAAGATCGTGCCGTCGTCCTCGATCGAGATGTTGGCGCCGGTGTCGTCCTGGATCTGGTTGATCATCTTGCCCTTGGGGCCGATGACCTCACCGATCTTGTCGACCGGGATGCGCACGGTGATGATCCGCGGCGCGAACGGCGACATCTCGTCGGGCACGTCGATGGCCTCGGCCATGACGTCGAGCAGCGTGTGGCGCGCCTCGCGGGCCTGCTGCAGCGCCGAGCCCAGGACCTCGGACGGGATACCGTCGAGCTTGGTGTCCAGCTGGAGCGCCGTGATGAAGTCGCGCGTGCCGGCCACCTTGAAGTCCATGTCGCCCAGGGCGTCCTCGGCGCCGAGGATGTCGGTGAGGGCGATGTAGCGCATCTCGCCGTCGATCTCCTCGGACATGAGGCCCATCGCGATGCCGGCCACGGGGGCCTTCAGCGGCACGCCGGCGTTCATCAGCGACAGCGAGCTGGCGCAGACCGACCCCATCGAGGTCGAGCCGTTCGAGCCCAGCGCCTCCGACACCTGGCGCAGCGCGTAGGGGAACTCCTCGCGCGTCGGCAGCACGGGCACCAGGGCGCGCTCGGCGAGCGCACCGTGGCCGATCTCGCGGCGCTTCGGCGAACCCACGCGGCCGGTCTCACCGGTCGAGTAGGGCGGGAAGTTGTAATTGTGCATGTACCGCTTCGTCGTCTCCGGGGAGAGCGTGTCGAGCTTCTGCTCCATGTCGAGCATGTTCAGCGTGGAGACGCCCAGGATCTGGGTCTCGCCGCGCATGAACAGCGCCGAGCCGTGGACGCGCGGGATCACGCCGACCTCGGCCGACAGGGTGCGGATGTCGCGGGTGCCGCGGCCGTCGATGCGGACGCCCTCGGTGAGGGTCTTGCGGCGAACGACCTTCTTGGTCAGGGCGCGGTAGGCACCGGTGACCTCCTTCTCGCGGCCCTCGAAGCGGGGGCCCACCTCCTCGCGGACGGCGGCGAGCAGATCCTCGGTGGAGGTCTCGCGCTCGTGCTTGCCCGCGATGCTCATGACGGCCTGCAGGCGCTCGGTGGCGGCCTGCTCGACGGCCTCGAAGACGTCGTCCTCGTAGTCGCGGAACACCGGGAACGCCTTGACGGGCTTCGGCAGCTGGTTGGCCAGCTCGACCTGGGCCTCGCACAGCGCCTTGATGAACGGCTTGGCGGCCTCGAGGCCCTCGGCCACGATCTCCTCGGTGGGGGCCGGACGCCCGGCGCGGACCTTGTCGACGGTGGTCTCGGTCCCCCCGGCCTCGACCATCATGATCGCGACGTCGCCGTCGGGCAGGACGCGGCCGGCGACGGCCATGTCGAACGTGGAGTCCTCCATCTGCTCGACGGTCGGGAAGCCGACCCACTGGTCACCCAGCAGCGAGACGCGGATACCACCGACGGGGCCGGCGAAGGGCAGGCCACCCAGGGTGGTGGACGCCGAGGCTGCGTTGATCGCCAGGACGTCGTAGCGGACGTTGGGGTTGAGCGCCATCACCGTGACGACGACCTGGACCTCGTTGCGCAGGCCCTTGACGAAGCAGGGGCGCAGCGGGCGGTCGATGAGGCGGCACGCGAGGATGGCGGCCTCGGACGGGCGGCCCTCGCGGCGGAAGAACGAGCCGGGGATGCGGCCCGCGGCGTACATGCGCTCCTCGACGTCGACCGTCAGCGGGAAGAAGTCGATCGCGTCGCGCGGGTTGTTCTGCGCGGTGGTGGCGGACAGCAGCATCGTGTCGTCGTCGAGGTAGACGGCGGCGGAGCCGTTCGCCTGCTGGGCGAGCAGGCCGGCCTCGAACCGGACGACGTGCTTGCCGTATGAACCGTTGTCGATGACCGCTTCGGTGAAGCGGACGTCGGGACCCTCCATGGCCATGGAGTATTTCCTTTCAGGTGTGCAACACCCAGCTCCGGCCACTCATTCGTAGGGTTTCGGTCTTCGATCGAGGCCCACGGGCGTTTTCATCCCGGAGGCCACTACCGAGGACCGAACAGCGCGGGCCAGGTGCAGCGGTGGACATGTCTTCAGTTGTCGTCGGGACCGGCCGGACCGGCCGGGCCCCTCGTGATCAGGCTAGCGCCTGACATGCGAATCAGGGAGTGGCCGCACGGGCCACTCCCTGACTCAGGTCGTGTACGTCAACGGCGCAGGCCGAGACGCGCGATCAGCGCACGGTAGTGCTCGACGTCGTTCTTGGCGACGTAGTTGAGCAGGCGGCGGCGCTGACCCACCAGGAGCATGAGGCCACGACGGCTGTGGTGGTCACCCTTGTGCTCCTTGAGGTGCTCGGTCAGGTGCGCGATGCGCTTGCTGAGCAGCGCGATCTGGACGTCGGGGGAACCCGTGTCGCCCGGCTTCGTCGCGTACTCCTCGATGATGGCCTTCTTCGTTGCGGCATCCATGTGCAGCTCCCCTTCGTCCGTTGCGCGGTGCCGTTCCCGGTTGGGTGGCCCTCTCGATCCGCGGGCGTCATGACGCCAAGGGGGAACTCTACCGGACGCCGGTGGTCCGACCGAAATCGGGCGATGGCAACCGAACCGGTGGGGGCTGGATTCTGTGAATGAAAAATCTCCACGTCGTGAGATTCCACCAAAACGACACCGCGTAGTAGCCTGAGGCCGTCACCAGCGCGCAAAGGAGTGCACATGACGGTTGTGATCGGGATCCCCGCAAGCGCGGCGGACGAGACTCGCTCCCCCATCGTCGGTGACGTCGTGAAGAAGCTCGCGGGCCTCGGCGCACGCGTGCTCGTGCAGCGGGGCGCCACCGACGCCTCGTTCGCCACGCCCGAGTCCCTCGGGGATGTCGACTGGGTCGACACCTCCGCCGAGGTCATCGCGGGCAGCGACGTCATCTGGACCATCGGCAACCTGGCACCGGCAGACCAAGCCGCGATGCGGCCCGGGCAGGTGCTCATGGGCCTGCTCACCCCGTACGCCGGGGTCGACCACGCCAATGCCCTGGCCGCCCAGGGCATCACGGCGTTCGCCATGGAGCTGCTGCCCCGCATCTCGCGGGCGCAGTCGATGGACATCCTGTCCAGCCAGGGCTCGGCGTCCGGGTACCAGTGCGTGCTGATCGCGGCCGCCCGGGCACCCAAGTTCTTCCCCATGCTCACCTACGCGGCCGGCACCATCCGCCCCAGCCGTGTGCTGGTGATCGGCGCCGGCGTCGCCGGCCTGCAGGCCATCGCCACCGCCAAGCGGCTGGGCGCCATGGTGCAGGGCTACGACGTGCGCCCCGAGACCCGCGAGCAGGTCGAGAGCCTGGGCGCCAAGTTCGTCGACACGGGCGTGAGCGCGGCCGGCGAGGGCGGGTACGCCCGGGAGCTCACCGCCGAGGAGATCGACAAGCAGCGCGCGGCCCTGGCCAAGGCGGTCGCCGACGCCGACATCCTCATCACCACGGCGGCCGTGCCCGGCAAGAAGGCACCGGTCATCGTGACCCGCGCCATGGTCGAGGCGATGAAGCCCGGCTCGATCGTGGTCGACATGGCCGCCGAGGGCGGCGGCAACGTCGAGGGGACGGTCGCCGGCAAGGACCTCCTGGTCGGGAGCGCCCGGGTCGTGGGCCCCACGAACCTGCCGGGCCGGATGCCGGTGCACACGTCGGAGATGTTCGCCAAGAACCTGCTGAACTTCACTACGCCGATGATCAACGACGGCCAGCTCACCATCGACTGGACCGACGAGGTCATCGCCGGCACGGCGCTCACCCACGGGGGCCGGGTCGTGCACGCCGGTGTCGCCAAGGTCCTGGGACTGCCCGAGCCGACCGCACCCGCCGCACCCGCGGCGTCCGCCCCCGCACCGACCACCGACAACGCCGAGGGCAAGGAGGCCTGATCGCCATGATGGACCTGTTGTACCTGTACATCTTCATCCTCGCCGCGTTCGTCGGCTACGAGGTGATCAGCCGCGTGCCGGTCATCCTGCACACCCCGCTGATGTCGGGCTCGAACTTCATCCACGGCGTCGTCGTGGTGGGGTCGATGTGGGCCCTGGTGCACGCCGAGACCCCGCTGCAGCTCATCCTGGGCTTCCTCGCGGTGCTGCTCGGTGCCGCCAACGCCTCCGGTGGCTACGTGGTGACAGAGCGCATGCTCGCCATGTTCGCGGCCAAGGGTGACGCCAAGGCCTCGAAGGGGGCTGCGGCATGACCTGGGTCCTGTGGGGCGTCTACCTCATCGCCGCCGTGCTGTTCATCTTCGGCCTGAAGGCGATGAGCTCGCCGAAGACCGCCGCGGCCGGCATCAAGTGGGCCGGGGTGGGCATGGTGCTCGCCACACTGGCCACCTTCTTCATCCCCGGCGAGGACGGCGGGCTGGCCTACTTCGCCGCCGACAAGCGCATCAACCTCATCCTCGTCGTCGTGGCGCTCGTGCTGGGCACCGCCGGCGCCGCTTGGCTGGGCAAGATCGTCAAGATGACCGACATGCCGCAGATGGTCGCCATGTACAACGGCATGGGTGGTGGCGCCGCCGCGCTCATCGCCGCGGTCGAGTTCACGCGCGACGTCCCCCCGACCGGCGTGCACGCCGTGCTGGCCATGCTCGGCGCCTTCATCGGGTCGGTCGCGTTCTCCGGGTCGATCCTGGCCTGGGCCAAGCTGCAGGGCGTCATGAAGAAGGCCGTGCGCTGGCCGGTGCAGAACTTCGGCAACGTGATGCACTCGCTGGTCACCCTGGGCCTGGGCATCGCCATCGTGGTGTTCGGCCCCAACCCATGGCTGGTCATCGCCTTCTTCGTCATGTCGCTGATCCTCGGCTTCGCGCTGACCTCCCCGATCGGTGGCGCCGACATGCCCGTGGTCATCTCGCTGCTCAACGCCTTCACCGGCGTGGCCGTGGGCCTCGAGGGCTATGTGCTCGGCAACCCGGCCCTCATCATCGCCGGCATCGTGGTCGGCGCGGCCGGCACCCTGCTGACCATGCTGATGGCCAAGGCCATGAACCGCCCGCTGACCAACGTCCTGTTCGCCCCGATCACGGGCGAGGCCCAGGCCGGTGGCGGCATGGAGGGCTCCATGAAGGAGGTCAACGCCATGGACGCCGCGGCGATGATGCGGTACGCCGAGAGCGTCTTCATCGTCCCGGGCTACGGCATGGCCGTCGCCGGTGCGCAGCACAAGGTGTACGAGATGACGAAGCTCCTCGAGGCCGAGGGCGTCGAGGTCAAGTTCGCGATCCACCCGGTCGCCGGTCGCATGCCCGGCCACATGAACGTTCTGCTGGCCGAGGCCGGCGTCCCGTACGACCAGATCTTCGACCTGGAGGAGATCAACTCCGACTTCCCGATGTGCGACGTGGCCTTGGTCATTGGCGCCAACGACGTGGTCAACCCCGTCGCCCGCACGGACAAGTCGAGCCCGATCTACGGCATGCCCATCCTGGACGCCGACAAGGCCCGCCAGTGCATCGTCATCAAGCGTGGACGCGGCGCCGGCTACTCGGGTATCGAGAACGCCCTGTTCTACGCCGACAACACCTCGATGCTGTACGGCTCGGCCCAGCAGGCCATCGCCGACGTCGTGCACAGCATCAAGGAACTCTCCTAGGCCCACCGGGCCACCACGAGGGCGGCGCGTCACCCGGTCGGGTGGCGCGCCGTCCCCCCGAAGGTATCCACCCAGAGCACGTCCGGCGAGCGATGGCCACCACCTCCCGGCGGGTAAGACGGACTTGCGTTTCCGGAAGCATCCGCAAGACTTAGAGGGCGCGACCGGCGCAGGCACACGAGGAGACGCAGATGACCGAGGCACCCAAGGCGAAGACGATCGAAACGAGGCTTGCAACCGCTGAGGACCTGCCCGAGCTCGAGGCGAACGAGACCGACAAGACCAAGGGGCTGTCCGCGTCCTACCTCCAGCAGCAGGAGGAGGGCGGCTACTACGTGGTCGTCGGCCTGGTCGACGGCAAGATTGGTGGCCGCGTCATCCTCGACACCCGCGACGACGACGGCACCCCGCTGGTGCCCGAGATGAAGCTGCTGTGGGTCTTCCCCAGCGCCCGCCGCCAGGGCCTGGGCGCCGCGATGACCCAGCACCTCGAGGAGCTGGCCCGCGAGCTCGGCTACGAGGAGGTCTTCCTCGGCGTGACGCCCGACAACCCCGCGGCCATCCCGATGTACGTCGGCCTGGGCTACACGCCGACCGGCGACCACCGCAGCGCGATCAACCTGTCCGTCATCGATGGCGAGGGCGCCGGCACCGACGACCCCATCGAGGCGATCTTCCGCAAGTCGCTGCTGGTGCGCTGACCCACGGACACCGCGAGGGCCCCACCCTGTTGTTCCGGGTGGGGCCCTCGTGCGTCGTGGGGCGCCTGCGGCGGTGACGGGTCAGGAGCAGGGGTGCCCGGCCAGCGCCACGCGGACGGCGGCCACATCGGCGTCCATCTGCGTGACGAGCTCGTCGATGCCGCCGAACTTCACCTGACCCCGGATGCGGGAGCAGAAGTCCACCGCGATGGGCGCGTCGTACAGCTCGAGGTCGTCGCGGTCGAGCACGAAGCTCTCCACCCGCCGGTCGGCGCCGTCGAAGGTGGGGTTCGAGCCCACCGAGATCGCGGCCGGCCAGGTGGGCGGTTCCTCGCCGTCGGGCAGGAGCCGGCCGTGCGCGTCGCACCCGTCGAGGCGGGTGACCCACCCGGCGTAGACGCCGTCGGCGGGGCAGGCGTACGCGTTGGGCACCGGCAGGTTCGCGGTCGGGAAGCCCAGCTCACGCCCCCGCTTGTCGCCGTGCTTGACGACCCCGCGGAACCGGAACGGCCGGGCGAGCAGCTCGGCGGCGTGGCTCACGTCGCCCGCCTCCAGGGCGAGCCGGACGTTCGAGCTGCACGTCTCCTCGTCCCCCACGTGGTACAGCGGCAGGCCGGTCACGGCGAAGCGCCCCCGGCCCAGCTCGGTGAGGGTCTCGACGGTGCCGCTGGCCTTGTGGCCGAAGCGGAAGTTCTCCCCCACCACGACGCGCACCGGGTCCAGGGGCACCACGAACTCGTCGACGAACCGGGCCGGTGACAGGCGGGACAGCTCGGGGGTGAAGTCGATCACGCGCACCTCGTCGGCCCCGGCCCGGCGCAGCAGGGCCACGCGGTCCTCGAGGCTGGTCAGCAGCTTGGGTCCGCCACCGGGGCGCACCACGGACGCCGGGTGCGGCCAGAACGTCACGACGACGAGGGGGACGCCGGGCTCCTCCCGGCGCGCGGCGGCCAGGACCTCCTGGTGCCCGGGGTGCACGCCATCGAAGTTGCCGATCACCACCACGGACCCGGTCAACGACGTTCCTCTCCCTCGACTGCCCGGCCACCCTACAACGCGAACCCGCTACACGAGGACCGCGACCGGCACACAGCCGCCCTCGGCCGGGCGGTAGAGGGCCAGCAGCCGGCCGTCGTGGACCAGCGCCGTGGGGTCGGCGGCCACTGTGATCCCCAAGGGGCGGCCGTAGCCGACGTCGCGGGCGGCGTCGGCGTCCACCTCGACCGTGGCGAACGCCAGGGGGGCGATGTCGGCCAGCGGGAACGCCCGGACGTCGAACAGCTCCCCCGGCGCCAGGTCGGGCAGCTGGGCGTCCCACGTCGCGTGCTCGAGCCCGAACGGGCCCACCCGCGTGCGTCGCAGGGCGGTCAGGTGCCCGCCCACGCCGAGCGCGGCGCCCAGGTCACGTGCCAGGGCCCGGATGTAGGTGCCCGACGAGCAGTCCACGACGACGTCGAGGTCCACCACCGGGTCGCCCCCGGCCTCGGTCGCGCGCACGTCCAGCACGTCGAAGCGCGAGACCGTCACCTCGCGGGCGGCCAGCTGGACATCCTCGCCCTTGCGCGCCAGAGCGTAGGCGCGCTGGCCACCGACCTTGATCGCCGACACCGTCGACGGGACCTGGCTGATCGTGCCCGTCAGCGCTCCCACGGACGCCTGCAGGCGCGGCCCGACGGCCGCGAGGGGCGCGCCCACGGACGCGGTGACCTCCCCGTCGGCGTCGTCGGTGTTGGTGGCCTGGCCGAGCCGGATCGTCGCCTCGTAGGTCTTCGTGGTCAGCAGCAGGTGCCCGAGCAGGCGCGTGCCCTTCTCGACCCCGAGAACGAGCACGCCCGTCGCCATCGGGTCGAGCGTGCCGGCGTGGCCGACCTTCTTCGTGCCGAGCGCCCGCCGGGCCCGCGCGACGACCTGGTGGCTGGTGATGCCGCCGGGCTTGTCCACGACCAGCAGTGCGGGTTCGGCCACGGGGTCAGGCCTCGTCGGCGTCGTCGTCGAGTTCGTCGTCCGCGTGCGGCTTGTGGTACGGGTCGGCCTCGCCGGCGTACGTGGCCCCCGCCGAGCGGGCGGCCAGGTCGGCGTCGGAGGCGCGCGCCTTCGCCAGAAGGGCCTCCATCTCGGCGGCGGCCTCGGGGACGGCGTCCAGGACGAACGCGATGGTCGGGCTGAACTTCATGCCGAGCTGCTTGCCGACCGTGGAACGGATCATGCCGTTGGCCGACGCGAGCGCCGCGGCGGTGCCGGCGCGCTCCTCCTCGCCGCCCAAGACCGTGTAGAACACGGTGGCCTCGCGGCCGTCGCCGGTGAGGCGCACGTCGGTCACGGTGACGAAGTCGCCGAGGCGGGGGTCCTTGATGCGCCGCTCGATGAGTTCCGCGACGATCACCTTGATCTGCTCGGCAACCTTGATGTACCGGGGGTTCCCCATGGTCGGGTCCTCTCTTCTCGAACGGAACCTGCAGTTTAGTGCGGCGCCGACCGCACCGGGGCACCGGAGCCACGCGCCGCACGCTGCGTGTCGCGTCGCTCCCACTCTGATGCACAGGTGCATCAGAGTGGGAGCACGGCCGACGGTGAAACGCCGGACCCGCGGCGTCCGGCACCGGCGCCCTGCGCGCCACCGCGCGCACAGTCCGGGGATGCCGGAGGGGCGGGGCCCGCACTGCAGGCCCCGCCCCTCACGTGGCGACCTCAGTCGCGCGGCTTCTCCACCATCTCGAACGTCTCGACAATGTCACCGTGCTTGATGTCGTTGAAGTTGTGGAGCGTGAGACCACACTCGAACCCTTCGCGGACGTCGGTGACGTCGTCCTTCTCGCGCCGCAGGGACGCGATGGACGTCTCGGTGATGACCACGCCGTCGCGGATGAGGCGGGCCTTGGCGTTGCGTCGCATGTGGCCCTCGAGCACCATGCAACCGGCGATCGTGCCGAACTTGGAGCTCCTGAAGATCTCGCGGATCTCCGCCTGCCCCATCGTCTTCTCCTCGAAGATCGGCTTGAGCATGCCCTTGAGGGCCGCCTCCACCTCGTCGATCGCGGCGTAGATGACCGAGTAGTAGCGGATGTCGACACCCTCGGAGTCGGCCATCTGCGTGGCCTTGCCCTGGGCACGGACGTTGTAGCCGATGATCACGGCGTCGGACGCCGCAGCCAGCGACACGTTGGTCTCGGTGATGGCACCGACACCGCGGTCGATGACGCGCAGCGACACCTCGTCGTCCACCTCGATCTTGGCCAGCGAGTCCTCCAGCGCCTCGACCGAACCGGCCGAGTCGCCCTTGAGGATGAGCTTGAGCTCCTGCGTCTCGCCCTTCTCGAGCTGCTCGAACAGCTGGTCGAGCGTCTTGCGACGAGTCGTCTTGGCGAGCAGGGCCGCACGCTGGCGTGCCTCGCGCTTGTCGGCGATCTGGCGGGCCATCCGGTCGTCGTCGACGACCAGGAAGTTGTCACCAGCACCGGGGACCGACGTGAGGCCGAGCACCTGGACCGGCATCGAGGGCAGGGCCTCGTCGACGGTCTCGCCGGTGTCGGTGATCATCGCGCGGACGCGGCCGTGGGCCGAGCCGGCGACGATCGAGTCGCCGGTCCGCAGCGTGCCGCGGTGCACCAGGACGGTCGCGACGGGACCGCGACCCTTGTCGAGGTGCGCCTCGATCGCCACGCCCTGGGCGGGCATGTCGGGGTTGGCACGAAGGTCGAGCGCCGCGTCGGCGGTGAGGACGACGGCCTCGAGCAGCGAGTCCAGGCCCTCACGGGTGACCGCGGAGACGTCGACGAACATGGTGTCGCCGCCGTACTCCTCGGGGATCAGGCCGTACTCGGTGAGCTCACCGCGCACCTTGACCGGGTCCGCCGTCTCCTTGTCGATCTTGTTGACCGCCACCACGACCGGCACGTCGGCCGCCTTGGCGTGGTTGAGCGCCTCGATCGTCTGGGGCATCACACCGTCGTCGGCCGCGACCACCAGGATGGCGATGTCGGTCGACTTGGCGCCACGGGCACGCATGGCGGTGAACGCCTCGTGACCGGGGGTGTCGATCAGGGTGATCCGGCGTTCCTCGTCGGAGACCTCCGTGGCGACCTGGTACGCACCGATGGCCTGGGTGATGCCACCGGCCTCCCCGGCCACTACGTTGGCGTGGCGCAGCGCGTCCAGCAGCTTCGTCTTGCCATGGTCGACGTGACCCATGACCGTGACGACCGGCGGACGCGACTCGAGGTCCTCCTCGTCGCCGAAGTCCTCGCCGAACTCGATGTCGAAGGACTCGAGCAGCTCGCGGTCCTCGTCCTCGGGGGAGACGACCTCGATGGCGTAGTTCAGCTCGGCACCGAGCACCTGGAGGGTGTCGTCGGCCACGGACTGCGTGGCGTTGACCATCTCGCCCAGGTGGAACAGCACCTGCACCAACGATGCCGGCTCGACGCCGATCTTCTCGGCCAGGTCGGTCAACGAGGCGCCACGACGGAGGCGGACCGTCTGGCCGTCACCCTGCCGGATGCGCACGCCACCGATCGTCGGGGCCTCCATCTGGTCGAACTCTGCGCGACGCGCCTTCTTGCTCTTCCGACCACGGCGCGCGGGGCCTCCCCCACGACCGAACGCACCCTGGGTGCTGCCGGCGCGACCACCACGACCGCGGCCACCGCCGCCCATCGGCGCGGGACCACCCATGCCGGGACGCGGGCCACCACCGCCGCCACCGCCGGGACGCCCCCGGCC
>DUOQ01000036.1 GCA_012838755.1 Propionibacterium sp. | reverse complement strand
TTCGGACTGGCGGCCCCGGCAAGATTCGAACTTGCGACACATGGTTTAGGAAACCACTGCTCTATCCCCTGAGCTACGAGGCCAGCCCGGCCATTGTAGGGCGTTGGGTGCCGGGGTCCGGGGCCCGATCGCCCCGGCGTCCAGATACCCTACGGGGTAGGGGCACCGGGCACTCCGTTCACCGGGAGAACTTGAAGAGTTAGCCGTCCGTTTACCCGGACAGTGACCGAATTGGGTGAACTGTGGGTGGCCTTTCGGCCGATCTGGTCTATAGTTGAGAACGCGAGAGCGACGCCAGGTAGTTGATGTCTCCTGGGGGTGGGTAGACGGCTTCTTAGCCCTTCGACCGGCGTCGCTCTCCCTTACTTTTTCCAGACCTTCCGCGGGCAGCCCGCTGTGCTGCGCCTCCTCTGCCCCGGATAGAGTCGAGGTCATGACCACAGGCCTGGAACGCGCCCGCCAGAAGATGGCCGACGCCGGTGCAACCGATGCAGCCATCGATGTGTTCACCCACTACCACCAGCAGCTCGACTCCGCGGATGGCGGCTTCATCCGCGAGGACGACATCGAGCCGCTGACCGACCCGCCCCGCCTCGGCGCGGTGGACGTGGACCCGGACGTCGCGCGCGACGCCCTCGCCAAGACCGTGATGATCAAGCTCAACGGCGGCCTCGGCACCTCCATGGGGCTCGACGGTCCGAAGACCCTGCTCCCCGTGCGTGGGCGAAAGACCTTCCTCGACATCCTCGTCTCCCAGGTGTTGCACGCCCGCGAGCGCTACGACGCCCGACTGCCCCTGCTGTTCATGAACAGCTTCCGCACCCGCGAGGCGACGCTCGAGCACCTGAGCGCCTACGACGAGCTGCCGGTCGGCAACCTGCCCATCGACTTCCTGCAGGGCTTCGAGCCGAAGCTCACCGTCGACGGGCACGAGCCCGTCGAGTGGCCGGCCGACCCCGACCTTGAGTGGTGCCCGCCCGGCCACGGTGACGTCTACACCGCGCTCGTGGGGACCGGCCTGCTCGACCAGCTCCTGCACGAGGGCTTCCGCCACGTCAGCATCGCCAACGGTGACAACCTGGGTGCCGGCCCGAACGCGACCCTTGCCGGCTGGTTCGCCCAGTCGGGTGCGCCGTACGCCGCCGAGATCTGCCCGCGGACCCCCAACGACCGGAAGGGTGGCCACCTCGCCATCCGCAAGGCGGACGGGCAACTGATCCTGCGCGACACCGCCCAGACCGCGCCGGAGGAGATGGAGTTCTTCACCGACGAGGACCGGCACCCGTACTTCCACGCCAACAACCTGTGGATCGACCTGCCCGCCCTCAAGCGGCTGATGGTCGAGCGTCGCAACGTGCTGGGCCTGCCGCTGATCCGCAACATGAAGACCGTCGACCCCAGCGACCCGTCGTCGACCCCGGTCATCCAGATGGAGACCGCGATGGGCGCGGCGGTCGAGGTGTTCCCCGGGGCGCAGGCGATCGCGGTCGAGCGTGACCGCTTCCTTCCCGTGAAGACCACCAACGAGCTCATGCTGGTCCGCTCCGACGCCTTCGCGCTCGACGGGGACGCACGCCTGGTGGCCACCACCGAGCGGCTACCCGGCATCGACCTCGACAAGCGCTTCTACGGGCTCCTGCCCGACTTCGACGCGCGTGTGGAATACGTCCCCTCGCTGCGCGAGGCGCAATCGCTCACGGTCCAGGGCGACTGGACGTTCGCCGACCCGGTCACAGTGGTGGGGGACGCGCACCTGACCGACGAGGGCGAGCCCCGCACCGTGGACGTCGAGGTGCTCGGCACCCGGTGAGTGGCTGGCACCGCGCGATCGCCTATGCGCTGACCGGGGTGGACCTCGACCTTGGCGACCAGGCTTCCCCCGAACTGGACCGGCTCGTGCGCGATCTCGCCGACCACGGGTGGGATGCGGACCGCCTCGGTGACCACGCGCGCGCCGTCGCCGGGGTCGAGCCGTGGCCCCACCCCCTCCCCGACGACCTGCGCGTGGGCCTGGGCGTGGCCCAGCTGTACGCGGCGATCGGGGGAGCCCGGGCACACTACGGCCTCGAGGCCCTCACCGTGCTCCCGCCCTCGCGCCGCACGCGACTGGACGCCGACGAGCGTCGCCTGATGGCCGACGTGCCCCCCCACTTCGGGCAGGCCTGACCCTCCCTGCACGCAGAACGGGCCCCAGCCGTCTGGCTGGGGCCCGTCGCAGGCTGCGTGAGTGACTGACTCAGGCGCGGGTCTTGAGCAGGTCGCGGATCTCGGCGAGCAGCTCGTCGGTCGTCGGGGCCGGGGCCTCGGCGTCCGTGTCGGCCTTGAGGCGCGCGTCCGCGGCCTCCTTGAGGGCCTGGTACGGCTTGATGACCATGAAGTAGACGACGGCCGCGATCATGACGAACGAGATCAGGGCGGTGATGAACACGCCGATGTTGACGCCGCCGACCGCGACGGTGTCGAAGTTGGGCTCGCCGCCGGCCAGCTTGGCGATGAGGTCCATGATGATCTTGGTGAAGGCCTCGACGACCTTACCGAAGGCGCCCGCCATGATCACGGCGGTGGCCAGCTCGATGAGGTTGCCCTGCATCAAGAAGTCCTTGAAACCCTTCATAAAACTGTTTCCCTCTCAGGTGGCGGGTAGTGCCCTGATCGGGGCGTGGGGCTACCGCGCCCGAGAAGTGTAACGAAATCGCTGCGGCGAAGAAACCCAGCCTGTAGACTAGGAAGGTTGGAGGGAGGCCTCCCCGTCCCCTCCCGGGCGACCCGCCCGCGATCAGCGCACCACGATGGTCACAGTCGAAAGGCCTTGTGAAGCGAGCCTCGCGGCCACGGGCTCGGGAACCTCGACCAGGACGGACCGTGACGGACCGCCCAAGGAGAGGTTGCCACCGCTCGGCGTGTCGGGCGGCGACAGCACCGGGATCCCGGACGCCAGCACCTCCCCGGCGGCATCGATCACGTCGATCAGGACCCCCGGTCGCACGAGCCCGGCGATCGCTTCGTCGGCCACGGGGAGCGCGAGGACGACGTGGCCGGGCGAGGCCAGCCTCTGTGCCCCGGACACCGACGCCGCGGTCAGGGCCGACCGGGCCGACACGGACCCGGCCAGCGTCCGCCCCACGACATCCCCCGGCGCCACCGCCGCGCCCTCGGGCACTGCCTCGGGTGGGAGGTCGAGCGGGGCGAGGTGTTCCTCGGCGAGCACGGTGCCCGCGGGCAGGTTCGTGCGGGCTGCGTACACGGTCACCCGTTCCTCCGCGCCGGGGGAGAGGACGAGCAGGGCGGCCAGCACGGCCAGGAAGGCGCTGGCGGCGGCCAGGGGGCGACGCCGCAGGTACAGGGAGCGGCGCAGGGCGGGCGGGAACGGGCGTTTCTTCACGCCCGAGAGGTATAGGCGGCGCCTGTCACGGCGCCGTTCGGGCCCGGATCAGGCCGCCGGCTCCTTGCTGGTGGTCGAGGTGGGGGCCGGCTTGTCGGCGGCCTTCTCGGCCGGCTTCGGCGCGGCGGACTTGCCCTTGGTGCGGTTGTCGGTCGCGTAGAAGCCCGACCCCTTGAAGACCACGCCGACGGCGTTGAACACCTTGCGCAGGCTGCCGTCGCAGGAGGGGCACTCGGTCAGCGAGGCGTCGGTGAACTTCTGGACGACCTCGAGCTCACGGCCGCAATCGGCGCACCGGTACTGGTAGGTGGGCATGGTGACTCCTCGTACGAAACCTCGATCGACCACGCATCCTAACGTCGCGGGGCGCATCTCCTATTCCGCGCGCGCGACCCGGACGCCCAGCGCACCGGTCACGATCGTCCGGGTGGGGGTCACCACGAGGTCGACGGCGAGGTCCCACGGCTCCACCGGCACGGCGTCCACGACCTCGCCGTCGCCGACCAGCGTGCCGCGCACGGCGTCCGGGTCGGCGTGGGTGAGCGCGCGGTCGTACCACCCGCCGCC
>DUOQ01000331.1 GCA_012838755.1 Propionibacterium sp. | reverse complement strand
GGGCCAACGCCGCCGTCTCCCGCGCCGAGCAGGCCCGCGCCTTCGTAGCGCTGGTCGCCGACACCACGGCGTCCTCCCCCTTCGTCACGCCCACCCTCAAGCTGCAACGGGACGCCTTCCTGTCCGCAGCCTCGACCCACATCGAAACCCTCTACACCACCAGGAGAACCCCATGAACAAGCCCCGTCGCAGGATCGCCTCCGTGGCCGCGGCCGCCGTCGCCTTCGGCGCGATGGACGCCGTGTGGATCAGCCAGGTCGCGCTGCCGCTGTACCGCTCGGAGGTCCCCCACCTGCTGGCCGACTCGTTCGACCCGGTCCCCGCGCTGGTGTTCTACCCCGTGTTCACCTGCGCGCTGGTGCACCTGGCCGTGCGCCCCGACGAGGACCGCCCCCTGGCCAAGCGCCTGCGCGACGGCGCCCTGTTCGGGGGCGTGGCCTACGCGACCTGGAGCCTGACCGGGAAGGCCATCGTCAAGGGGATGACCTGGCCTGCCGCCCTGGCCGACATCGGCTGGGGCCTCGTCGCGGGCGCCGCGATGGCGGCGGCCGCCCACTGGGCCCTGCAGACCCGCTGGACCCGTCGCGGCTGACCCACCCGAACGGCCTAGCATCGGGCCCCATGGGTCATCGAGCGGGGAGCATCTGGCACGTGCCCGGCATGCGCGCGCTCGCCTGGGCGTCCCTGACCGGGTTCAGCGGCTACGCGGCCCTGCTCCCCGTGGCACCCCTGTGGGTCGTCCGGGGCGGTGCGGACTCCGCGGGAGCCGGCCTGGTCAACTTCGTCCTGCTGCTGGCCACGGTCGTGACCCAGTTCGCGACGCCCGCGCTCATCCGCCGCATCGGCTGGGGACACGCGCTCGCGGCGTCCATGGTGCTGCTCGGGGTGCCCGCCGTGCTGCACGGGGTCACCGCCGACCTGGGCCCGGTGCTGGTGCTGTCGGCCATCCGCGGGGTGGGGTTCGGCATCCTGACCGTGGCGATCAGCGCCGCGGCGGTCCTGCTGGTCACCCCCGACCGCCGGGGCGCCGCGGTCGGCGCGTACTCGCTGGCCATCTCGATCCCGCTCGTCGCGTTGATGCCGACCGGCGTCTGGGTCGCCGACAGCTGGGGCTTCTGGCCGGTGTTCGTCGTCAGCGGTCTCTCGCTGCTCGGCATCCCGGCCTGCTACCTGGTCGCCCGCCACCTGCCCGTGCGCAGCATGCACGACCCGGCACACCCCGCCCCGGCCGAGCCGGGCCGCCTCCCCCGGCGGACCGTCGGGGCCCTCGTCACCCCGAGCGCGATGCTGCTCGCGATCACCCTGGCCGGCGGCGCGCTGATCACGTTCGCGCCCCAGATGGTCGCGGTCGGTTGGCTGGCCACGATCGGGCTGCTCGCCATGAGCACCACCTCCGCCCTCACCCGTTGGCGGGTGGGGGCCATCGCCGACCGCGTGGGGTCGGGGCGCCTGCTGTGGCCGTTCGTCATCACGGCCGTCGTGGGCCTGGCCGCGGTCGCCTGGCTGGTCCGCGGCCCGGTGGAGCCGAGTCAGGTCGTGCCCTGGCTGCTGGCCTGCGCGCTGGTCGGCGCCGGCTACGGCGGCCTGCAGAACCTCACGATGCTGCGCGCCTTCGAGGCGGCCGGGCCCGGGGCGGTGGGGGCGGCGAGCGCGGTCTGGAACGCCGGGTTCGACACCGGTACGGCCATCGGCTCGGCCACCGTCGGGGCCGTGGCGGTGGCGTCCGGGTTCGGGGTCGGGATGGGGCTGACCGCAGCACTGTGCGTGCTCACCCTGCCGCTGGCACTGGCGGCCCGCCCACGTCGCTAGGGTGGTGCCACACGTCCGCGCCGTTCGCCTGACATCGTCGTCCAAGGAGGAGACATGCCCACGCCCATCGCCGTCGTCACCGGGGCATCCAGCGGCATCGGCGCCGCCACCGCCCGAGCCCTGGCCGCCGCCGGATACCGGGTGTTCTGCGCCGCCCGCCGCCTCGACCGCATGGAGCCGCTCGCCGCCGAGATCGGCGGGCAGGCGATCGCCTGCGACATCACCGACCCCGACGACGTGGCGGCCCTGGCCGAGGCGGTCGGTGGCCGCTGCGACCTGCTGGTCAACAACGCGGGGGGCGCCGTGGGCACCGAGACGCTCGCCCAGGCCGACTTCGACGCGTGGGTGACCATGTTCGAGACCAATGTGCTCGGCGCGGGGCGGGTCACGAACGCCCTCCTGCCCGCGATCGAGGCCGCCGAGGGCACGGTCGTGTTCGTCACCTCGACCGCGGCCGAGGCCGCCTACGAGGGTGGCTCGGGCTACAACGCGGCCAAGGCCGGCGAGCGCATGGTCGCGGGCGCCCTGCGCCTGGAGTTGTCCGGGCGGCCCGTCCGGGTCTGCGAGGTTGCCCCGGGGCTGGTCCACACCGAGGAGTTCTCCCTCGTCCGCTACCACGGCGACCAGGCCAAGGCCGACGCGGTCTACGCCGGGGTCCCCGGCCCGCTCGTCGCCGAGGACGTGGCCGACGCCATCAGCTGGGTCGCGACGCGTCCGGCCCACGTGAACATCGACCGGATCGTCATCCGGCCCCGGGCCCAGGCCGCGAACCACAAGCTGCACCGGGAGGGCTGACGTGGCCACCCCCGACCCGCGCGTCAGCGTCATCATGCGCACGCGCGACCGGTCCCACCTGCTGCGCCGGGCCGTCGCCGACGTCGCTGCCCAGACCTTCACCGACTGGGAGCTGCTCCTGGTCGTCGAGGGGGATGCGGCGCCCGTCGAGCAGTTCGTGGGCACCCTGGAGGACGACCTCCGCGACCGGGTGCAGGTGCTGCACCGCCCCGACGTGCACGATCGGGAGTCGACCGCCGACGCGGGGGCCGAGGTCGCCCGGGGGGAGTTCGTGGCCTACCACGACGTCGATGACACCTGGGAGCCGCCGTTCCTGCAGCGCACGGTGGCGCACCTTGACGAACGCCCCGACCACGCGGGCGTCATCACGCGCTACGACCTGATCCACGAGGAGGCCCACGGCCCCCACGTCGTGGAGACCCATCAGGAGGCGCCGTGGTGCGACCTGCCGCCGGTGCCGCTGCCGGACCTGTTGCGGACCAACGCGTTCACCCCGATCCAGCTGCTCTACCGCCGTTGGGCGCACGGGCCGGCGCGGCCGCTGCGCGAGGACGTCCCCCCGGTGGAGAACTGGGCCTTCCACCTGCGCCCCTCCCCGCCCCACACGGTGAGCCTCGTCGACGAGGTGCTGGCCCACCGCCACGTCCACCCGCACGAGCCGGACGCGCCCGTCGCGCCCGACGGGCCGGGCGGGAGTGAGCTGACCTACCTGACCCGCTACCTGCAGCGCGAGTTCCACCACCTCCACGCGCGGCTCGGCTCCCTCGAGGAGCGGGTCGGGCGGCTCGAGGAGCAGGCCGACCGGGTCGAGCACCGCGTGGACAAGGTCGGGAACGACCTGCTCGAGCACGGCTTCACCGCCCTGGCCCGCCGCAAGTACTGGAACGTCAGGAACCGGCTGCAGCGAGGCTGAGCCGCCGCTCCTCCTCGACCGCCTCGCGGGCACGCGCCGCCACGGCCTCCAACGTCGGCAGGTGGGC
>DUOQ01000330.1 GCA_012838755.1 Propionibacterium sp. | reverse complement strand
GTCATGCAGATCCGCTCCGACCGACTCCGACCAGCGACTGCCCCTCCGCCAGCCGGCTGACCCAACACAAAAGAGCACCTCCCAGGGGTGTCCCTCAACGACGGTTCGGCTGCTTGTCGAGGAGAACCCAGTCCTCGGGAGGGAACCATGACCCAGCCAGCCGTCAACGACTCCAGAAACATGATGATCGCCCTGGCACGCAGGGATGCCAGCGACCTGGACCAAGCCGAACAGGCCATCGCCCGCACCGACCCCATGCGGTTCAACCACTGGGTCGCCCAGTTCGCCGACGACCCCACCATGCTCCGCACCGCCGCACCCGTCGAAGTGGCCGTCCTCCTACGCACCCTGGACGCCCACCCCGGCTGGGTCGACAACCCCCGCACCATCCACCAGGTACGAGCCAACTTCGTCGACCAGCTCGGCGACTTCGACCACCAGGTCGTCCGGGGCAGCCGCGCCCACGCAGTCGACACCATCCGTCAAGCCCAGAACCCCGACCTGGCCACCTTCCGGGCCGGCGTCCTCACCGCTCTGGACCAAGCACACCAGGACGTCGCCCGCACCGGCAGCTCCATCCAGACCGCGTTCGCCAACCGACTCGCCGAACGCGGCCTCATCACCACCGACCCCGAACTCGGTGAACCCTTCGAACACATCCAGCTAGGCAGCCGAGCCGCCGGCCTCGACCGAACCCAAGGCGCCGGGTGGGAACCCTCCGCGCAGCTGCGAGGAATCGCACGATGAGCCGCATCAGCCAGGCCGGCTACGCGATGCTCGCCCTCACCCGGCAAGACGCCCGGGACCTCCAGCACGAGGAACAGGCCGCCGAACGCCGCGACCCCGACTCCTACCAGGACTGGGTGACCGAGTTCGTCGACAACCCCGCCCTCCTCCGGCAGGCACCCCCGGCCGAGGTCGCCGCACTCGTCCGCTCGGTCGACGCTCACCCCGACTGGCTCGACGACCAGCCGCTGCTGGCCAAGCTCCACACGACGATCAACCAACAGCTCAGCACCTTGGACACCGAGACCGTCCTGGGGGACAGCTCGCATGCCGTCGATGCCGTCCGCCAAGCCCAACGTCCCCTCGTCGTCCGGCTACGAACCTCGCTGCTCGTGGCCCTCGACCACGCCGTCCGCGACGTCGACGAACAGGGAGCCGACCTCGTCGAGGCGCTCGCCACGCGCCTGGCCCAACGAGGACTCACCACCCCGGCCCCCGCCCACCACGAGACCACCGCAATCTCGACGGCAAGGAAACCCGACCGAATGCAGCTGACGCTGGGTGCCAGCCAGCTGGGCAGGGGAGTGGGACGATGACCGACCCCCTCACCATCGTCCTCGGGCTGGTCCGCCAGGCACGCACCAGCGGCGAGTTCACCGACGAGTTCGCCCAAGCCTCCCTCATCGACGCCGAGGTCGACCTCGAAGACATGGTCGAGGCCTCTCCGCCCTGGGACGCGGTGGCACCGCTCACCCCGCGCGCCTGCGTCGAGCAGGCCCACGCGCTCCTGCAGCAGATCCCGGACACTGAGCAGCTCCGCGATTGGCTGACCGAAGCGCTCGCCGGGCAGCCGTCATGACCGCCACCATCGGTCGATTGCTCGACCGCCTCCACAAGACCGCCTACGACCTCGACCCCAATGGAGCACCCCAGCCGGCCGAGATCGCCCACCTCGCCGCCGGATGGTCCGCGCTCAGCAGCCGACTCGAGGCAGCGCTGAGCGCCCTGCCCTACGACATCGACGGCGTCGGCGAGGCCCAACGAGACCACTACCTGTCCATGCTGCGTCCCCTGAACGGCCCCACCAGGAACACCACCACACCCGACCCACGCCTCGAAGACTCCACCCTCATCGTCGGTGCCATCGCCGACCTGCTGGTCACCAATCGGCCACCCTTCCAAGTCCAAGCCCCCGAGAAGTGGTTCTACACCAACGCCAAGGTGTACCCGCCCGTCTACCAATGGCGCGACCGCGATGATCCCGGCGCGTCCGGGCTGCAGAGCAACCTGCTGGCCGCCACCTATGCGATCGGGCAATGGACCCTCCGTCGCCTCGAGGCTAACCACGCGCCCGCCAGCCGTTTCGCCCGATCGATCCGTCACGTCGTCGCCCTGTGCCAGTACGAGGCCCAATCCGACCCCGAGACCCGCCGCGGCGGTCTGGACCACATCAGCGCCACCCCCATCGACGAACCATCCCTGCTGGGCGCGCTTGCCCGCTGGGCAGACGAGGCCGAGCAGGCGCTCTTCCGACGCATGGTCACCAGCGGGACGCTGGCCATGCTCGCCTCAGATATGGCCATCCTCACCGCAGCCACCGGTCACATCACCCGCGCCGGCACCCCAGCGGGAGACCAGCGAGTCACGGAAGAACTCATGGGTGGCATCGCCGGCTGGAAGAAGATCGCCGAATGGCCGACAGACATCCGCATGGGCGGACCCCGCGCCCGTGACTACATCAGCGCTTCCCGCGAGCTCCGCAGCTACGTCGCAGCCGACCTACGGGGACCGTCAGGCTGGCACGAACCCGAACACCTGCGTCAGCTCCACACGGTCGATCACCTCGACACCCTCGCCTACACCCTTGCCCACCGCGCGGCGTGGGTGGGCGAGGCCCTCAACAAGACCATCCGGGACCTGGCCATCGGCCAAGGACGCCTCTGGATCGATACCGCCAAGGCCCGCGAGATGGACCCGGACTTCTACCGCATCCGATGGGTGCCGCAACCCGACGGCGCTCCAGCCGTGGGGGTGCCTGTCGACTGGCACATCCTCACGAGATCCACACCCGAAGCCATCGACCTCGCCGAAACCAGCCAGCAAGCCGCCAAACATCAAGCCGCGGCAGCCCGCCACATCACGAGCGGGTTAGGCATCAAGCAGCAGCAGTATGAGACGACCCACGGACTCGCGCTCACCCGCGACCGAATCCGAATCCAACCCGCCCTCGCACTGGGGCTCGTTGGCCAACGTATGGCTGGGCCAGAGCGGTGAGCGGGACTGTCGCTGTAACGGTGCAAGAGGCGTTCATTTGTGAAGCCCACGACATCGTGGACGGTTCTGTCTCGCGACATCGTGCACACTGTGTCTCACGACATCGTGGGCACTCGGTCCGGTTATTCGATCGGGCATGGACTTCAACCACGTGCCCGCGGACGTGCGGTGGGCAGTCGCGAACTGGCCCCATGATGCCGAGCGGGGTGCGGTAACGCGCTTTCTGAGAGCGGCACCAGATCAGTCGGTCGGTGTTCTACAAGATCCGTCGCCAGACGGTTTCAGGCGCTGGAGCCGGCGGCACGTCGGTCCGCTCTGCTGGTCGTGGC
>DUOQ01000329.1 GCA_012838755.1 Propionibacterium sp. | reverse complement strand
TGGCCACCAGCACGCCGAGCAGCGGCCCCGTCGCCGCCGACATCGCCCCCACCGTGAGCGCGACCAGACCGACGGACGCCAGCGCCACCAGAGCCCACCCCGCGCCCAGGGCCCGCCGGGCGGAGGAGGCCTGCGTGCGGCCGGGCCAGTCCTGCCGCGCGAGGACGAGGAGACGGGCCAGGAGGAGCAGGCCGGCGATCAGGCCCGCCACGGGCAGGGCCAGGGTCGCCATGGGCGTCAGGACGTTCTTCTGGAGTGACTCCCAACCCGTGGTGACCCGCTCCCAGAACGCTGTGGGCTTGGCATCCAGGGCGGACAGGACGCCGAGCGCCCGCTCGTTCTCGAGGTCCAGCTCCTTCGCGGCCTCGGCCTCCCTCCGGGCGGCGTCCTTCTGCCCGTCGCCCACGAGCCGCTCGGCCTCGACCGCCAGCGCCTCGGCCGCGTGGACGATTCCGAGCGCCTTGGCCCGCTCGTCGGTGCACTGCTTGGACGCGTCGTCGGCGAAGGGGGCGTTGATGGCGTCGACGTAGGCGACGGCGCGCTGCGGGCGCTTGTCGGCGACGAAGCCCGTGGCGGGCCCGCAGTCGACGGCGGCCGCGCCGGGGGCGGCGATCACTGCGCACACGAGCGCGAGCAGGGCGACGAGTGCTGGCCGGATGCGGGGGCGGGTGGGCCCACATCCGTCACAGACGAGCAGGACGGGACGAGCACGATACATGGGGCACCTCGCGCGCTGGGTGGCTGGAATGTACTCCCCTGCCCCGGTCGGGGCAAGAGAAGATCGGTGTCGGGCTGAGCCGCTGGGGACGGTGACAGCCGGTGCCTAAACCTCTGGGGCGTGAACGCTCCGATCTTGCGCACCACGGCTCAGCTCGCGGCTGAGGGGTGGACAGACCATCGAGTGGCGAAGGCCGTGGCCGAGGGGGAGCTGGTCCGGGTGGCGCGCGGCGTGTTCCGCTGGGCGGGCGACCTTGCTCCGCGCGAGGCCCACATCGCCCGGGTGCGGGCGATCATGTCGCGGCAGGGCAGCGTGGTGGCGTCGCACGCCTCCGCCGCCGTGATCCACGGGCTCGTGATCCACGGCGCCGTGCCGGAGCTGGTGCACCTGACGGTGGCGCCGCCGGCGCGGGTGCGCAAGCGCTCGGGGTACCACGTCCACGTGGTGCCGTTGACCGCCGAGGACGTGATCGAGGTCGACGGCGTCCGCGTCACCTCCCTGGCCCGGACGGCCGCCGACCTGGCGCGCACCGCCGAGTTCGCCTGGGCTGTCGCCGCGGCCGACCAGGCCCTTCGCCGACGGGCGCTCCGGCTCGGTGGCCGAATCGATCAGCCGCGTGACCATCCAGCGGGCAGGCCTCCCCAAGCCGGTGCTGCAGTTCGAGGTGGCCGGACCCGAGGGCTGGGCGGGTTGCTCCGACTTCGGCTGGCCCGACCAGGGGATGGTGGGCGAGATGGACGGTGAGGCCAAGTACAGGGATCGCCTCGAGGCGAAGAGGCAGGCGCCCGAGAAGGTGTTCGGCGCCGAGCGCGTCCGGGACGACGCGATCCGCCGTGCCAACTGGTGGGTCGTCCACTGGGGGTGGGCCACGGCGTGGGACACCAGGGCCCTGGGCCACAAGATCCGGGAAGGTTTCGAGGACGCCCGCCGCTTCCGTCGCGACGGTGGCGGTCGCAGCACCAACTGAGGGCACGGGCGCCGGATGCCTCAGGAAACGCCGCCAGCATCCGGCGCCTTCCGGGAGAGCCGGCGTGGGTGGTCGATCAGGCCAGGGACGCCCGGCGTGGACGGCGCCTCAGGGCAGGGACGCCCGCACCACGACCCCATCCACGACCTCGACGAGGAGGCGTTG
>DUOQ01000328.1 GCA_012838755.1 Propionibacterium sp. | reverse complement strand
GCCCAGGCGCCGCACCTCGCGGGCGTCGTGGGCCAGGGGCACCACCCAGCCGCGCTCCACGAGCGCCTGGACCTCGGCCGTGCGCCCGTACCCGGCCAGCAACAGCCCGCAGTGCTCCTGCCCGGCGCGCAGGGCGGCGACCTCGCGGGTGTGCGGGTATGGCGCCCGCGGCTCGGCCAGCAGGTCGTTGCCCTCGTCCCACACCACGACGAGGCCGAGGCCGTGCACGGGCGCGTACACGGCGGCACGGGTGCCGATGACCAGGCGCACGTCGCCACGGGCTGCGGCGAGGAAGTTGCGGTACCGCTTCGCCGGGCCGAGGTCGGCGGTCAGGATCGTGAAGCTGCCCTGCCCGAACCGGTCGGTGCACCGGGGCTCCAGCGCGTCCAGCGCCGAGCCGTCGGGGACGACGACGATCGCCCCCCGGCCGGCGGCCACGGTGGCGGCCACGGCGTCCAGCACCCCGCCGGCCCAGTCGCCCGGGGCCCCGTGGACCGGCACCGGGGTCCAGGCGGCACGCAGGGGCTCACCGGCGGCCAGCCCGGCCAGGTAGCGCTCGCCGCCCGGGTAGCCGCCCAGCACCCCCGAGGCCTCGGACGCCGTGGGCTCGGGCCGCTCGGGCCGTGCCGCCGCCTCGGAGGCCGCGTGGCGCGGGGGCACGGCGAGGCGGGCCACGTCGGAGAAGGTGCCGCCCCAGTGGTCGGCGACCTCGCGGACCAGCCGTGCGACGGCGTCGGGCAGCACGACCTCGGGCGAGACCACGCGCTCCAGCGGGGCGAGCTTCTCGACCTCGGTGGTGTCGGTGACCTCGAGCACCCAGGCGTCGCGGAGCTTGCCGGCGAAGCGGACGCGAACCCGGACGCCCGGCTGGACGGCGCCGGCCTGTTCATCGGTGATCGCGTAGTCGAAGGCACGGTCGAGGTGTGGCAGCGGCATGTCGACCGCCACGCGCGCGACCCTCACCTGCTCCATGCCCCCGATGCTAGGGGGCGCGGCAGACACTCAGCCGCGGACGGCCCGGGCGAGCTCCTCGGCGCGGTCGGTGCGCTCCCAGGTCATCTCGGGCAGCTCGCGCCCGAAGTGGCCATAGTTGGTGATCTTCGAGTAGATCGGGCGCAGGAGCTGGAGGTCGCGGATGATCGCGGCCGGGCGCAGGTCGAACACCTGCAGGACGGCCTCGTTGATCTGCTCCACCGGCACCTTCTCGGTGCCGAAGCACTCGGTGTGGAAGCCGACCGGGTGCGCTCGGCCGATGGCGTAGGCCACCTGCACCTCGCAGCGCTCGGCCAGGCCGGCGGCCACGACGTTCTTGGCGACCCAGCGCATCGCGTACGCGCCGGAGCGGTCGACCTTGGACGGGTCCTTGCCGGAGAAGGCGCCACCGCCGTGGCGGGCCATGCCGCCGTAGGTGTCGACGATGATCTTGCGGCCCGTCACGCCTGCGTCGCCCATCGGGCCGCCGATCTCGAACTTGCCGGTGGGGTTGACGTGCATGGTGCGGTCGCCCGAGGCGATGTCGTAGCCCGCGAGCACGGGGTTGATCACGTGCTCGATGATGCCGTCACGGATGATGCCGTCGCGCCAGGCCGACACCGTGTGCTGGGTCGAGACCAGCACGGAGTCCACGCGGACGGGCTCGTCGCCGTCGTACTCGATGGTGACCTGCGTCTTGCCGTCGGGCAGCACCCAGTCGAGCTCACCGCTCTTGCGGACCTGGGCGAGCCGCTCCGACAGCCGGTGGGCGATGTCGATCGGCAGCGGCATCAGCGTCGGGGTGTCCAGGCAGGCGTAGCCGAACATGAGGCCCTGGTCGCCGGCGCCCTGGCGGTCGAGGTCGTCGCGGGCCACGCCGTCGCGCACCTCCTCGGCCGCGTCCACGCCCTGGGCGATGTCGGGGCTCTGGTTGCCCAGCGACACCAGTACGCCGCAGCTGTTGCCGTCGAAGGACGCCTCGGCGCGGTCGTAGCCAATCTTGAGGATGCGCTCGCGGGCGATTCCCGAGATGTCGGCGTAGGCGGTCGTCGAGACCTCGCCGGCGACCACGACGGTGCCGGTGGTGACGAGGGTCTCCACGGCGACGCGGCTCGCCACGTCGGAGGCCATCAGGGCGTCGAGCACGGCGTCGCTGACGGCGTCCGCCACCTTGTCGGGGTGGCCCTCGGTGACCGACTCCGACGTGAACAACCGACTCACTTGGCTTCCTCCTTGGTCGCCACGACGGCGTCCCAGATGCGATGGGCGATGGCGGACTTGTCACCGCTGGCGGCGCCCACGACGCCCCCGGCGTCGATGATGGTCACCGTGTTGTCGGGCCGGCCGAAGACGGCTCCGCCCGACACGTCGTTGAGCACGAGCAGGTCGCACCCCTTGCGCGCGAGCTTCTCCTGCCCCAGGCGCAGCAGGTCGGCCTCGTCGGCCGCGGTCTCGGCGGCGAACCCGACGATCACCTGCTCGCGGGGGCGGTCGGCGCTCAGGGTGGCGAGCACGTCGGTGGTCTGCCGGAGCTCCAGCACCAGGCCGCCCGTGCCGTCCTTCTTGATCTTGCCGTCGGCGGGCGCCACCGGCGTGAAGTCGGCGGGTGCGGCGGCCATGACGATCGCGTCGGCCTCGGCGCGCAGGGCGAGCATCGCCTCGGCGAGGTCGGCGGTCGAGGTCACGGGCACCACGGTGCAGCCCGATGGCAGGGGCTGCACGACGTTGCCGGCGACCAGCGTGACGCGCGCCCCGCGCAGGGACGCCGCGCGGGCCAGGGCGATGCCCTGCAGGCCCGAGGAGCTGTTGCCCAGGAAGCGCACCGGGTCGAGCGCCTCGTGGGTGCCCCCGGCGCTCACGACCACGTGCAGGCCGGCGAGGTCGCGGGCGCGCACGGCGTCGGCGGTGGTTTCGTCACCCAGCACGGACGCCGCGACGGCAACGATGTCGTACGCCTCGGGCAGGCGCCCGGGCCCGGAGTCGGCGCCGGTGAGGCGGCCGTCGGCCGGGTCCATGACGAGGACGCCGCGCTCGCGCAGCGTCGCGACGTTGGCCTGGGTGGCCGGGTGGAGCCACATCTCGGTGTGCATGGCCGGGACCATCAGCACCGGGCAGGTGGCGGTCAGCAACACATTGGTGAGCAGGTCGTCGGCACGACCGGTCGCAGCGCGCGCGAGCACGTCGGCGGTCGCCGGCGCGACGACCACGAGGTCGGCCTGCTGCCCGAGACGGACGTGCGGGACCTCGGTGATGTTCTCGAAGACCGACGTGGCGACGGCGCGTCCGGACAGCGCCGCCCACGTGGTCTCCCCCACGAACTGCAGGGCGTTCGGGGTGGGAACGACGGTGACCGTGTGGCCGGATTCGCTGAGGCGCCGAAGGACCTCACACGCCTTGTAGGCGGCGATCCCTCCGGCCACGCCGAGGACGATGCGACTCACGCCGGGCACCGGACGGCCGGCTCAGGCCAGGTCGTCGGGGTCGAACGGGTCCAGGCCGAAGTCGGGGTCGGCCTCGGCCTCGGCGCGCGCGGCCGCCTCGGCCTCGGGGTCGATCTGGGTGACCTCGAGCACGTCGGCGTTGATCTCCCGCAGCGCGATGGTCAGCGGCTTCTCCTGCACGGAGGTGTCCACCAGCGGGCCCACGTTCTCGAGCAGGCCCTCACCGAGCTGGCTGTAGTAGGCGTTGATCTGGCGGGCGCGCTTGGCCGCGAACAGGACCAGGCGGTACTTGGAGTCGACCTTGCTCAGGAGGTCGTCGATCGGGGGATTCGTGATCCCCTCAGGAACGTGGGTGCTCAACATCCATCCTTTGCGAACATCGCGGGCTGCAAACCCAAGAAGCTTACCAGCTTGTCCAGTGTGGTGCCCAACTGGTCGTTCACGATCACCTCGTCGAACTCCTCGGCGGCCGCGAGCTCGACCCGGGCCGTCTCCAGGCGCCGGGCGACCTGGTCGGATGATTCGGTCCCCCTGCCCTCGAGGCGCCCGACGAGCGTCGTCCAGTCGGGCGGTGACAGGAAGATGAAGTGCGCGTCGGGCAGGCGCTCGCGGACCTGCCGCGCGCCCTGCAGGTCGATCTCGAGGATGACCGGGCGGCCGGCAGCGGCCGCCTCCTGGACCGGGGCCGCCGGCGTGCCGTACCGGTGCCGGCCGTGGACGACCGCCCACTCGAGCAGCCCATCGGTGTCGATGAGGTGGTCGAACTCCTCGTCGGAGAGGAACACGTAGTGCTGCCCATCCACCTCACCGGGCCGGGGCGGACGCGTCGTGGCGGACAGCGACACCCACACCTCGGGGTGCGCCTGGCGCAACAACTGCACCACGGTGCCCTTGCCCACCCCCGCGGGGCCGGAGATCACCGTGATGCCGTGGGTCATTTGAACTCGGCCTTGAGGCCGGCGACCTGGTGGCGGCCGAGGCCACGGATGCGGCGGTTCGACGCGATGTCGAGCTTCTCCATCACCGCGGTGGCACGCTTCTCGCCCACCCGCGGGAGCGACTTGAGCAGATCCACGACCTTGACGTGGGCGAGCACGTCGTCGGCCTGGGCCACGTCGAGCGCCTGCGCGAGCGAGTAGGCGCCGGTGCGCACCTTGGCCTTCAATTCAGCGCGCTCCCGCCGGGCCTGGGTGGCGGCGGCTCGAGCAGCTTGGAGCTGCTCGGTCGTCAACTGTGGAATGGACACTTCGGTCTCCCTACCTGTTCTGCGGGGTTCACGGCGCTGACCTGTTGGGGGCAAACCAGCCGTTGATCTTCCCCGAATCGTAGCTTCACGACGGGAGGAACGTCGAAACTCGTTGCCGAAGCGCCGTCGCGTCCGGCCCCGCCTGGAGCACCCCCCGGCCGACCATGGGCAGCACGTTGTCGTAGGCCGCGCCGAACAGGGCGGGCAGGTCCTCCATGCGCCCGCCCTGCGCGCCGATGCCGGGAACGAGGATGGATCCGTTGAAGTCCGACACGTCGCAGGCAAGCGAGGTGTGGGTCCCGCCCACCACCAGGCCGATCGCCCGCGTCCGGGCCCGCGTGTTCAGCTCCCGCGCGGAGTCGATGATCGTCTGCGCGACCGAGCCGTCCTCCCCCAGCGCCAACTGCACCTGGCCCCCCTCGGGGTTGGACGTCCGCGCCAGCACGTACACGCCCTTGTCGAACGCGATGGCCCGTTCGTAGGCCGGCATCAGCGACTCGAAGCCCAGGTACGGGGACAGGGTCACGGCGTCGCCGGCCAGCGGCGAGTCGGGGGCCAGGAAGGCCTCGGCGTACGCCTGCATCGTAGAGCCGATGTCGCCGCGCTTGGCGTCCATGATGGACAGGGCGCCGGCCTCGCGAATCGCCGCGACGAGCCGCTCCAGCACCGCGAATCCCGCGGAGCCGTACACCTCGAAGAAGGCCAGCTGGGGCTTGAACACCGCGACGGTGTGGCCCAGGGCGTCCACGATGGTGCGGCAGTAGTCCTCGAGGCCGGACGCCGTGAGGGGCAGCCCCCACGCCGAGAGCAGCGTGGGGTGGGGGTCGATGCCGACGCAGAGGTTCCCCCGCTCGGCGGTGACGGCCTTGAGCCGTTGGCGATAGGTGCTCACCCGACCTCCTCGTTGATGGCCGCGATCAGGGCGGGGCCCGCGTAGATGAAGCCAGTGTAGAGCTGGACCAGGCTCGCCCCCGAATCCACAAGCCGTTTCGCGTCCTCGGTGGTCATCACCCCACCGGAGCCGATGACGGGCAGGTCGGTGTGGGCGGCGACGTACGCGACCACCTCGCGGGCCCGGGCGCTGAGCGGCCGGCCGGACAGCCCCCCGGCCTCCTCGGCCAGATGCCGGTCGGGGGCGGCGAGGCCCTCGCGCGACAGCGTCGTGTTGGTGGCGATAATGCCCGACACCCCGGTGTCGGTGGCCGCGGCGAGCACCTCGTCCACCTGCTCGACGGTGAGGTCGGGGGCGACCTTGACGAGGATCGGGACGGGGTTGGTCGGGTTGAACTGCCGGGCACGGGCGGTGAGCGCGCCGAGGAGGTCGGCCAGCGCTCCCCCGTCCTGCAGGGAGCGCAGGCCGGGGGTGTTCGGGCTCGACACGTTCACAGCGATGTAGTCGGCGTGCGGGTGCACCGCGTCGAAGGAGGTCAGGTAGTCGGCCACGGCATCCTCGACCTCGACCACCTTGGTCTTGCCGAGGCTGATGCCCAGCGGAATGCCGGCGCGCCCGTTGCCGCGGTACACGCCGGCGACGGCCAGCCGGTTGGCCAGGGCGTGGGCGCCGTGGTTGTTGAAGCCCATCCGGTTCACCAGCGCCTGCGAGGCCGGGGCCCGGAAGATGCGCGGCTTGTCGTTGCCCGGCTGGGCCTGGGCGGTGACGGTGCCCAGCTCGGCGAACGCGAACCCGAGGTGCTGCCAGGCGAGCGCGGCGCGCCCGTCCTTGTCCATGCCGGCGGCCAGCCCGACCCGGCCGGGGAACCGGATGCCGGCGACCTCGACGGGCTGGGACGCGCTGCGGGTCAGCAGGCCGGCCAGGGACCGGAACCCGGGCGTCCGGGCGAGCACCTCCAGCGCACGGATCATGTCCTCGTGGACCCGCTCGGGGTCGCCCCCGCGGGCGCGGAACAGCAGCGGCCGCAGCACGTTCTCGTAACCGGGTCCCACCAGGGCTCGCACCATGGGGCAGCAGCCTCCTCGCTCGTGCCGGACGTGTCACGCGAGCCTATCGCGCGGGCGCCCCCGTCCTCAGCCGAGCTCGGCCGCGACGGCGGCCGTCCAGTCCTGCAACGACCGGACGCCGACCTCCCCCGCCTGGGTGGCCTCGATGCCCTGCACCGCGGCGGACAGCCCCTGCACCGTGGTGATGATGGGGATGTCGCGCAGGATCGCCGCCGACCGGATCGACCAGCCGTCGCGCCGCGGCTGCCCGTCCGGGCTCGCCCCCTGCGGGGTGTTGAAGATCAGGTCGACCTCGCCGGCGAGGATGGCGTCCACGACCGTCGGCTGCCCGTCGGCGCCCCGGCCCTGGTGGGCCTTGCGGAGCACCTCCGCCTCGATGCCGTTGCGCCGCAGCACCTGCGCGGTGCCCGCGGTCGCGACGATCCGGAAGCCGAGGTCGGCCAGCCGCTTGACCGGGAAGATCGCGTGCCGCTTGTCGCGGTTGGCGATCGACACGAACGCGGTGCCCGAGGTCGGTAGGCCGCCGAAGCTGCCGGTCTGGCTCTTGGCGAAGGCGGTGCCGAAGCGGGCGTCGAGGCCCATCACCTCGCCGGTCGACTTCATCTCGGGGCCGAGCAGCGAGTCCACCGAGGCGCCCTCGGGCGTCCGGAAGCGGTTGAAGGGCATCACGGCCTCCTTCACCGCGATGGGGGCCGCGTCCAGCAGTTCGGCGCCGTCGCCGGTCGCGCGCAGGACGCCCGCGGCCCGCAGGTCGGCGATGCTCTCGCCCATCATCAGGCGGGCGCACGCCTTGGCGAGCTGCGTGCCGGTCGCCTTCGAGACGAAGGGCACCGTGCGGGAGGCGCGCGGGTTGGCCTCGAGGACGTAGAGCGTGTCCCCCTGCAGGGCGAACTGGATGTTGACCAGGCCCCGGACGCCCACTCCCTCCGCGATCGCCTCGGTGGCGGTGCGGATGCGGTCGATCGCCTCGTCGCCCAGCGTGATCGGGGGCAGGGTGCAGGCCGAGTCGCCGGAGTGGATGCCGGCCTCCTCGATGTGCTCCATCACGCCGCCGAGGTAGAGCTCGGTGCCGTCGTAGAGAGCGTCCACGTCGATCTCGATCGCGTCGTCGAGGAACCGGTCGACCAGCACGGGCTGCTGCGGGGTGATGAACGTGGCGCGCTCGATGTAGCCGGTCAGCGCGGCGTCGTCGTAGACGATCTCCATGCCGCGGCCGCCCAGCACGTAGCTGGGCCGCACGAGGACCGGGTAGCCGATGCGGCTGGCGATCTCGACCGCCTGGTCTGCCGACTGCGCCATGCCGTACTTGGGTGCCGGCAAGCCGGCGGCGACCAGGACGTCGCCGAAGGCGCCGCGCTCCTCGGCCAGGTTGATGGCCTCGGGGGTGGTGCCGACGATCGGCAGCCCGTTGTCCTTGAGCGCCTGGGCGAGCTTCAGCGGCGTCTGGCCGCCGAGCTGGACGATGACGCCGGCCACCGGGCCCTGGTCGGCCTCGGCGTGGTACACCTCGAGCACGTCCTCCAGGGTGAGCGGCTCGAAGTACAGCCGGTCGGAGGTGTCGTAGTCGGTGGAGACGGTCTCGGGGTTGCAGTTGACCATCACCGCCTCGTAGCCGGCCTCGCGCAGGGCCATCGCGGCGTGCACGCAGGAGTAGTCGAACTCGATGCCCTGGCCGATGCGGTTGGGGCCCGAGCCGAGGATGAGGACGGCCGGCTTCGTGCGCGGGGCGACCTCGTTCTCCTCGTCGTAGGAGCTGTAGTGGTAGGGCGTCCGTGCCGCGAACTCGGCCGCGCAGGTGTCGACCGTCTTGTAGACCGGGTTGACGCCCAGCGCCCACCGGACGCCCCGGACCACCTCGTCGGAGGTGTTGCGCAGGTGGGCGATCTGGGTGTCCGACAGCCCGGTGCGCTTGGCCCTCCGCAGGATGTCGGGGGTCAGGTTGTAGTGGTCGCGGACGAGCTGGGCGACCTCCCAGATCGAGAGCACCTGGTCGAGGAACCACGGGTCGATGCCGGTCACCTCGTGCAACTGCTCGACCGTGGCCCCGGCGCGGAAGGCGCGCATGACCAGCTGCAGGCGCCCGTCGTGGGGCCGTCCGACGCGGGCCAGGATGTCCTCGAGCGGCTCGTCGACGGGCGAGGTGAGGTCGAAGGGGGCCTTCGGGTCCTCCAGCGAGCGGAGGGCCTTGTTGAGCGCCTCGGGGAAGTTGCGGCCGAAAGCCATCGCCTCGCCCACCGACTTCATGTGGGTGGTCAGCGTGTCGTCGGCGGTCGGGAACTTCTCGAACGCGAACCGGGGCACCTTGACCACGACATAGTCCAGCGTCGGCTCGAAGCTGGCCGGGGTCTGCTCGGTGATGTCGTTGTCGATCTCGTCCAGGGTGTACCCGACGGCGACCTTCGCGGCGATCTTGGCGATCGGGAACCCGGTCGCCTTCGACGCCAGCGCCGAGCTCCGCGACACGCGCGGGTTCATCTCGATGACGACCATGCGCCCGTCCACCGGGTTGACGGCGAACTGGATGTTGCAGCCGCCGGTGTCGACCCCGACCTCGCGGATGATCGCGATGGCGACGTCGCGCATGGCCTGGTACTCGCGGTCGGTCAGCGTCATCGCCGGGGCGACCGTGATCGAGTCGCCGGTGTGGACGCCCATCGGGTCGAGGTTCTCGATCGAGCAGATGATGACGACGTTGTCGGCCTGATCGCGCATCACCTCCAGCTCGTACTCCTTCCAGCCGAGGATCGATTCCTC
>DUOQ01000035.1 GCA_012838755.1 Propionibacterium sp. | reverse complement strand
TCCTGGGCCTGCTCACGCTGGCCGGCACGATGATCGTCCAAGCGACGCCGGACGCGATGGCCGACCCCGAGGTCTACCAGGCGTGGTACGAGGCGGGCCCGAAGCAGAAGTACGGCGGCTGGGCGCCCGTCCTGTCGACGCTCGGCCTCTACCACGTCTTCGGCACCTGGTACTTCCGGGCGCTGTTCGCGATCCTGGGCATCAGCATCCTCGCCTGCTCCATCAACCGCGCGCCCCGCCTGTGGCGCACGGCCACCCAGCCGAAGGTCGCCATGCGCGAGGCCTTCTTCACCCACGCCCCGCTGCGCGCCGCCCTCGACCTGCCCATGGACGCCGAGGCCGCGGCCCAGCGCGTCCGGGCCGGCATGAAGAAGGCGCACTTCCGGTCGGTCGAGGAGGACACCGAGGACGGCGCCGACGTGTACGGCGACCGGTTCCGCTGGGCCCCGTTCGGCACGGTCGTCGCCCACATCAGCTTCATCGTCATCCTGCTCGGCTTCGTGGTCTCGGCCTCCATGGGCTTCCGCGACGAGCAGTTCGTCGCGCCGGTCGGCGTCCCGGTCGAGGTCGGTCACGACACCGGCATGACGGTGGTCGCGCACTCGTTCCACGACGACTACTACGACAACGGCCAGCCCAAGGACTACGTCTCCGACCTCGAGATCTTCATCGACGGCGCCTCCGTGGCCCGTCAGGACATCCGGGTCAACGAGCCGCTCATCATCAACGACGTCTGGTTCCACCAGTCCTTCTTCGGCGTCGGCGCCGACCTGCTGGTGACCGAGGGCGACTCCGAGGTGTTCCAGGAGACCGTGTCGATGGCGTGGCGCTCCAACGACGGGACGCGGACGATCGGCCAGCTGGAGATCCCCAGCAAGCAGCTGACGGCCTATGTCGTGCAGGCCGCCTCCGGCCAGGTGCTCCCCGAGCTGCCCGCCGGGTCGCTGGCCGTCGAGGTGTACCGCGTCGGTGAGGAGACCCCGCTCGGCGTGCAGGTGCTCACCCAGGGCGAGTCGGTCGACATCGAGGGCCTGACCTGGACCTTCGAGCGCAACCGCCAGTACACCGGCATCACGGTGAAGCGGGACCCGGGCTCGAACATCGTCTGGGTCGGCAGCGGCCTGCTGGTCCTCGGCAGCTGCCTGGTCTTCTTCTTCCCGCACCGCCGGATCTGGGGTCGGGTGCGTCCCAACGCCGACGGCACCACCCGCGTGATGCTCGGTGCTCCCAACCGGCGTGACCCCGGCCTCGAGCCGGTGTTCGCCGAGCTGCTCCACCACATCCAGGACGACGACGCTCAGCCGGAACGCTGACAACACAAGGAGAAATCACCATGCTGCTCTACGCGCAATACGCCATCATGGTGGCCCTCGTGGCCACGGTGCTCGCGTCCATCGGCTACATCTGGGCCGCCGTCCAGGGCCACCAGCTGGTGACCCGGGGCGCGCAGAGGACGTCCAAGGTGCTCGTCGGCGGTGACCTCGTCGACGACCTGGAGGTGTTCGACGCCGCACCCGCCCCCTCCCGCCGGGCGCGGGGACCGCTGCCGGCGACCCTGGCGAAGTACTCGTCGATCCTGGCGTGGATCGGGTTGGCGTTCCTGACCATCGCGCTCGCCGTGCGGACGATCGAGACGGGCCGCGGCCCGTTCGTGACCCAGCACGAGTTCGCGGTCTCCATGGCCTGGGGCTTCCTGGTCATGTACCTGTTCTTCGAGTGGAAGTACCGGGCCCGCACGCTCGCCCTGGTCGCGCTGCCCATGACGGTCGTCATCATCCTGTACGCCCTGTCCTGGGACTCGACGGCCGACCCGCTGGTGCCGGCGCTGCAGAACAGCTTCCTGTTGACGATCCACATCGTCCTGGCGATCTTCGCCTACGGGGCGTTCCTGGTGTCGTTCGCGGCCGCCGTGCTGTTCCTGGTCGACTCCTACTTCCCGGGCAAGTTCAGCCACCTGCTGCCGAAGTCCGACGTGCTCGACCGCCTCGGCTACCGCGCCGCCGTCATCGGCTACCCGCTCATGACCATGGTCATCGTGCTCGGCGCCGTCTGGGCCGAGATCGCCTGGGGCCGCTACTGGAGCTGGGACCCCAAGGAGACCGCCTCCCTCGTCACCTGGCTCATCTACGGCGGCTACCTGCACGCCCGCGTGGCCCGCGGCTGGGTTGGGCGGGGTGCGGCCTGGCTGCTCGTCATCGCGTTCGCCTCGGTGATCCTCACCTTCTTCGGCAACGCGATCTTCGGCGGCCTGCACTCCTACGGCGTCGTCTGACCGAGCTCTGGTCCAGGCAGCGGGAAACGGAAAGGAAGCACACCCATGAGGGATCACATCGGCGACGATGACGAACTCATCGAGGGCACCGGGCTGCCGGACGCCCCGAGCCCGGGTGTCGACAGCCTCACGCCCGCGGCGTCCACCGTCGTGCGCCGCGACCCGCGTGAGCGGATCCGTTCCAGCCGCCTGGGCCAGCTCCTCGTCCTGCTCGTGACGGCCGCGGTCGTCCTGGCCGGGTGGCAGATCGTCCGGATGCAGGAGCAGCAGGACCGCGCCTCGCAGACCGGCGGGTCGACGGTCGTCCGGCTCGACGGCACCTCCCGCGTACCCCCGCCGGCCCTCGGCGAGCCCGCCACCGACTTCACCTACACCACGTGGGACGGGAAGGAGGTCAGCCTCTCCGGCCTCCGGGGCAAGGGGGTCTGGATCACCTTCGGTGCCACCTGGTGCACCAACTGCCAGGCCGAGATGCCCGACGTGGAGGCGGCCTCGCGTGACTACGCCGACCGCGACGTGGCCGTGCTCGGCATCAACATCCAGGAGCCCGCCGAGGCGGTCGCGTCGTACGCCGAGCGCACCGGCCTGACCATGCCCATCGGCGTGGACCCCACCAGCGAGATCGCCGAGGCCTACGCGGTGGGGGCCATTCCCGCCCACTACTTCATCGACTCGAACGGGGTCGTCCAGGACATCCGCGTGGGTGGCCTGTCCCGCGACACGATGAACTCCATCCTCGAGGAGATAGCACCATGAGCGACGACCCCGAACCCCGGGATCCCGTCCCCGACGCAACCGACCCCGCACCCGAGCCCTCGGTCCCCGTGGAGACCCCGGCGCCACCGCGCCGGGGATTCCGCGCGCGTGTGGTCGACCCGTTCGTCGCGCTCGTGCGTCGCTGGACCCCACGACCGAAGACGGTCGGCGGGGCGCTCGCGCTGATCTTCGGCACCCTCGTGGTCGGCGCCGCCGTCACGCTGGGCGGGATCGAGGTCGTGCACTACTCCGAGAGCGTGCCGTTCTGCACGCTGTGCCACACGATGGAGCCGCAGGACAAGTCGTACCACTCCTCGCCGCACGCCGGCGTCGCGACCTGCGGCGACTGCCACGTCACCCCCACGGTGGCCGGGTTCGTCAAGGCCAAGCTCGAGGGGACGCGCGAACTGAAGAACCTCGTGTTCAACACCTACCCGATCCCGATCCCGCCGATCGAGCACGCCAAGATGCCGAAGAGCGACGACACCTGCACCAACTGCCACCAGGTGTCCTCGCTGGGTGGCGACCTCGGCCCCAACCGGCTCGTGCTGCGCACCACGTACGCCGATGACGAGTACAACACGCGCAAGGACCTCGCCGTGGTGCTGCGGCCGGCCAACGCCGGCAGCCCGGATGCCCTGGGCGTCCACTGGCACATCGAGACCCCGCTGGAGTACACGACCAGCGACCCGCGCGAGCAGACCATCGACTCGATCGTCTACACCGACCCGAAGACGGGCCGGGAGCGCACGTTCATCGCCGTGGGCAAGATCCGGGACTCCAACAACGCCGCGCTCGACGTGCAGCGCATGCGGGAGAACGACCACGTCATCACGATGAGCTGCATCTCGTGCCACAACCGGGTGGGGCACGACATCGTGAGCGCCGACAACGCGGTCGACGACGCCCTGGCCCTGGGCAAGCTCGACCCGACGCTGCCGTTCCTGAAGAAGAAGGCCGTCGACCTGCTCGACGGCCCGTGGACCAGCACCGAGGTTGACCTGGCCCAGATCGCCGAGCTGCCGAACTACTACGCGGCCGAGTACCCGCTGGTGGCCGACAAGAAGGCCGAGCAGATCCAGAAGTCCACCGACGAGCTCACGGCCATGTACCAAGAGCTGGTCACCGCCCACATGGAGACCGGGCCCGGCACCTACCCGAACAACCTCGGCCACCAGGCCGGGACGGGCTGCTTCCGGTGCCACGACGGTGCCCACTACGAGGTCGTCGACAAGGTCGTCACCAAGACGACGATCCCGTCGACCTGTGACACCTGCCACACCTTCCCGCAGCTCACCGGCCCCGAGGCACCACCCGAGGCGCAGGAGATCTCGGCGATCATGGAGCCCGTGCCGCTGGGCCAGCGCCCGGCCGACCACAACGAGGGTCTCTTCGCGTTCGACCACGCCAAGCTCACGACCTCGCTCGACGGCGTCGGGACGAGCTGTGGCACCTGCCACAAGCCGAGCTACTGCGTGGACTGCCACGACAGCGGCGCGATCAACGTGCACCACGACGAGATGCTCTACAGCCACGCGGCGTCGATGCGCCTGGCCAACGGGCCCAAGGCGTGCGCGGTCTGCCACCAGCCGAACTACTGCGCCCAGTGCCACAAGGGTGACGCGCGCCTGGGCCCGAGCAACTCACGGCTGGACGCTTCGACCGCGGAGGTCGGGCGATGAGCGCGGCGGCACCCCACGCCACCGAGACGTGGCTCTCGGTGCAGGAGGCCAGCGCGATGCTGGGCGTCTCCCCGGCCACCCTGCGCCGGTGGAGCGCGGCCGGTGAGGTCGAGGCCTTCACCACCCCCGGCGGGCACCGGCGGTTCTCGCTGACCACCCTCAAGGCGGTCCTCCAGCAGGGCACCACCGACGTCTCGCGCCCGTCCGGGCTGGGGGAGTCCTCCGAACGGATGGTGCGGGTGTTGCGCCGGCACGCCCGCGCGGCGTCCAGCTCACTGCCCGAGATGGTCCGCGACGAGGCGTTCCGCGCCCGGATG
>DUOQ01000327.1 GCA_012838755.1 Propionibacterium sp. | reverse complement strand
GCGCCTCGAGCGCCTGGCCGAGGGCGGCGGCGTAGAGCCCCTCCTTCGAGCCGAAGTAGTGGAAGACGATCGCCGGCGACCCTCCCGCCGCCCGGGCGATGTCGGGCACCGCCACGTCGGCGTACGGCGTCGCCGTGAACGCGGCCTGCGCGGCGGCGAGGATCGCGGCGCGGCGCTCCTCGGCCCCCAGACGGCGTCGTGCCGGTCGTGTTGCGGTCATGCTTGCCAGAATACCCGCAGTTGAGTTACCGTCAATAACGTTATTGATCCTGAGTCAACAAGGAGTGCTGTGAGCCTCGCCGACCACGCCATCTGGTACCACGTCTACCCCCTCGGCGCCTTGGGCGCCCCCGTGCACGAGCGCGGCGGTGAGCTGACCCACCGCCTGCCCGCCGTCGAACCGTGGCTCGACCACGCCGTCGACCTGGGCTGCTCGGGGCTCCTGCTCGGCCCCATCTTCTCGTCGGTGTCGCACGGGTACGACACCCTGGACCACTACACGATCGACCCTCGGCTGGGCGACGACGCCGACTTCGACGCCCTCGTCGCGGCCTGTCGCGAACGCGGACTGGTGCTCATGCTGGACGGCGTGTTCAACCACGTGAGCACGCAGCACGGCCTCGTCGGCGAGGAGTCCCCCATGCTGCGCCGCTCGAACGGCTACCTCTACACCTGGGAGGGCCACGACAACCTCGTCGAGCTCGACCACACCCGTGCCGACGTCGTCGACTGGATCACCGGGATCATGCTGCACTGGCTGCGCCGCGGCATCGCCGGCTGGCGCCTCGACGTCGCCTACGCCGTCGAGCCCGAGTTCTGGCGCGAGGTCATCGCCCGCGTGCGTGCCGAGTTCCCGGACGCGCTGATCCTCGGCGAGGTCATCCACGGGGACTACGGCGCCCTCGCCGAGGCCGGCACCCTCGACTCGGTGACCGCCTACGAACTGTGGAAGGGCACCTGGAGCTCGATCAAGGACGCCAACTTCTGGGAGCTCGCCCACGCCCTCGAGCGCCACCAGCAGTTCTCGGCGAACCACGTGCTGAACACGTTCGTCGGCAACCACGACGTGGACCGCATCGCGTCCCTCGTGGGGTCGGACGGGGCCGCGATCGCGGCGTCCATCCTGTTCACGGTGCCCGGGATGCCGAGCGTGTACTACGGCGACGAGGAGGGCTTCACCGGCGTGCGTGGCACGGGGATGTTCGCCGACGACGCCGTGCGTCCTCCCCTGCCGGCGACACCGGGCGACCTGCTGCCCGTCGGGGCCTGGCTGCGCCGGGTCTACCAAGACCTCATCGGCTTCCGACGCCGCCACGCGTGGCTGTCGCGCGCGCACATCGACGTGGTGGGCAAGGCCAACGAGTGGATCGAGTACGCCTGCACCAGCGGCGACCAGCGCATCGACGTGCGGATCGAGCTCGAGCCGGTGGCACGGGTCTCGGTGCGCGCCTCCGACGGAGAGACGTGGGAGTGGTCGGCCTAGGATCGCCCGCATGACCGACCCCGGGGCCCCTGGCTGGACCACCGTCGAGTGGACCATGGACCAGATGGACACCCGGGTGATGGCGCGTCAGGGACTGCTCTGGTTCGCCATCGGCGGGGCGGTCTTCGTCGCCCTGGCGATCCGGCCGGCGTTGCTGCACGACCCGTTCGCGTCGTGGTGGAACCTCGTGCCGCTCCTGGGGCTGCTCGTCGTCGGGACGGCGGGCTCGCTCGTCCTGCACGAGGGCGTCCACGGCCTGGTGATGGCCCGCTACGGCGCCGGGCCCCAGTTCGGGGTCGGGATGATGCAGGGCCAGGTCCCCTACGCGTACGCCACCTCGCCGGGGTTCCGGTACACCCGCCGCCAGTTCTGGTGGGTGGCGATGATGCCGACGTTCGTGGTCAACGCGGTGCTGGCGGTGCTCGTGTTCGTCCTCCCCTGGGGTCCGTACCTCGTACTGCCCGCCGCGATCCACCTGTCGGGGTGCGTGGGCGACTGGATGATCCTGAAGGTGATCGCGCCCCACCCCGAGGGAACCCTCGTCGAGGACACCCGCGAGGGGGTCATCCTGCACGTCCCCCCGCGGTAGGTCCGCCGCGGCGTGTGGCCGGGCTCCGAGAGCCCCCAAGCCCTACACCCGCACGGCCTCCACGAGGAGCACCTGGTCGGGCGGCATCGCCGGGAACCGCAAGCCCACCTCGGCCAGCATCCGCCCCGAGAGGCTGACGCCGCCGATCCAGTCCGGCTGCCCGAACAGGAAGGGTGGGGCCGCCGGGATGACGGGCCGCACGTGCCACTGCGCCTCGGCATCCAGGCCCGGCAGCACCACGTCGCCGAGGTTCGACACCGGCCCACTCGATCCCGCACCCACGGAGAAGATGCCGCGCTCGGGCGTCACCACACCGTGGACCCAGACGTCGGCGTCCGGGGAGTCGACGCGCACCAGCTCACCGCCCAACAGGGTCGGGCGGGCCGACTTCCACCAGGCGATCCACGCGCCGAGCTCGGCCAGCTCCGCGGGTGTGGCGGCGGTGAGGTCCCACTCGACGCCGAGGTGGCCGAACACGGCCGTCGACGCTCGGAACGTCAGGTCGTGCGTCCGGCCCGTGGTGCGCGAGTGACCCGACGCGATGTGGGAGCCCAGCATCTCGGGGGGCACCAGCTGGCCGGTCCAGCGCAGCACGCGCTGCCGCTCGTGGGGGTCGATCACGTCCGAGGGCCACACCCGTTGGGTGCGCTGCAGCACCTCGAGGTCGATCCGCGCCCCACCCGAGGAGCACGACTCGATCTCCAGACCCGGGTGCGCGGCTCGGATCTCGTCCATGAGCCGGTACGTGGCCAACGTCTGCGCGTGCACGGCCGCGGCCCCACCCGGTGCCGTGCCGGCCTCGACGAGGTCGCGGTTGTGGTCCCACTTCAGGTAGCCGATGTCGTTGTCGGCCAGCACCGCGAGCAACTGGTCGCGCACGTGCGCGTACGCCCCCGGGACCGTCAGGTTGAGCACCTGCTGGTGGCGCGCCTCGACCGGGAGCCGACCGTGCCCGGGCTGCATCACCCACTCGGGGTGGGCCCGCGCCACGTCGGAGTCCATGTTGACCATCTCGGGCTCGACCCACAGGCCGAACTCCATCCCCAGGCCGCGGACGTGGTCGATCAGCGGGCCGAGCCCCGAGGGCCACGCCTCCGGGCTGACCACCCAGTCCCCCAGGCCCTTCGTGTCGTCACGCCGCGCACCGAACCACCCGTCGTCGAGCACGAACCGTTCGATGCCCACCTCGGCGGCCAGGTCGGCCAGGGCCTTCAGCCGGTCGAGGTCGTGGTCGAAGTAGACCGCCTCCCACACGTTCAGTGCCACCGGACGCCGCGGGTCGGGGTGCCCCGGCCGCGCGCGCAGCCAGCCGTGGAACCGGTGCGCCACCGTGTCCAGTCCGTGCCCCCAACTGCCGAACAACCACGGGCCGCGGTACGTCTCCCCCGGTGCCAGGCGCCCCTCACCCGGCAGCAGCAGCTCGCCACCACCGACGACCTGCACCCCGGACGCCGTGCGCTCAGCCTGGTGCACGTGGTTGCTGCTCCACGCGACGTGGACGCCCCACACCTCGCCGGAGCGGAACCCGAACCCGGGCACGCCCACGTGCAGCACGGTGGGGGCGTCGAAACCGGTGCGTCCGGCGCGGCCCTCGCGGCGGTGCTGGCCCACCACGAGCGGCGAGCGCTGCGGGTGGCGCTCCGAGCCCCAGCCGCCCGCGAGGTCGAGCACCTCCCGGGCCCGTCGCGGCACGGGCAGGCCGACCAGCAACTCCCCCACCTCGTAGTCCGAGTCGCCGGTGTTGGTCACCGAGGCCCGCAGCCGCACGAGGCCCTGGGCGGTGAGCTCGACCTCGAGCCCGAGTTCGAGCCCGCACTCGGGATCGGTTGCCCGGACATGCACCGCGTCCCCGCCCCGCTCGACGGAGCGCTCGGCCGCAACCCGCGTCCAGCGCGGCGACCAGTCCAGGCCGGCGCGCGAGCCGACCAGACCGGGGCGTCCGAGCCAGCCGGTGGACGCCTCGGGCACCAGGGACACGCGCACGGGCACGTCCGGGCTGCTCGGCAGCACCGTCGGGGACGTCGCTGTGGCCAGCGCGTCGAGGGCTTGGGCGTCCAGTTCGCCGAGGTCGGCACCCCAGTGGAGCACCGCCGGCAGTCGGTCGTCAGAGGCGTCGAGGACGAGGCTGACCCCGCCCGCACGCAGGTGGAACCGGTGTGCCGTCATGGGGCCAGCCTAGGGTGTCGAGGGGCTTCGACAAGCTCAGCCAGCGGCCGGGGTCAGCACCCCAGCAGTCGACCACCCAGGTAGGAGGCGACCTGGTCGAGCGCAACGCGCTCCTGGGTCATGGAGTCGCGCTCACGGATCGTGACCGCGTTGTCCTCGAGGGTGTCGAAGTCGACGGTCACGCAGTAGGGCGTCCCGATCTCGTCCTGGCGGCGGTAGCGGCGTCCGATGGCCTGGGCGTCGTCGAACTCGACGTTCCAGTGCTGGCGCAGCTCTGCGGCCAGGTCGCGCGCCTTCGGAGAGAGGGCCTCGTTGCGCGACAGCGGCAGCACCGCCACCTTGACCGGCGCCAGGCGCGGGTCGAGCTTCAGCACGGTGCGGGTGTCGACGCCGCCCTTGGCGTTGGGCGCCTCGTCCTCGGTGTAGGCCTCGACGAGGAACGCCATCACCGAACGGGTGAGGCCGGCCGACGGCTCGATCACGAAGGGGGTGTAGCGCTCGCCCTTGGCCTGGTCGAAGTACGACAGGTCCTGGCCCGAGTGCTCCGAGTGCGTGCTGAGGTCGAAGTCGGTGCGGTTCGCGATGCCCTCGAGCTCGCCCCAGCCGTCACCACCGGTGAAGCCGAAGTTGTACTCGATGTCGACGGTGCGCTTGGAGTAGTGCGACAGCTTCTCGGCCGGGTGCTCGTACTGGCGCAGGTTCTCGGGGCTGATGCCCAGGCCGGTGTACCAGGCGACGCGGGTGTCGATCCACTGCTGGTGCCACTCCTCGTCGGTGCCGGGCTCGACGAAGAACTGCATCTCCATCTGCTCGAACTCGCGGGTGCGGAAGATGAAGTTCCCGGGCGTGATCTCGTTGCGGAAGCTCTTGCCGACCTGGCCGATGCCGAAGGGCACCTTCATGCGCGAGGTCTGCACGACGTTGCCGAAGTTCACGAAGATGCCCTGGGCGGTCTCGGGGCGCAGGTAGTGCAGCCCGGACTCGTCCTCGATGACGCCGAGGTAGGTCTTCAACATCATGTTGAAGTCGCGCGGCTCGGTGAACTGGCCGAGGTTGCCGCACTCGGGGCAGTTGATCTCCTGCAGCCCCTCGGGCGCGCGGCCCTTCTTGAACTCGAAGGCCTCCTCGAGCTGGTCGGCGCGGAACCGCTTGTGGCAGCTCATGCACTCGGTCAGCGGGTCGGAGAAGACGCCCACGTGGCCCGAGGCCACCCACACCTGGCGGGGCAGGATGATCGAGGAGTCGATGCCCACCACGTCGGGGCGTCCCTGCACCATGGTCTTCCACCACTGGCGCTTGATGTTCTCCTTGAGCTCGACGCCGTAGGGACCGTAGTCCCAGGCCGCCCGGGTACCACCGTAGATCTCACCGCTGGGGTACACGAAGCCGCGACGCTTCGTGAGGCTGATGACGTTGTCGAGCTTGCTGGCCATGTGACCTGGTGCCTCCTTGTCGGCTGGGGATGCCCGGCAGGCATCCTCCATGTGCTGGGCCACCCTATCCGCCCGGCCAGTCGCGTCGGTAACAGGTCCGCCGCGCGTCTAGACCGGCGTCGAGCGCACGGCGTCCGGCAGGCGGGTCACCGGCACCACGGCCACGTCGTGGAGCTTCCAGTCGAGGTCGCGGATGCTCGCAGCGAGGGCCTCGAGGTCGGCCACGTCGACCGGCGCGGTCGGCACGACGAACACCTCGGTGTGCAGCAGGTGCCCCTGGTCACGCACCCGGACGCCGGCCTCCCCCACCCACGCCGGCCCCCGGGCCGCGGTCAGCACGGCGTTCACCAGCGGGTGCACCTCCCGGTCGTCGTGGGTGCGGGCCTCCCCGTCCATGAGGTCCCGCAGCGCGTTGCCGATGCCCTTGACGCCGTCGCCCACGACGCTGGCCGCGATGAGCAGGGCGGCCACCGCGTCCGCCCACCACCAGCCGATCCCGATGCCGAGTATCCCGACGATGGCGGCGGCGGCGGTCCGCCAGTCGGCCGCGTTCATCTCGGAGTCGGCGTAGAGCACCTTGTCGTGCAGGGCCTGCGACAGCGGCTTCTTGAGGTGGCCCAGGATGACCGGCCCGATGCCGGTGTAGACCATCGCGGCGATCATCAGCCACCCGGCCCAGATCGTCTGCCCGACGAGGTGGAAGGTGCCGATCGGCGGGTGCTCGGCCTTGACCAGGCCCATCCCCGAGTCGAGGACCATGAACACGCCCATGGCGAACAGGGCGGCCGCCGCGACCAGGTGGGCCGATGCGACGGCCCGGTGGTGGCCGTAGGGGTGCTCGGGCGAGGGCGGGCGTCCGGCCAGGCGGGACGAGACGAGGAACACGACCGGGGGAACCAGGGAGAGCAGGTCCTCCACCCACGCGACCTTCATCGCCTGGCTCGAGCCCATCACCAGGAACACCACCACGATGCCCGTCGACAGGTAAGCCAGGCTCACCCACTCCAGGCGGCGGGCGCGACGCAGGGCGTCGGCCTGCTCGGCGGGCAGCTCGGTGGCGCCGAACGACGCTCGGCCCTCGCGACCCCCGCGGCTCACGACGCCCTCCGGTCGAGCCACTCCTCCAGCGTGAACAACATCGCGTTCTCCCCCAGCGGCACGGCGAGCACGTGCCTGACCGTGCCCCCGTCGAACTCGCTGGTGGCGTACGGACGGGTGAGCGCGACCTTCCCGGCCCAGGGGGACTGGTCGGTCAGACCGCCGGCGATCAGGTCGAGCTCGCCGCGTTCCATGGCGGCCACGAGGTCCTCCTCGCCGCCGGGGCGCCACTCCACCTCAGCACCGAGCGCGCCGGCGAAGTCCTCGACCAGGTCCACCTCGGGCCCGGTCGCCCGATCACGGTCGACCGACACCCGGCCACCGCCCGGGGACGCCCCGGCACGCAGGGTGCCGGACGCTCGGACGCGCTCGAGCGTTCCGTCGGGGTCGCGCGGGATCGAGCCACAGCCGGTGAGCACCAGGGCCCCCACGAGCGCCGCGGCCGCCAATCTCCTTGTCAGGGCCACCACCCCGACACCGTACTCGTCGTGGGGCGGGCCGTCACCACCCCCACGGACCACCTCAGGACCAGCGCGGGATGTTCTCGCCGACGGTGTCGGGGGCGTCGTAGGCGCTGGGCTCGTCGATGGCCTCGCTCATCAGCGTGACCAGCACCATCTTCGCCTCGTAGCCGTTGTAGGCCCGGCGGTACGATCCGACGTTCTCCCAGACGGTCTGGATGGCCCAGAGGTCCGGCTCGTCGAGGTTGCGCACCAGGTCGGCGGAGAGGTTGCCGGGACGGAATCGGAAGAAGGCGACCGCGTCCTCGGCGCGCTCGACGAAGGACGCCTCGGCGTCCGGCGCGACGCGGAACCGACTGAAGGCCAGCATGCGGGCCAGCCTAGTGCCCCGGGGGTAGTCTGGGTCGGACGAGGAGGGCCGAGCATTGACCACCACACCCCAGCGGCGGACGCGCCAGCGCGCCACGATCGCCGAGGTGATGGCCGAGATCGAGGAGTTCCGCACCGCGCAGGACATCCACGACCTGCTGCGGCACCAGGGGCACTCCGTGGGGCTGGCCACCGTCTACCGCAACCTGCAGGCGATGGCCGAGGCCGGTGAGGTCGACGTCGTGCGGCTGCCCGACGGCCAGGCCTCCTACCGCGCGTGCGGCACCGCGACCCACGCGCACCACCACCACCTGATCTGCCGCCAGTGCGGGCGCACCGTCGAGATCGAGTTCGAGGGCGTGGAGGAGCTGATCGACGCGTTCGCGCGCAAGAACGGCTTCTCCGACGTCGACCACGAGATCGAACTGAATGGTCTCTGCCCCGACTGCTCCGCCTGAGGGGCCACTGCCATGCCGACCTACCGTGACCAGGGCGTCGTCCTGCGCACCCACAAGCTGGGCGAGGCCGACCGCATCATCACGGTCCTGTCCCGCCGGCACGGCAAGGTGCGGGCGGTGGCCCGCGGCGTCCGGCGGACGTCGAGCAAGTGGGGCGCCCGGCTGGAGCCGTTCAGCCACGTCGACCTGCAGTTCGCCACCGGGCGCACCCTCGACGTGATCACCGAGGCCGTGACCCTGCACGCCTGGTCGGAGCCCCTGTGCACCGACTACCCGCGCTACACGATCGGGCAGGTGTTGCTCGAGACGGCCGACCGCCTGGTCAGCATCGAGAACGAGCCGGCCCTGCCGCAGTACCAGTTGCTGGCCGGCGCCCTGCACGCCCTGGTCGCGGGCACCCACGACGGGGCGCGTCCTGCCACCATGGTCATGGACTCCTACCTGCTGCGCGCCGTCGCCACCGCCGGCATGGCGCCCAGCCTCGACGCGTGCGCCTCGTGCGGCGAGGTCGGCCCCCACGACGCCTTCTCCCCTGCCCAGGGCGGGCTGGTCTGCCCCCGCTGCCGTCCACCCGGGACGCCGCGGGTGCGGCCCGCCACGCTGGCGCACCTGTCCGCGCTGATCAGCGGCGACTGGACGGCCACGCGGGACGTCGACGAGGTTACCCAGAACCAGGCCTCGGGCCTGGTCGCCGCGTTCGTGACGTGGCACCTCGAGCGCGGACTGCGCACGATCCAGCACGTGGCGCGGTAGGCCGTCGCACCCGGTCGCCAGCGCGCCCCGCCCCGAGGAAGGGAATCAGGCGCGGGGCGCCGCGATCTGGGCGGCGAGGTGCCCTCCGCCGTAGCCGTTGTCGATGTTGACCACCCCGACGCCGGGCGCGCACGCGTTGAGCATGGTGAGCAGGGGCGCGATGCCGCCGAACGCGGCGCCGTAGCCGACCGAGGTGGGCACGGCGACCACGGGGCAGGACACCAGGCCGGCGATGAGCCCGGGCAGCGCGCCGTCCATGCCCGCGACCACCACGATCGCGCCGGCGCTGCGGAACAGGTCGAGCTTGTCCAGCGTGCGGTGCACCCCGGCGATGCCGACGTCGACGACGAGCTCGGCGCGGCGTCCGAGGTGGCGGGCGGTCAGCAGGGCCTCGCGGGCGACCGGCAGGTCGGAGGTGCCGGCACAGGCGACGACGACCAGCCCGCCGGTCGGTTCGGGCATCCGCGGCGGCCAGACCAGCAGGCGGGCGACCGGGTCGTGGAACGCGTCGGGCAGCACCGCCAGCACGGCGCCGGCCCGCTCGGGGTCGGCGCGAGTGAAGATCGTCACCACGTCGGGCCGCTCGGCCACGCGCGCGGCGATGGCCCGGAGCTGGTCGGGCGACTTGCCCTCGCAGTAGACGGCCTCGGGGAACCCGCCCCGGCGTGCGCCCCGGTCGAGGTCGAGGTCGGCGATGTCGTCGTCAGCCACGACGCAGCACCTGCAGCGTGAACGCGCCCGACTGCAACCCGGCCAGGTCGACCGTCACGTAAGCGAATCCCGCCTCGCGCAGGCCGCGCAGCACCCCGTCGCGTCGCTCGACCTCGGCGAACAACCCGAGCTCGTCGGCCGGCACCTCGATCCGGGCGATGTCGCCGTGGTGGCGGACCCGCGCATCGGTGAACCCCCACTCCCGCAGGACCTCCTCGCCCGCCTCGACCTGCTTCAGCTTCGCGGGCGTGACCTCCTGCCCGTGCGGGATCCGGCTCGCCAAGCACGGGGCGGCGGGCTTGTCGGCCACCGACAACCCCAGCGCCCGCGCCAGGGCGCGCACCCGGCGCTTGCCCAGCCCGGCCTCGGCCAGGGGCCGCAGCACCGCGTGGTCGGTCGCCGCCCGCGCACCCGGGCGGTCGATGCGCGCCGCGTCGTCGGCGTTCTCGCCGTAGGCGACCGCGACCAGGCCGAACTCGTCGACCAGGCGGGTGTCGATCACCGTGAACATCTCGTCCTTGCAGTGGAAGCACCGGTCCACGTCGTTGGCCCGATACGCCGGGTTGTCGCCCTCACGGGTCTCGAACTCGACCAGGGGCGCCCCGATCTCGTCGGCCGTCCCCCGCGCCAGCGCCAGCTCGTCGCGGGCCAGGGAATCCGACACCGCCAGCAAGCCGATCGCCCGGTCGCCGCCCAGCGCGCGCACCGCGACGGCAAGCAGCACGGCCGAGTCCACGCCCCCGGAGAACGCGACCCCGAGGCGTCCCGCCTCCGGCAGGCGCGCGGCCACCGCCAGCGCATCGGCCAGCTCGGGCCCGGACAACCCCGCCCACCGGCCCGACTCCTCACTGTGCTGCGTCGCCACACCGCTCCTCTCGCTGCCGTCACCCTACTCGCGGGCGGGGCACCTCAGGAGATGATCCGCCCACCCGGCACCAGCCCGGACGCCGCGGCCGCGGCCTGCGCGCGGACCAGGACGTGGGCCTCGGGACGCCCCATGGCCCGGGCGGCCTCGGCCACGTCGGAGAACTCGGGCGCCGCGTGCAACACCACCCCGTCGCGAGACCCCACCTTGACGCGCACCGACTGCCCGTCCACGTCGACGGCCACCCACGCACGGTCGAGCACGACGCGGGCGACGGGCGTCCAGCGCACGCCCAGGGTGGACGTGTGCGTCAGCATCGCGTCCACCACCGCATCGTGGTGTCCGGCATCGGCCAGGGCGTGCAGGGTGAACGCGGGGCGTCCCTTCTTCATCTGAATGGGCACCAGCCACGCGTCGGCCGCCCCCGCACCGAGCAGGGCCTCGAGGACGCCCGGCCACAGGCGCGGGTCGAGGTCGTCGACGTTGGCGCGCAGCTCGGCCAGCTCGGTCGCGGGCCGGTCGAGGGACGCCGCGGGCTCGCCCAGCAGGACCCGGACGACGTTCGGCCAGTCGGGGAGGTCCTTGCCGCCGGCCCCCACACCGAGCGCCCGGGTGGCCAGGGCCGGCACCCCCGCGCACGCGTCGCCCGCCAGCGCGCGCACCAGGGCCATGCCGGTCGGGGTGGCCAGCTCACCCACGCTGCCGGGCGTGGTGACCGGTGCGGGCGTGTCGTGGTCGTGGGCCTGCTCGTGGGAACGGCCGCGGTGGGAAGGGTCGTGGGGGTGCCCGTGCTCCGCAGGATGGCCGTGATCGTGCGGGTGACCGGGGTCGCCCCCACCGGCCGGGGTCGGGTGCACCTGCCAGCCCAGCACCAGTTGGGCCACCGCGGGCACCGGCACCGGGAGGTCGCCGTGCGCGGCCCGGACCCGGCCCGACCCCACGCGCACCGGCGAGGCGGACACCGACGTCACACCGAGCAGCCGCAGCGCCTCACACGTGCCGACGACGTCGGCGATCGAGTCCAGGGCGCCGACCTCGTGGAAGTGCACCGTCGCGGGGTCCACGCCGTGGGTGCGACCCTCAGCGACCGCCAGGCGCTCGAACGCCTCCAGCGACCACTGCTGCGTCCGGTCGTCCAGCCCCGCGGCGAGCAACATGTCCCGGATCGTGGCCCACGTCCGGTGGGGCGGGTCGTCGACCAGCACCCGCACCCGTGCCTTCGTGGCCCGCTGCCCCCCGCGCACGACCTCCTCGGCCTCGAGGCGCACCGCGCCGGGCACCACGGCGTCCAGCGCCGCCTGTACCGCACCGACGTCGGCGCCGGCGTCCAGGAGCGAACCCAGGAGCATGTCACCGGCGACCCCGGCGGAGATGTCGAACCACGCGTGCATGCACGCCATTGTGCCGCTACGGGTGCACGAGGATGACCGGGCAGCCGGCCTCCCGCGGGACGCCCCGCGAGGCCGAGCCCAGCAGCAACCCGACGAGGGGGTTGCGCGCGTGCGACCCGATGACCACCAGGGATGCCTCGTCGGAGAGGTCGGCCAGCACCGCCGGGGCCCGCCCGGGCAGGACCATCGTGCGGTACGCCAGGTCGGGGTGCTCGGCCAGGTACGGCTCCATGATCTGGTCGACCATCGTCTCCAGCTGGGACGCGACCTGGGAGCCGTCGCCGCCCCACAGGCCCGACCCGGCCACCAGCGTCGGCGTGGAGTCCCACACGTGGACGCCGACGAGCCCGGTCCCACGCGCCACGGCCTCGTCGACGGCGAAGGACACCGCCGCCATGGCCTCGGGCGAGTCGTCGATGCCGACCACGACCGGCCCCGAGAACGTCGCCGGGCCGTCGGCGCGGATGATCGCGACCGGGCAGCGGGCCCGACCGGCGACCGCGTCGGAGGTGCCGCCGAGGAGTCGCACCGACCAGGGCGCCGCCTCGCCGCGCGAGCCCAGCACGACCATCTCGGCGCTCAGGGAGAGCTGGGCCATGACCGGTGAGACCTTGCCCTCGATCACGCGCGTGCGCACGTCGAGGCCGGGGCACGCGGCGCGCGTGCGCTCGGCGAGTTCCTCGAGCCGCCCGGCCGCGCGCTGGTCCGGGCCGGCCGGTTCGTCGGGCCCGACCATCACGACCAGCAGGGGCAGCCCACGCGCGGCCGCGCGTTCGGCGGCCCAGTCGACGGCGTGGTCGGCGGAACGGGTCAGGTCGGCTCCGACGACGATGTGGCCGGTGGCGTCCAGCAGCTCGGTCATGGCTCCTCCTTGAGGCATCACCAGTGAGGCATCACACCCGGGCCCTCAGCTCGGGTAGCGCCCAATCTATCGCCGCTACGCTCGTCCCATGCCCGCGCAACGCCCTGTCCCGCCCACGCCCCACCCCAGCGGCGCGAAGCCGCCGGCCATCCCGGCGAAGTTCATCCCCGACCACGTGGCGATCGTCATGGACGGCAACGGCCGCTGGGCCAAGCAGCGCGGACTGCCGCGCACCGACGGGCACGCCCGGGGCGAGGCGTCCCTGCTCGACGTCATCCACGGCGCGGTCGAGATCGGCGTGAAGCACCTCAGCGCCTACGCGTTCTCGACCGAGAACTGGAAGCGCTCCCCCGACGAGGTGCGCTGGCTCATGGGCTTCAACCGCGACGTCATCCACCGCCGGCGCGACGAGCTCAACGACCTGGGCGTGAAGATCGTGTGGGCCGGCCGCGAGCCCCGGCTGTGGAAGAGCGTCATCAACGAACTCAAGGTCGCCGAGGAGATGAGCCGGCACAACACCACGCTCACCCTGCAGTTCTGCGTGAACTACGGCGGGCGCGCCGAGATCGTGGACGCCGTGCGCACCCTCGCCGTCGACGCCGCGGCCGGCCGCGTCGACCCCGACCGCATCACCGAGAAGTCGATCAACGCCCGGCTGTACGCCCCCGAGGTGCCCGACGTGGACCTCTTCATCCGGTCCTCGGGCGAGCAGCGCACCAGCAACTTCCTGCTGTGGCAGATGGCCTACGCCGAGATGGTGTTCCTGGACCGGTTGTGGCCCGACTTCGACCGCCGCGACCTGTGGCACGCCATCGAGCTGTACGCGCAGCGCGACCGGCGCTACGGCGGGGCGGTGCCCAACGAGGTCACCGCCCGCCCCTGACCCGGGTCAGGCGTCGCGTCCTTCGTCGGCCCGCGTCACGATCACCGGGCAGTCGGCATCACGCAGGACCTCCTTCGAGGTCGAGCCGAGCAGCAGCCCGGTGAACCCACCCAGGCCGCGCGAGCCGACGACGAGCACGCTGGCGCCGTGCGAGGCCTCCGCCAGCGCCGCGGACGGCCTTGCCTCGAGCACCTCGATGTCGACGTCGAGGCCGGGGTGGCCCTCGACGATCGGCTCCACGATCTCCTCGATCCGCTCCTTCAGGCGCGAGACCGGCGGCAGCGACTGCATCGCGGTGACGCCCATGGGGCCCATCATCCACGGCGCGACGTCCCACGCGTGGATCGCGCGCAGCTTCACGCCGCGCAGGGCCGCCTCGTCGGCCGCCAGGGCGAGCGCCGCGTCGGACTCGGGCGAGTCGTCGACGCCGACGACGACCGGGCCGTCGGGGTTCGGCGAGCCGTGGTCGGTGATGACCGCGACCGGGCCGTGCGCGTGCGCGACGACCGCGTCGGCGGTGCCACCCAGGGCCCGCACCTTCACCGGCGCGTTGGCGCCGCGGGCGCCCACGACGACCAGGAGGGCCTTCTTGGAGGCCTGGGCCAGCACATAGGAGCCGAGCCCCTGCTCGATGTGGGTCTCGACAACGAGGTCGGGGTACGCGGCGCGGGCCTGCTCGCTCAGCTCGACGAGCTTGTGGCGCGCGTTCTCCTCCAGGTAGCCCCGGTAGTCGCCGGTGACCATCGCGTCGAAGAGGCGACTGCGCTTGGGGATCGGCACCTCGGGCAGGGCCAGGACGATCATCAGGGGCACCCCGCGGGCGGCGGCCCGGTCGGCGGCCCACTCGACGGCACCCTGGGCACGACCCGAGAGGTCCGTTCCGACGACGATCTTTCCGGTGGCGTCGAACGAGATCGACATGATTCCCTCCTCGTGCGCTGAGGGCCACTGCTGTGTGGTCCGGGGATTTCATCCATCCTATCGGGGGTGGGCTCCTTCCGGGCGCGATCAGGCTCCGGTGCGCGCCCAGGAGTCACCCCGGGTGCGCCACCCCAGCAGCACCGAGCGCAGCACCAGCCACATCCCGTAGGCCAGCCACAGCGGAGCCAGCCCGGCCCCGGTCCACCACACCGCGCCGACGAACGGCGCATAGCCCAGGGTCGCGGCGATGCCGGCCAGCGCGAGGTACCGGGCGTCCCCGGCACCGATCAGGACGCCGTCCAGCTGGAACGCGATGGCCCCGATCGGCGCGATCAGCGCGAGCACGAGCAGGGCCGTGCGCGCGGCGTCCTGCACGCCGGCGTCGGGGCTGAACGCGCCGGCGAGCGGCCCCCGGGCGACCACGAGCGCCAGGCCGATGACCACGCCGAACCCGGCCCCCCACGCCATCACGCGGCCGAGAACCCCGCGTGCCCCGCGCACGTCGCCGGCACCCAGGCGCAGGCCGACGAGGGCCTGCGCGGCGATGGCGAAGGCGTCCACCCCGTAGGTGATCGTGTGCCACAGCGTGTTGACCACCTGGTGCGCCGCCAGGGCGGTCGTGCCCAGCGACGCGGCGGTCGCGGTCGTCATCACCAGCGCAGCCTGCAGCGCGGCGTTGCGCACCACGAGCCACCCGCCCAGGCGCGCCGCCGACAGCACCCCGCCCGGCGAGAAGCCGAGCCGGACGCCCTCGCGCCGCGCCCCGCGCACCACCGCCCCGCCCAGCAGGAAGGCGCCGATCCACTGCGACAGCGCAGTGCCGGCGGCCGCGCCGACGATCCCCCAGCCGGCGCCGTAGACCAGGGCGACGTTGAGGGCGATGTTGAGCAGGTTGATGGTGACCACGACGCGCAGCGGGGTGCGGGTGTCCTGCAGCCCGCGCAGCACGCCGGTGGAGGCCAGGATCACCAGCAGCGCCGGCAGGCCGAGCGCGACCACGCGCAGGTAGGCGCCGCCCAGCGCGGTGACTTCGGGCGAGGCGCCGTACAGCCCGATGACCGCCGGGGCGAACGGCACGAGCACCACGGCGACGGCCAGGCCGAGCAGCGCGCCGAGCGCCATGCCGTCCATGCCGCTGGCCAGTGCGCCGCCCCGGTCCCCGGCGCCGAGCCGGCGCGACACCGTCGCGGTGGTGCCGTAGGCGAGGAAGACCGACAGGCCGACGACGATCCCGACCACGTTCGAGGCGAGCGTCAGCCCGCCGAGGTGGGGCGTCCCGAGGTGGCCGATGATGAACGTGTCGGCCAGCACCAGCAGGGGCTCGGCGACCAGCGTCGCGAACGCCGGGATCGCCAGCGCCAGGATCTCCTTGTCCAGGGCGCGACCGGGTCGAGCCCCTCCCCGGGCGCCCGTCACAGGAAGTTCGGCACGAGCAGGCTCGCGGCCAGGAAGGCGATGTAGATCACGATGAGGGCGATCCCCTCCTTGACGCGGATCTCGTTCACCTTGGTGTTGTAGGCAAACCAGGCGAACAACGCCAGGATGACGAGCAACGCCGGGTAGCTGACCAGCATGAAGTCGGTGCTGACCGGGATGCCGCCCGGGAACACGGTCGCCGCGAAGCCCGACACCAGCACGACGTTGAGCACGTTGGCGCCCAGCACATTGCCCAGCGCCAGCCCGCCGTACCCCCGCCGGGACGCCGTGATGACCGTCGTCAGCTCGGGCACCGAGGTGCCGAACGCCACCAGCGTCACCGCGAGGATGAACTCCGGCACGCCCGCCCGGATGGCCAGCGCCTCGGCCGAGCCGACCAGCACGACCGCGCTGCCCGCGATGCCGAGCGCACCGACGGCGACCATCGCGAGTAGGCGGGCCGCCCGGGGGCCCTCCTGGGCCAGGTCGGGTTCGACCAGCACGCCGGAGTCGAACGGCGACCCGCCCGTGTCGACCGGCTCCGGTGAGCGCTGGCGGGCCATCCACCACAGGTAGACCGGCAGGGCGACGAGCAGTAGGACGCCGATCCAGCGGGGCAGGTGGCCCTGCCCGTCCTCGAGCGTGACCAGCGTGGGCACGACCAGCACCGCCACGGCGAGCAGCAGGATCGTCAGCTTCTCCGACTCGCTGCGCCCGACCTTGATCGCCCCGAACACCGCGCCCAGCCCGAGGATCAGGCTGGTGTTGGTGATGATCGAGCCGACCGCGTTGCCGAGCGCGAACTCGCCGCTGCCCTGCAGGGCCGAGATGCCGGACGCCGCCAGCTCGGGCAGCGTGGTGCCCAGCGACACGATCGTGGCGCCGACGACGATCTCGGGCATGCCCCACACCTTCGACAGCGCCACGGCGTTGTCGACCAGGATGTCGGCGGACTTGCCCAGGACGACCAGGGACACGACCAGCGCTGCCACCACGAGCAGCACCGGCCAGGTGAGGAAGAGCTCCGTCACGTCAGTCGGTGCCACCCTCCATGCCGGCGATGAACTGGGCGTCGTCGATGGCCTCGGAGGCGCCCTCGATGCCGGCGGTGATGGCCGCGGCCTCACCGGAGCCCAGCTCGCCGACCAGCTCGGAGATCGCGCCGCCGACCAAACCGAGCGAGGAGTACTGCTCCAGGCGCGTGCGCGTGTCGGCGATGTCGAGGTTGCGCATGGTCAGCTGGCCGATGCGGTCGACCGGGCCGAAGGCGGCGTCCTCGACGCGCTCCATCGAGAGCTTCTCGGGGTGGTAGCTCAGGGCGGGGCCGGTGGTGTCGAGGATCGAGTAGTCCCAGCCACGGCGCAGCCACACGGTGACCTCGCCGGTGATCGCCGAGGCGACCCACTGCTGCAGCGAGGTGCGCAGCATGAGCGACTGCGGGTCGAGCCAGCGGCCCTCGTACAGCAGCCGGCCGAGCTTGCGGCCCTCGTTGTGGTAGCTGGCGACCGTGTCCTCGTTGTGGATGGCGTTGACCAGGCGCTCGTAACCGATGTGCAGCAGGGCCATGCCGGGCGCCTCGTAGATGCCGCGGCTCTTGGCCTCGATGATGCGGTTCTCGATCTGGTCGGACATGCCCAGGCCGTGGCGTCCGCCGATGGCGTTGGCCTCGCGGACGAGGTCGACCGGCGAGGCGAAGGTCTGGCCGTTGATCCTCACGGGCATGCCCTGCTCGAAGGCGATCGACACCTCCTCGGGCGCGATCTCGACCTCGGGGCGGTAGTGGGCCACTCCCATGATGGGCTCGACGATGTCCATCCCGGTGCCCAGGTACTCGAGGGTCTTGGCCTCGTGGGTGGCGCCCCAGATGTTGGCGTCGGTGGAGTACGCCTTCTCCTGGGAGTCGCGGTAGGGCAGGTCGCGCTCGGACAGCCAGGCCGACATCTCGTCGCGGCCGCCCAACTCGTTGACGAACTCGGGGTCGAGCCACGGCTTGTAGATGCGCAGCTGCGGGTTGGCCAGCAGGCCGTAGCGGTAGAACCGCTCGATGTCGTTGCCCTTGTAGGTCGAGCCGTCGCCCCACACGTGCACGTCGTCCTCGCGCATGGCGCGCACCAGCATGGTGCCGGTCACGGCGCGGCCCAGCGGTGTGGTGTTGAAGTAGGGCACACCCGCGCTGCGGATGTGGAAGGCGCCGCACATGAGCGCGACGAGGCCCTCGTTGACCAGCTCGCTCGTGCAGTCGACCAGGCGGTAGCCCTCGGCGCCGTACGCGCCGGCGCGGCTGGGCACCGAGTCGATGTCGGGCTCGTCGTACTGACCGATGTCGGCGGTGTAGGTGTAGGGGATCGCACCCTTCTCGCGCATCCACGCGACCGCCACCGACGTGTCGAGACCACCCGAGAACGCGAGGCCGACCTTCTCCCCCACCGGGAGCTTCATGAGCACCTTGGACATGGGCGCAACCCTACTCCCGGACGCCTCGGGACCCCGACGCGCTCCTGCGTCGTGGACCGCCCGATAACCTCGAGCCCATGAAGCTCAGCACGGGGGTCCCGGGCCTGGACAAGGCCATCGACGGGTTGCGCATCGGCGACAACGTGGTGTGGCACTGCGCCGACCTCGATGACTACCGCCGCATGCTCGAGCCCTTCGTCCAGGCCGCGCGCACCCACGGCCGGCACATCGTGTACGTCCGCTTCGGCGAGCACGACCCCCTCGTCGGCGGCGACGACGTCGAGGTCCACGAGCTCGACCCCACCGATGGCTTCGAGCCCTTCGCCGTCGACGTGCACGACGTCGTCATGCAGTACGGGCGCGAGACCTTCTACGTGTTCGACTCCTTGGCCTCGCTGCTGGACGCCTGGCACTCCGACCTGATGCTGGCCAGCTTCTTCCAGGTCACCTGCCCCCTGCTGTACGCCCTCGACACGATCGCCTACTTCCCGCTGCTGCGCGACGAGGTGAGCGCGGCGACGGTCGCGGCGATCCGCGAGACGACCCAGGTGATGTTCGACCTGCAGGTCGTGGGTGGGGAGACGTATGTGCACCCGCTCAAGGTCGAGGGCCGCAGCTCGGCGAGCATGTTCCACCCGCACCTGATCTCGGGCGAGGACGCCACCCCGGTGACGTCGTCCACCGCATCGGCCCGCATCTCGGCGCGGCGCGGCCGCATGCGCTACCGCCCCGACCACTGGAACCGGCTCGTCGACGACGCCTTCGAGGCGCTCGACGGCACCAAGGAGGAGCAGGCCGAGGCGCACTGCCTGCTGGCCGACGCCCTCCTGGGCCGCGTGGACGACCCGATGGCCGCGCTGGCCCGGCACCACCTGAGCCTGGACGACCTGGTCGTCGTCGCGTCCCGCGAGGTCGGCACCGGCCACATCGGGGGCAAGTCGGTCGGCATGCTGCTCGCACGCGCGATCCTGCTCAGCGACCCCGAGGACCGCTTCACCGAGTACCTCGAGCCGCACGACTCGTTCTACGTCGGCGCCGACGTCTTCTACCACTACCTGGTCAGCAACGGCTGGTGGCAGCACCGCCTGGAGCAGGCCCACCCACACAGCTTCCTGTCCGCCGGTGCGGTGCTGCACGACCTCATGCCGACGGGCCGCTTCCCGGCGTCGGTGCGCGAGCAGTTCAAGGACATGCTGGCCCACTTCGGGCAGTCGCCGATCATCGTGCGTTCGAGTTCGCTGCTGGAGGACAACTTCGGCAACGCGTTCGCCGGCAAGTACGACAGCTTCTTCCTCACCAACCAGGGCTCGCCCGAGGAGCGCCTCGCCGCCCTCCAGGAGGCGATCCAGGCGGTCTACGCGTCGGCGATGAGCGCAGAGGCCCTCAACTACCGCGTCTCGCGCGGCCTGGCCGAGACCGACGAGCAGATGGCGATCCTCGTCCAGCGCGTGTCGGGCGACCACCACGGGACCCGGTTCTTCCCGCACGCCGCCGGCGTGGGCAACTCCTCCAACATCTACACCTGGGACCCGTCGGTGGACGCCGAGGCCGGCATGCTCCGCCTCGTGTTCGGCCTGGGCACCCGTGCAGTGGACCGGACCACCTCCGACCACGCCCGCATCGTCGCCCTCGACGAGCCGTTGCGCGGGCGCCTGTCCGACCCCGAGGACCTGTCCGCGTTCAGCCAGCGCGGCGTCGACGTGCTGGACCTCGAGGGCGGCAAGCAGGCGGCCGTCCCGCTGACCACGCTCGTGGGTTCCGAGATCCGGGCCGACTGGGGCCTGTTCACCAGCCCCGACCGGGCAGCGATGCGCCGGCTCGCCGAGCGCGGCCGGACGCCCACCACCCAGCCGGTGGTCGCCGACTTCCGTGGCCTGCTGGCGGACACGCCCTTCCCCGCCCTGATGCGGGACGCCCTGGCCCTGCTGGAGCACACCTACCAGTACCCGGTGGACATAGAGTTCACCGTGAACGCGAGCACCGCCGGGGACATCCGGATCAACATCGTCCAGTGCCGTCCCCTGCAGACGCGCGGGCCCGGCAAGGCGGTGCGCATGCCCGAGGTGGCCGACGACACCGGCGTCCTGTTCGCCTCCCCCGGCGAGTTCATGGGCGGCAACGTGCGGCTGCCGCTGGAGTGGGTCGTCATCGTGCGCCCCAACCTCTACCTCAAGCTCGGCAACCCGCAGCGGCACGGGGTCGCCCGCCTGATCGGCGAGGTGAACCGGAAGCTGCGCGACGACTCGTTCGCGCTGGTCGGCCCGGGCCGCTGGGGGACGACGACCGAGGCGCTCGGCGTCCCGGTGCGCTTCGCCGAGATCAACCACGCCACCGCGCTGGTCGAGGCCACCGACGCGCAGGGCAACTTCCGCCCCGAGTTGAGCTACGGCTCGCACTTCTTCCAGGACCTGGTGGAGACCGGCATCTTCTACGCCGCGATCTTCGACGACCGGCCCGGGGTGCAGTTCAACCCCACCCTGGTCACCGACCTGCCCAACCGCCTGCTGGATCTGGCCCCCGACGCGGAACCGGGCCTCGTGGACGTGGTCCACGTGGCCCGGTTCGACGACCTGGAGCTCTACTCCGACGTCGTGGCGCAGCAGGTGCTGTGCGCGCGGCGCTCGTCGCTCAGATGACGCCCATCGCCATCATCGCGTCGGCGACGCGCAGGAAGCCGCCGACGTTGGCGCCGGTCACGTAGTCACCGGGCCGGCCGTACTCCTCGGCGGTCTCGGCGCAGCGCTCGTGGATGCCGACCATGATCTCCTGCAGACGCTCCTCGGTGTGCTCGAAGCTCCACGAGTCGCGGGAGGCGTTCTGCTGCATCTCCAGCGCCGAGGTGGCCACGCCACCGGCGTTGGCGGCCTTGCCCGGGGCGAACCGGACGCCGGCCTTCTGGAACGCGCGGATCGCGTCGGGGGTCGACGGCATGTTGGCGCCCTCGGCGACCAGCGTGCAGCCGTTGTTGATCAGGGCGCGGGCGCCACCGATGTTCAGCTCGTTCTGGGTCGCGCACGGCAGGGCGACGTCGCAGGGGACGTCCCAGATCTGGCCGCCCTCGACGTAGCGCGCCTGGCTGTTCACGTCGGCGTACTCGCTGATGCGGCCGCGGCGGACCTCCTTGAGGTCCTGCATCTGCTCGAGGTCGATGCCGTTCTCGTCGACGATGTAGCCGCCGGAGTCCGACATGGCCACGACGCTCGCACCGAGCTGCTGGGCCTTCTCGAGGGCGTAGATCGCGACGTTGCCCGAGCCGGAGATGACGAGCTTCTTGCCGTCGAAGCTCTCGCCCGACAGCTTGAGCATCTCGTCGGCGAAGAACACGGTGCCGTAGCCGGTGGCCTCGGTGCGGGCGCGCGAACCGCCCCAGGTGAGGCCCTTGCCGGTCAGCACTCCGGACTCGTAGCGGCCGGTCATCCGCTTGTACTGGCCGAACATGTAGCCGATCTCGCGGCCGCCGACGCCGATGTCACCGGCGGGCACGTCGATGTCGTGGCCGATGTGGCCGCTCAACTCGGTCATGAAGGCCTGGCAGAACCGCATGATCTCGTTGTCGGACTTGCCCTTGGGGTCGAAGTCCGCGCCACCCTTGCCGCCGCCGATGGGCATGCCCGTGAGGGCGTTCTTGAAGATCTGCTCGAAGCCGAGGAACTTGATGATGCCCAGGTAGACGCTGGGGTGGAACCGCAGGCCGCCCTTGTAGGGGCCCAGCGCCGAGTTGAACTGGACGCGGAAGCCGCGGTTGGTGTGCACCCGGCCCTTGTCGTCCTGCCAGTTGACCTTGAAGATGATCTGGCGGTTGGGCTCGCAGATGCGCGGGATGATGCCGTACTCGACGTACTCGGGTCGCTTCTTGATGACCGGGTCGAGGGACTCCAGCACCTCACGCACCGCCTGGTGGAACTCCGCCTCGCCGGGGTTGCGGCGGATGACGATGTCGAACTCCTCCTGCAGCGTCGGGCTGAGTTCCATGGGTGGTCTCCTTCGTGTGGCGCAAAGACCGGACGGCGGCCCGGCCGCTGTGCAGTCTAGGGATCACTGCACGTGGCCGGGTCGCCGTCCCACGATGAAGTCAACGGGGTCCCACCCCGCGGCGATCAGCCCTGGCGGTCCGCCCGGTTGATCGCGCTGATCACGGCCTTCATGGACGCCGTGACGATCGAGCTGTGCCGCCCCACGCCCCACAGGACATGCGCGTTGTCACCCTCACCGATCTCGACCTCGACGTAGGCCGCCGCCAGGGCGTCCCCGCCGGAGCTGAGCGCGTGCTCGGAGTAGTCCAGCACCCGGACGGGGTACCCGACCGCGGCCAGGGCGTCCACGAACGCGGACAGCGGGCCGTTGCCCTCGCCGCCGGCCTGGCGCTCGATGCCGTTGACGCGCAGGACGGCGTCCACGGCGTAGCTGCCGTTCTCGGCCGTGGACTTGTACTGCAGCAGTTCCAGCGGGGTGTGGTCGCCGAAGTACTCCGACTCGAAGATCTGCCACATCTGCTCGGCACCGACCTCGCCGCCGGCGGTGTCGGTGTGCTGCTGGACGACGCGGCTGAACTCGATCTGCAGGCGGCGCGGCAGGTCCATCTTGTGGTCGTTCTTCATGATGTACGCCATGCCGCCCTTGCCGGACTGGCTGTTGACCCGGATCACGGCCTCGTAGGTGCGGCCCACGTCGTGGGGGTCGATCGGCAGGTACGGGGCCTCCCAGTCGATCTCGTGGATCGTCTTGCCCTCGGCCCCCGCCTTCTTCTCCAGCGACTCCAGGCCCTTCTTGATCGCGTCCTGGTGCGAGCCGGAGAACGCCGTGTAGACCAGGTCGCCGGCGTACGGGTGGCGCGGGTGCACGGGCAGGCCGGTGCAGTACTCGACCGTGCGGCGGATCTCGTCGATGTCGGAGAAGTCGATCTTCGGGTCGATGCCCTGGCTGAACAGGTTCATCCCCAGGGTGACCAGGTCGACGTTGCCGGTGCGCTCGCCGTGGCCGAACAGGCAGCCCTCGACGCGGTCGGCGCCGGCCATCATGCCCAGCTCGGACGCCGCCACGGCCGTGCCGCGGTCGTTGTGCGGGTGCAGGGAGACGGCCACGTGCTCACGATTGCGGATGTTGCGGGTGAAGTACTCGATCTGGTCGGCGTACGTGTTCGGCGTGCTCATCTCGACCGTCGCGGGCAGGTTGAAGATGATCTCCCGGTCGGGGCCGGGCTGCCACACGTCGGCGACGTGGTTGCAGACCTCGACGGCGAAGTCGGTCGGGGTCTGGGTGAAGATCTCGGGGCTGTACTGGTAGCCGAACTCGACGTCGCCCAGGAACTGCTCGGCGTACTTGACGACCATCTCGGTGCCGCGGGTGGCCATCGCGATGCACTGGGCCTCGTCGATGCCGAACACGACCCGGCGGAACATCTCGGCCGTCGCGTTGTACATGTGGATGTTGGCCCGCTTCGCGCCGACCAGGGACTCGGCGGTGCGCGAGATCAGGTCCTCGCGGGCCTGGACCAGCACCGAGATCTGGACGTCGTCGGGGACGCGGTCCTCGTCGATCAGCTTGCGCACGAAGTCGAAGTCGGTCTGCGACGCCGACGGGAAGCCGACCTCGATCTCCTTGTAGCCCATCCGCACCAGCAGCTCGAACATCTTCAGCTTGCGGGCGACGGTCATCGGGTCGATCAGGGCCTGGTTGCCGTCGCGCAGGTCGGTCGACAGCCAGCGCGGGGCCTGGGTGATCTTCTTGGAGGGCCACGTGCGGTCGGGGACGTCGACGGGGTCGAACGCGCGGTAGCGGTGGAACGGCATCGGGCTGGGCTGCTGGACCGGTGCGCCGGTCTGGGTGCGGGTGCCGAAGGTGTTGGTGGTCGTGGTCATGCTGGTTTCCTCTGCTCGATCAGGAAGGGTGGGGGGTGCCAGGCGCGAAAACTCTCCGCAACGAGGGGGCCCGACCGGCTCCGATCCCGACCATCTGTGTCGAGGAAGCCTAGGCCTCGCTGCGGCGACCAAGGAGCAGGTTCGCCCATGCCATGCGTGGGATCGTACACCTCCGAGGGCCGGTGTCCACGGTGTCCGACACGCGGACGGGCCCGCCTTCGCGGGCGTCACCGTGCGTCGACGAGTCCTAGGGTCAGTGGGCGGGCGCGTCCCCGGACTCGACGATCGCGGTCGGCATCAGCGCGGGCAGGACGTCCTCGAGCGTGATGACGCCCAGCTCGCGGTCGCCGTCGGTGACGACGGCCAGCTGCGTGCGGGCGTCGCGGATGCGCTTGAGCGCCGTGGCCAGCCCCGTGCCCGCGGCCAGGCGCACCGGGTCCCGGGCCAGGCCGAGCGCCGGACGCCGCAGGTCCGACTCGGACAGCGTGTCGCGGACGTGCACGACGCCGACCGTGCGCTCGCCGTCGCGGAGCAGGACGCGCAGGTGGCGCTGCACCAGGGTGGCCTCCTGCACGTCGGCCAGCGTGGCGTCCACCCCGACCGCCGAGAGCCGCTGGCCGGGCGGGAGCACGTCGGCGACCGTCTGGTCGCGCAGCCGCAGCGCGCTGGTCAGCGAGGACCGGTAGTTCGCGGTGAGCGCGCCGACGTTCGCGCTGTGCTCGATCAGGTGGCGCAGCCCGTCGGGGTCCTGGCCGGCCGACAGCTCGTCGACCGGCTCGGCGCCGGCCCGGCGCACCAGCCAGTTGGCGGCCGCGTTCATGGCGGCGAGGATCGGGCGCGCGACGGTCATGAAGGCGCGCATCGGCAGGGCGAGCAGCACCGAGGAGTCCTCCGGGTGCGCGATCGCCCACGACTTCGGCGCCATCTCCCCCACCACCAGGTGCAGGAAGGTCACGAACACCAGGGCGAGCACGAAGGAGGCCACGTCCGCGACCGCCTGCGGGAGGCCCACCGAGGCGAGCAGCGGCGTCAGCGCGTGGTGCACCGCGGGCTTGGTGATGGCACCCAGCGCCAGCGTGCACACGGTGATGCCGAGCTGGGACCCCGCCAGCAGCAGGGTGAGCTCGCCCGCGTTCTTCAGCGCGGCGCGACCCGCCGGCGTCGTCGCCCGCTCCTCCAGCCGGTGGGGCTTGGCGGCCATGAGGGCGAACTCGACGGCCACGAAGAAGGCGCTCAGCACGATGATGACGGCGGTCCAGATCGCGACCTGCCAGCCGGGCATCCCGGTCTCGAGGAGAGTCATGCCGACACCTCCGGGAGGCTGACCCGCACGCGGGCGGGGACGTGCCGTTCGACCGCGAGGACCTCGATGCGCACGAGCCGGGGGGCGGCGTCGGGGTCGAGGGTCCGGGCGGCGGGCGTGGGTTCGAGCTCGAGGTCGACCACGGCCCCCTCGTCGGGGAGGTCGCCGACGGTCTGGATGACCAGCCCCGCGATCGTCTCGTGGTCGCCCTCGGGGAGCTTGAGCCCCAGGGCCCGCTCGACCTCGTCGACGTGCACGTCACCGGCCATCACCCACACCCCGTCGTCGCTCTCGGGCAGGTAGTCGGGGTCCTCGGGGTCGTGCTCGTCCGTGAGTTCACCGGCGATCTCCTCGACCAGGTCCTCGAGCGTGACGATCCCGACGAAGCTGCCGAACTCGTCGACGACGCAGGCGAGGTCCTCGCGCGCCTCACGCAGTTGGACCTGGGCGTCGGGCAACGGCATGAAGGTGGGCAGCACCACGGCGTCCCGGGCGACGGGCGTGACCGGCTCGGTCGAGTCGGCCGGGTGCCCCAGCACGTCGACCAGGTGGACCACGCCGACGATGCCCTCGTCGGCGTCCAGCACCGGGTAGCGGGTGTGGCCGGACGCCATCAGCTCGCGCACCTCGGCCATGGTGGTGGTGTCGCGCACCACGTCCACGCGGACGCGTGGGCGCATGGCGTGCTCGACGTCGCGACGCGGGAAGTCGAGGATGCGGTCGATCACGAGCGACAGCTCGGGCGACAGCGTCCCGCTGGCCCGCGAAGCGGCGACGACGCGCTCGAGGTCGGTCGCCGACGCCGCGCTCTCGACGTCGTGGACCGGCTCGATCCGCAGCAGCCGCAGCAGCAACTCGGCCGACTTGTCGAACACCCAGATGATGGGCCCGAAGATCATCAGGTAGACCCGGGTCGAGGGCGTCAGCGCGTCCGCGACCTGCGCGGAACGGGCGATCGCGTAGTTCTTGGGGAACAGCTCCCCGAACAGCATCTGCACCAGGGTCGAGAAGGCCAGGGCCACGATCCCGCCGATGGTGACCGCCACGGCGGTGGCGGCGCCGCCGCTGAACAGGGTGCCCAGCGACTGGCCGATCAGCGGCTCGGCGACGTAGCCGACGAGGAGCCCCGTGACGGTGATGCCGAGCTGGGCGCCCGACAGCATGAAGGAGGTGCGCCGGGTGATCCCCAGCGTGCGTTCGGCCTTCTCGTCACCGGCCGCGGCACGGCTGGCCAGCTTCGAGCGGTCGACGGCGACGTAGGCGAACTCCTGGGCCACGAAGTAGCCCGTGGCGACGGTGATCGCGAAGACCACCACCACGCCGACGAGGAGCGAGACAACGGGCGTCACGGGGCGTTCCCTCCGTCAGGTCGACGATGGGAACCCTCCGGTGCAGGCTCGGGCATGCGCCCCAGTATGGCAGGGCGTCATGCTCGAGCGCCTGACGGACCACGCTCAGTGGCTGGAGTGACCCTTCAGAACCATGCGCATGATCCGCAGCATGAGGGCCGCTCCGCGCCCGAGCTGCCAGACGGGGTTGAACCGACGGCGCAACGTGGACCTCGTCGGCAGCGGTGCCGCCGCGATGACGTGGTCGATGTTGCCAATGGCGTTCTTGTCGATGCTCATGGTCCTCACTCCGGGATGATCTGCCAGCCCGGCAGGGCCTTGGCCTTGTAGATGAACAGGTGGTGCAGGGACGCCTTCATCCAGTGCCCCGCCAGGCCGATCTCACCCTTGGTCTCGGTGAGGTCGCGGCCGGTCTCGGGGTACTTCTCGAAGTCGGGGACGACCGGCAGCATCGTGATCGCCGCGGCCGAGCCCTCGAACAGGCCGGTGCCGGCCGAGGCCACGCAGGCGGCCCCCATGGCGGCCATGGACGCCTCGTGCGCCGGCTTGCCGCGACCCTTGACCCGGTCGGCGATCGTCATCGCCACGGCCTTGCCCATCACGCCCGCCGGCATGCCCGTGCGCGGCGGCGCCGGGGAGATGACCGTGCCGTTGGGGCTCTTGCGGGGCTTGCTGATGGGGTGCGGCGGGGCGAAGGCGATCCCGACGGCCCACACGTTGTCGAGCCCGGGGACCTGGTAGGTCTTGGGCCAGTCGCTGGCCCTCCACTCCTCGTACGGCTTGCCGGAGTAGTCGGCGTCCACGCGCATCATCCCGTTGGGTGCGAAGTACTGGTCGCTGATGTCGTTGCCCTCGGCGTCCAGCGCGTTGATGCCGACGCCGGTGAAGGGCGGCAGCAGCATCGCGAAGTCGAACTCCTGGGTGTGCTCGCTGCCGTCGAGCAGCTCGTAGTGGATGACGCCCTCCTCGATCCGGGTGGCGCCGGCGCCGGTGATGGCGCGGACGCCCCGCTCGCGGAACAGGGACTCGGTCCAGATCTTGCCGGTGGTGCGGAAGCCGTTCTCCTCGAACTGCATGCCGCCGACACCGAAGTCACCGAGCTCGTACTCGTTGGTGAAGAAGATGATCTCGGCCAGGTCGCGGACGCCCGCCTTGCGGACTTCGTGCTCGACGTTGAAGACGTACTCGAAGGCCGCGCCCTCACAGGTGCAGGCCCCGTGGCCGGTGCCGACCACCATGACCTGACGCTCGCCGGCCTTCATCCGCGCGATGGACGCGGCGAGCTCCTCGGCGGCGTGCACGGCGTGGTCGGCGGTGCACACCGACACGGTGTGGCCGGCGTCCGGGCCCAGTCCCGGGGTGGCCCCGAAGTTGAGCTTCGGGCCGGTCGCGTTGATCAGGTAGTCGTAGCGCAGGCGCTCGGTCTGGCCCCGCCGCTCGGGCGAGGTGTACTCGACGTCGACCGCACCTTGGCTGCTCTCGGTGTCGCCGTGCGGCAGGATCGTGCGGCCCAGTGCCTGCACGTAGGTGATGCCCTGCTTGGCGTAGACCGGAGCCAGCGGGAACAGCACGTCGGACTTGGGCATCGTGCCCGCGCCGACCCAGATGTTCGAGGGGATCCAGTTCCACTGGCTGTTCGGTGTGACGACGACGACCTCGTGCTCCTTGCCGAGGAGGCGCCGCAGGTGTAGTGCCGCCGTGTGCCCCGAGACACCCGCTCCGAGGATGACTGTACGTGCCATGAGACTTCCCCTTGATCCTGCGGCGTCCCCTTTGGCGCCACATACCCCCCGGGGGCATACCCCCCAGGGTATCGTGACAACACCGTATGCCACTCCCCCCCACGAAGGCAAGCGGGTTCTACCAGCGATTGCGCACGTCTTCTGCGAACCCCTTGACCCCGTCGAGCCCGAGGGTGTCGGCGCCCACCCGCACGGTGCCGTGCCAGTGCCCGAAGACCTGGTGGGCGACCGAGGAGAGGATCCCGAGGTCGATCGTCGCGTCGTGGTCCCAGAACGGCCGCAACTCAAGGTCGACCGACCCCGAGCGCAACCGCCAGGGCGCGAGCCAGTCGTCCTCGTCGTAGGTCCACACCAGGTCCTCGTGGAGCGGGTGCAGGGTGCCGTCGACCACGAGCGCGTTCTCGCGGGCCCCCGTGCCGTCGGTCCACTTCCCGCCGACCTGGAGGCCGACCGCCCGACCGTCGGCGGCGTAGCCGGCCGCCGCGCCCCAGTTCCACCACATGGAGTACGGCCAGCGGCCCCGCCCGTGGTCGAGGATCGCCCACGACTCCCCCGGCACCAGGTCGTGCCGGACGCCCTCGAACTCCAGCCAGCCGGTGGCGGGCCGCAGGGGGTCCTTGACCGTGTACTGGAACCGCGTGTCGCTCCACGGCACCACGACCCCCAGCGACTCCCCCGCCCCGAGGCGTCCGGCCGTGACGTCGAACCGGACGCCGTCGGCCCGGGCCCGCAGCCGGGTGCCGTCGGCGACCTCGTCGATCCGGCCGGCCAGGGACCGTGAGCCGCCGGTCGCCACGCCCGCGCCCAGCGAGCCGGGCAGGTCGGTGTGCCACGCGAACGGCACCACGGCGCTGCGGTCGACGCGGCGTCCGGTGGCCAGCTCGTAGGCCCACACCGTGTGCACGCCCGCGTAGTCGATGTCGGACAGCGTGAGCGAGGCCAGGTGGGTCGGCGTCATGACCAGCCAGTACTCCCAGCGCTTGGTGCGGCCGCGTCCGCGCAGCCCACGCTTCACCCCCGCCGTGTCGTGCAGGGGGTGGCGGCTCCAGCCCACGGCGTCCGGGTCGAGGCGGCCGTCGGGGCCGACGAGGGGGACGGGCGCGGTGAGCTCACGAGGTGCGGCGGTCATGGGACCAGCCTCTCACCCGGTCGACCCCCACAGGGGCGAGGCGTCGTCATCGCTGTCGGAGGGGGTGAGCTCGATGTCTGGGTCCTCGAACGGACGCCCCCACGTGTCGGACAGCGCGTCGCGGGCCTGGGCGCGGGACAGGCCGGTCATCTGCAGCAGGTCGACCACGATGGCCCGCAGCAGCGACATCAGGGCGACCGGGCGCCAGTCCGTGCCCTGCACCTCCGACGGCGCCGCCCGCCGCGCGACGTCGCGGAGCAGCTCGCGGGCCCGGTGCGGCTGGTTCCAGTGCCCCAGCGAGCCCGACAGGGCGTGGACGGCGGTCGAGACGTCGAGGAGCATGTCCCCGACCTCGGTGATGGGGCCGACCTCCTCCGCCATGGCCAGGCCCTGGCGCGACAGCAGGTAGGAGGACCGCTTGACGCGGTTCATCAGCCGAAAGATGCGGTCGAGCTCGGCCACCTCGCCGCGGTGACGCCACATGCCCGGGTTGAGCGCGACGACCTCGCGGGCGGTGCTCAGGGTGTCCTCCCAGTCGGTGGACAGCTCGGTCACCGCGCGACGCTGGGCCTGCGCGTCGGCCAGGAGCCCGACGTCACCGGTGCGCAGGCCGCGACCCACCAGGGCGAGCAGGGTGGCGTACTCGGTGAGGGTCGAGCGGGCATAACGGCGCGGGCGGGACGTGGGGTGCCGCGGGAGCAGCACCGCGACCACGAAGGCGACCCCGGCGCCGACGACGGCATCGATCCAGCGGCCGGTGACGCCGTCGATCAGGGTCTGCCACCAGGACATGCCGATCACGACCACCGCGTTCACCCCGGCCTGGATCGTGGTCAGGTCGCCGCGGTCGAGGAAGCGACCCACCACGGCCCCCACGAACAGGGCCACGGCGATCTGCCACCAGCCCACGTCCATCCAGAGGGCGAACGCCTCGCCGAGGAGGACGCCCACGGTGGCCCCGACGCCGAGCTCGGCGACCTTGCGGGGCACCCGGTCGGCCTTGAAGCCGAGGCACACCCACGTCGCGATCGGGGCGAACATGGGGTTGCTGCGGCCGAAGAGCTGCTCGGCCACGAGGTAGGCGGCGCCGGCCGCGATCGAGGCCTGCAGGATCGGGACGGCCGACCCGCGCACGCGGCGGGCACCCTGCCGCAACCGGGCTGCGAGGAAGACCAGCGACCGGCGCACCGGCGAGGTCCGCGCCTGGGCCATGGCCGCCTCAGAACCCCAGGCGGTTGAGGTGCTTGGGGTCGCGCTGCCAGTCCTGCAGCACCTTGACGTGCAGGGACAGGTGCACCGGCATGCCGAGCAGCTCGCGCGCCTGCAGGCGGGCCTCCTGGCCGACCCGCTTCAGGCGCTCGCCCCGGTGGCCGATGATGATGCCCTTCTGGCTCTCGCGCTCGACCACGATGCTGGCGAAGACGTCCATGAGCGGCTTGTCCTTCGGTCGGTCCGCGCGCAGCACCATCTCATCGATGACGACCGCGATCGAGTGCGGCAGCTCCTCCGAGACGCCTTCCAGTGCGGCCTCGCGGATGAACTCGGCGATGCGCGTCTCGGTCGGCTCGTCGGTGACCTCGCCCTCGGGGTAGAGCGGCGGGCCGGGCGGGAGGTGCTCCATGAGCTCGGAGACCACGATGTCGACCTGGTCACCGGTCAGGGCGCTGACGGGGATCACCGTCTCCCAGCGGATGCCGAGCTTCTCCTCCAGCGAGGCGATCTTCATCAGGTGCTGGGCGATGCGCTCGGGGCCGACGAGGTCGGTCTTGGTGGCGAGGGCGACCAGCTTGGGCCGCTTGGGCAGCTTGGCGATCTCGGAGAGCAGGTACTCGTCGCCGGGGCCGATCCGCTGGCTGCAGGGCAGGCACACGCCGATGACGTCGACGCTCGACCAGGTCTCGTAGACGAGGTCGTTCAGGCGCTCCCCGAGCAGGGTGCGCGGGCGGTGCAGCCCGGGGGTGTCGACCAGGACGAGTTGGGCGTCCGGACGGCTGACCACCCCGCGGATGATCCGGCGCGTGGTCTGCGGCTTGCTCGAGGTGATCGCGATCTTCTCCCCCACGATCGCGTTGGTGAGCGTCGACTTGCCGGCGTTGGGGCGTCCCACGAAGCAGGCGAAGCCCGAGCGGAAGCCCTGCGGGAACGGGATCGGCCCGGGTGCGGGGGCACCGGCCGACTTGAGCAACGCCAGCTCGGCGGCGTCGAGGCCCTCGGTGTCGACCTGCCCGGGGTCGACCTGTTCGGTGGCGAGCTCGTCGCTCATGAGTCCTCCTTGGACGGCGTGGCAGGTGAGCGTGGGTCGAGCCTGCGGCGTCCGGACTCGCTGGCCGAGGCGGCGGCCAGCTCGACCATCGCGTCCACGGCGGTGTCGGAGTCGGCCGACTCGTCGATGAGCCCCGCGACCACGGTCTGGATGGCGTGGCGGCGGCCCGAGGCGCGCTCGGCGACCAGTTCGATGCCCTCCCAGACCACGACCGACCCGGGGATGGGGATCTTGTTGAGCTCCTTGGCCATGAGGCCGAGCACGGTGTCGACATCCTCGTCGTCGACGCGCAGGCCGAACAGCTCGCCGAGCTCGTCGACCGGGAGGCGGCTTGACACCCGGAACCGACCGTCGGCCAGCTGGTGGTGCGGGGGGATCTCCTCGTCGTACTCGTCGACGATCTCGCCGACGATCTCCTCCAGGATGTCCTCGATCGTGGCCAGGCCGGCCGTGCCGCCGAACTCGTCGACGACGATCACGACGTGGCTGCGGGTGAGCTGCATCTCCTTGAGGAGGGCGTCCACGGGCTTGGAGTCGGGGCAGAACGTCGGCGGGCGCATCAGCGACTCGACGGTCTCGCTCGACTGCGAGGTCGGGTTGTCGTAGGAGCGGCGGATCAGGTCCTTGAGGTACAGGATCCCGAGCACGTCGTCGACGTCGTTGCCGATCACGGGGATGCGGGAGTAGCCGCTGCGCAGGGCGAGGCTGAGGCCCTGTCGGAGGGTCTTGTTGGCCTCGATCCACACCATCTCGGTGCGCGGGACCATGACCTCCTTGACGATGGTGTCGCCGAGCTCGAAGACCTGGTGGATCATCCGGCGCTCGCCGGCCTCGATCAGGTCGGACGCCTCGGCCATGTCGACCATCTCGCGCAACTCGGCCTCGGAGTTGAACGGGCCGTCGGTGAACCCCTTGCCGGGGGTGACCAGGTTGCCGATCACGATGAGGATCTGCGGCAGCGGCCCGATGACGGTGGTCAAGGCCCAGATGAGCCCGACGGTCCGGAGGGCGATGACGTCGGCGTGCTGGCGGCCCAGCGTGCGGGCGGCCACGCCGATCAGGACGAACGACACGATCGTCATGGGGGCGATCGTGTAGAGCAGGCGCTCCCACAGGGCGCCGAAGCGGCCGAACACGACCACCCCGACCAACGCGATCGCGCTGATCTCGAGGACCATCCGCAGGAAGAGGGCGGTGTTGAGGTAGGGCGCCGGGTCCTGCATCACCTGCAGCAGCTTCTCGCCGTTGCGGGCCCCGGTCTTGACGTGGGCCTCGGCGCGCGACTTGCTGAACGACTGCAGCGCCGACTCGATCGTGGTGACGAATCCGGCCACCAGCACACAGGCGAGGGCGATCCCGAGCAGGATCCACTCAGTTTCTGTCAAGGCTTGTGTTCACGACTCCTCGTAGGCGATGGCGGCCAGTCTAGGCCCGCGAGGCGTCCCACGCCGCCACGAGGCGGTCGTTGAGGTCGAACATGACCTTCTTCTCGGCCGGCTCGGCGTGGTCGAAGCCGAGCAGGTGCAACAGCCCGTGGACGAGCAGGTAGTCGGCCTCCCCCTCCACCGAGCGGCCGTTCTCCGCGGCTTGGGCCGCCGTGACCTGCGGGCAGAGCACGACGTCGCCGAGCAGGCCCAGCGGTGCTTCCTCGTCGTCGGCCGGCGGGCGCAGTTCGTCCATCGGGAAGCTCAGCACGTCGGTGGGGCCGGGCAGGTCCATGAACCGCACGTGGTAGTCGGCCATCGTCTTCTCGTCGACGAGCAGGATGGACAGTTCGGCCTGCGGGTGGATCCGCAGCTGGTCCATCGTGAACCGCGCGAGCTGGACGAGGCGTTGCTCGTCGACCTCGACCCCGGACTCGTTGTTCAGGTCGATCACGGGCGCTTCCTCCTCACACGGGACGCCTCGGGCTGCGTGGCGTCGTAGCGGTCGTACGCGGCGACGATCCGGCCCACCAGGCGGTGGCGGACGACGTCGTGGTTGGTGAGCTGGCAGAAGGCGATGTCGTCGACGCCGTCGAGTATCGACTGCACCTCGCGGAGGCCGGACTTCACCCCGCCGGGGAGGTCGACCTGCGTGACGTCACCGGTGACGACGACCTTCGAGTTGAACCCCAAGCGCGTCAGGAACATCTTCATCTGCTCCATCGACGTGTTCTGCGCCTCGTCGAGGATGATGAACGCATCGTTCAACGTCCGGCCACGCATGTAGGCCAGCGGGGCGACCTCGATCGTGCCGGCGGTGAGCAGCTTGGGCACCGACTCGGCGTCGACCATGTCGTGCAGCGCGTCGTACAGCGGCCGCAGGTACGGGTCGATCTTGTCGTTGAGCGTGCCCGGCAGGAAGCCCAGCCGCTCGCCGGCCTCGATGGCGGGCCGGGTCAGGATGATCCGGTTGACCTCCTTGGCCTGCAGCGCCTGCACGGCCTTGGCCATGGCCAGGTAGGTCTTGCCCGTGCCGGCGGGGCCGATGCCGAACACGACCGTGTGCGCGTCGATCGCGTCGACGTAGCGCTTCTGGTTCAGCGTCTTCGGCCGGATGGTCTTGCCCCGCGTGGACAGGATGTTCTGCGTCAGCACCTCGGCCGGGTGCAGTTCGCCGGCCTCGGCGTTCATCGTCACGATGCGCTCGACGGCGTCACCGGTGAGGCCCTGCCCGGTGCGCACGACGGTGACCATCTCGGTCAACACCTCGGCGCCCTGGGTCACCCCCTCGGGCGTGCCGGCCAGCGTGATCTCGTTGCCCCGCACGTGCACGTCGGCGTCCAGCACCCGTTCAAGGATGCGCAGGAACTCGTCGCGTGGCCCGACGATGTTCACCATCGGGATCGACGCCGGGATCGTGATGCGTCGGGTGGCGCGGGCGGCGTTGCTCTCGGTCGACAGGATGCTCTCCAGTGTTCGGTCGCGGCCCGGCAGCCGCCGGGCGTGCTGCCCAGTCTAGACACGCAGCCCCACTGGGGTGACGGGCATGGCGGGCAGGCGGAGGAACCCGTGGGCGGGGTTCGGTGTCGCCCTGGTCATGGTCGCCGTCATCGTCGTCGGGGCCCGGCTGGCGCTGCGGACGCCCACCCCCGGCCCCGGGCGCCCCACGGGCTGCACGATCCGGGGGCGCCTGGCCGCGGGTGACCCGGCGGCGGCGCGGGTGGTGCTCGAGGACCTGTTGGCGCGCGAGCGCAACGCCCTGGTGCAGCGGCTCACCCCCGAGGCGCGCGACCAAGCGATCCGGGACGCGCGCCGGCTGGCCGGTTAGACGACGTCGTCGTCGTCCTCGGGCGTGATGACGTGCATCGCGGCCTCCTCGGCCGAGGCCGCACCCCCGTCGATGCCGACCGACATGGCCACCGACTCGTGGTCACGGTCGCCGGTGTCCACCAGGCGCCCGGCCCGGACGGAGCCGACCTCACGGTTCTCACCGTCGGGGTTCCAGGGGCGGTCGTCGGGGGGCGCCGCCTCGGGCTCCTCCTGCTTCACCCGCATGTCCAGGTTCTCGCCCCGCTTCATCTCGGCGGGCGTGTTGCCGTACCCCTGGGCGGGCGACCAGTTGTCCGGCGCGATGTACCCCTCGTCGAGCACGTCGTCGACCCCGCGGTCGATGAGCGTGTCCGCCTGCTGGAGCTGGTCCAGGTTGTCCTCACCCGAGGACGTGTCTACAAATCCGTTCTCGCTCATACTCCGATCCTCCCACCTTCGGGCACCATTTGGGGTGACCAGCGCGATGTCACTGCCCGGAACGGGGCCTGCGCACCCGGCGCGCCGAGCCGCGGC
>DUOQ01000326.1 GCA_012838755.1 Propionibacterium sp. | reverse complement strand
TCCATCAACACCGTGAACACCCACATTCGGAACATCTACAGAAAGCTAGGCATTCACAAGCGTTCTGAGCTCATCAGCTACCTTCGCCGGAACGGCTGACGCAGCGGGAATATGAATGAAACTCCCCTCATGTTCCTCACCAAGGAGGCAACGCGCTTCGCGGTCGCCGACTTCGCCCGCGCCACGGCGTGCGACGGCTGCCCGCCGCTGACCGATCTGATGACCCGCTACGCCGCGGCTGGCGGCCGCTACATCGCCTGCGGTGTCTGTGTGAAGGCCAAGGGCATCGACCCGGGCTCGCTCGTCGACAACGCCGAGGTCGCCGGCACCGTCCAACTCTGGGAGTGGATCGGCGACGGCGCGACGACCTTCAGTTTCTGACCCACGTGTTGCTGCACCTCTAAACTCCTTGCGCGCGAAGGTGTCGACGACAGAAGGCGCGGCTCCGGTCGCGCGGGGTGGGCTTCTTGTTTCAGGCCCTCAGCCGCACGACCTCGGGGTCACTAGGGGTCGCGCCGGGGTTGGTCGCCACGAACATTCGGCTCGCCGCGCAGCAGGCGACCGGTGACGCGTTGGCCGAGTTGCTCGAGGGCGAGGCGTCCGACGAGCTGTTGGTTGGTGATGACGCGTTCGGTGCGGCCAGTGCCCAGGAAGCTGATGGCCCAGTGCAGCAGGGTGGTGATCCGTGACTTGAACCCGGCGATGTAGAGCAGGTGGAGGAAGAGCCAGGCGACCCAGGCGAGGATGCCGGTGAGTTCGAGGCGCCCGATCTTCACGACGGCGGCGAACTTGGAGATGGTGGCCATCGACCCCTTGTCGGTGTACCGGAAGGGGGCGGGGTCGGGCTCACGACCCGCAGCAGCGTCGGCGATCCGTCGGGCCACGTGGCGGGCTCCCTGGATCGCCCCCTGGGCGACGCCGGGGACGCCGGGGACCGCGGCGAGGTCGCCGATGACGCTGACCTCGGGGTGCCCCGGGAGGGCGAGGTGCTGGTCCACGACGACGCGCCCGCTCCGGTCGAGGGGGACGCCGGTCCGGGTGGCCAGGAGTGCGCCGAGTTCGCTGCCACGCACGCCCGCGGCCCAGACCTTCGCCGCCGACGGGACGCGCGTCGTGTGCCCATCGGAGGTGCGCCACGTGACGGAGTCGGCGTCCACGTCGGTGACGATCGCGTCGAGGACCACCTCGACGCCGGAGCGCTCCAGGGAGCGCTGCGTGCTGCGCCCGAGGCGCGGCCCGAACGGAGGCAGGACCTGGTCGGCGCCGTCGACCAGGACGATGCGCGCGGTGGCGGGGTCGATGTGCCGGAACTGTCCGCGCAGGGTGACGCGGGACAACTCGGCTATCTGGCCGGCCATCTCGACGCCGGTCGGACCTGCGCCCACGACCACGAAGGTGAGCAGCTTCTCGCGCTCGGCCGCCGAGGGGGCCGTTTCGGCGCTCTCGAAGGCGGAGAAGATGCGAGCGCGTAGTTCGAGGGCGTCGTCGATGGTCTTCATCCCGGGAGCGAAGGTGGCGAAGTGGTCGTTGCCGAAGTAGCTCTGGCCCGCACCGGCTGCCACGACGAGGTGGTCGTACGCCGTGGTGGTCTCGGTGTCGTGGTGTCGGTGGGTCACGGTGCGGGCGTCGGTGTCGATGTCGGTGACCAGACCGGTGACGACGGTGGTGTTGCGCTGGCGACGCAGGATCTCGCGGGTGGCCGGGGCGATGGAGCCCTCCGAGAGGATTCCGGTCGCGACCTGGTAGAGCAGCGGCTGGAAGAGGTGGTGGCTGGTCTTGGAGACCAACGTGACCTCGACGTCCGCGCCGCGGAGGGCCTTGGCGGCGAACAGGCCCCCGAAGCCGGACCCGATGATGACGACGTGCTCCTTGGCCATGTCCCCCGCCTTTCCGGCGCATCCGTCGGCGCCCGTGGTCCGTGGTGGTCGTGGTGAGGACGCCAGCGTACGTGAACGGCGCCGAATCGCGTCACAGCGCCGTGACGACCAATTCACACCACGCGCTTGAGCCGCGGCGGCCTGGGCACCTACGCTGGGCCCCAGAGGGGAGTACTTCCCAAAGCTCGCGACCGGTCACTGCGACGCCGACGGCGTCCCGGCGCGGCACCCGATACGGGTGAAGGAGACCTCGGCCGCAACACGACCGAGGAGTTTTTTCATGCCTGTTGGTACGCCTGCCCTGTGGGCAGTTTCGATCACGGTCGTCCTGGTGCTCGTCGCCCTGGACTTCCTGCTCACCCGCCGTCCCCACGAGGTCTCGATGCGCGAGGCCGTGGGGTGGTCGATCTTCTACGTCGCCCTGCCGCTGGTCTTCGGCGCCTGGATCTGGAACGCCTACGGCGGCCAGCGCGGGCTGGAGTTCATCACCGGCTACCTCGTCGAGAAGTCGTTGTCGGTCGACAACCTCTTCGTCTTCATGATCCTGCTCACCTCGTTCGCTGTGCCGCCGGCCCTGAGGCAGCGTGTGCTGCTGTTCGGCATCGTGGGCGCCCTGGTGCTCCGCGGCGTGTTCATCGCCCTGGGGGCACAGCTGGTCGCGAACTTCACCTGGGCCTTCCTCCTGTTCGGCGGGATCCTCCTCCTCACCGCCGTCAAGGTGTTGCGCGACGCCCTCAGCCCGGCCGAGCACGACATCGACGTCTCCCAGTTGCGCACCGTCCGCCTCGTCCGCCGCTTCTGGCCGGTCACCGACACCTACG
>DUOQ01000325.1 GCA_012838755.1 Propionibacterium sp. | reverse complement strand
GCCGCGGGCGTCGCGACGCTGGGCGCCGCGGTGGTCGGCCAGCGGGTGCGCCGCCAGACCCTCGGACTCAACGCGACCGAGCTGCGCCGCCTGCACGACCACCACGAGGCGGTGCTGCACGCGGTCCGCGAGGGGCTGGTCATCACCGACGAGAAGGGGCGCGTCCAGGTCGTCAACGACGAGGCCCGCCGCCTGCTCGACCTGCCCCCGGACGCCGTGGGCCGCGAGGCGTCCGACCTCGGCCTGGCCCCCGACCTGGCCGCGCTGCTGGCCGGGCGCGAGCAGCACGTCGACGTGCCACACGCGAGCGGTGGACGGGTGCTGCTGGTGAGCTCCGACGTGGTGCAGCGGCAGGGGCGCGCGGTCGCGACCCTCACCACCCTGCGCGACCGCACCGAGCTCGAGGCGCTCACCGGACGCCTCAACACCACCCAGTCCCTCGCCGACGCCCTCCACGCGCAGGCGCACGAGGCCGCGAACCGGCTGCACACCGTCGTCACGCTCATCGAGCTCGGACGCCCCGACGACGCCGTCGCCTTCGCCACCGACGAGCTGCGCGCCAGCCAGCGGCACGGGGAGGCGATCGCCGCCGCCCTCGAGGACCCCGCCGTCGCCGCGCTGGTGATCGGCAAGTCCTCGCAGGCGGCCGAGCGGGGCGCCACCCTCGACGTCGACCCGGACGCCCACCTCCCCGCCGGCCTCCTGCCGTCGGGCGCGGTGGTGACGATCCTCGGCAACCTCATCGACAACGCCTTGGACGCCGTGGCGGGCCAGCCGGGCGGGTCCGAGAAGGCGGTGCTGGTGGACGCCCAGGCCTCCGACAGCGTCGTGACGCTGACGGTCGCCGACACCGGGCCGGGGTTGCCGGCCCCGGACCGGGAGCGGGCGTTCGAGCGCGGGACGACGTCGAAGCCCGCGTCGGGACCGGCGGGGCGCGGCATCGGGCTGGCCCTCGTGCGGCAGACCGTCGACCTGCTGGGCGGACGGATCGAGGTGTCCGAACCACCGGGAGCGACGTTCACCGTGACGCTGCCGGTGGCCGTCGCGTCGGAAGGGGGCGGCGATGGCTGACCTGCGCGTGCTCGTCGTCGACGACGAACCCGAGGTGGCCGCGGGGCACGCGGCCTACGTACGGCGGGTGCCGGGGTTCGAGCTGGTGGGCACGGCCGGGACGGTCCAGACCGCAGTCTCCGTCCTCACCCGCCAAGCGGTCGACCTGGTGCTGCTCGACCTGAACCTGCCCGACGGGCACGGGCTGGACGTGGTGCGGGGCATCCGGGCGGCGGGGCGTCCGATCGACATCCTGGCCATCACGGCGGCCCGCGAGGTCGAGCACGTGCGGTCGGCGCTCGCGCTGGGGGTGGTCGGGTACCTGCTGAAGCCGTTCACGTTCGCCGACCTGCGCGAGCGGCTGGAGGCGTACCGGCGCTTCCGGGAGGGGTTGGCCGGGGCGACCTCTGCGAGCCAGGCCACGGTCGACGCGATGTTCGGCGAGCTCCGCCGACCCACCACGTCGGGAACCTCGCCCAAGGGGCTCGCCCGGGACGTCCTGGAGGCGGTAATCGGAGCGCTGACCGACGTCCAGCCGGCCGCGCTGTCGGCGTCCGAGGTCGCCGACGCGGTCGGCACCTCGCGCGTGACCGCGCGCCGGTACCTGCAGTACCTCGCCGACGAGGGACGCGTGGCCCGCGCCCAGCGCCTCGGCGGTTCCGGACGCCCCGAGGTCACCTTCGCCTGGCGCCGCTGACCCGCCGAAAGCCCGCCTTCCGGCCGCCGACAGCCTGCCTTCCGAGCGTCGAGAGCCTGTCCTCACGACGAGCACGGGCTCTCGGC
>DUOQ01000324.1 GCA_012838755.1 Propionibacterium sp. | reverse complement strand
CACCGGCGGGTTCACCGCCGGGGCCGTGGGCGCATCCGTGGTGGTGCTGCTCGTGGCCCTCCTGCCGCTGCTGTCCCACCTGCGGGCCATCCCGTTCGCGTGCCCGATCCGCACGTCCGCGTGGGCGGCGGGCGTCCTGCTGGTCGCCTACGGGGCCTGGTCGCTGGCCGGGCTGGCCGTGGCGCGGCCCTTCTCGTGGGACGCCGGGGCCTGGCTGGCCTGGGGCCTCCTGCTGCTGGCCGCACTGTGGCGCACCCGCGCGCTGGTGGCCGCCGCGCGCTGAGCGCGCCGACAGTGGTAGGAAAGGGGCATGCCCGCACCGTCCCCTGCCGTCCTGGACTGGCTGACCCGCCTGGTCGCCCTCGACACCACCAGCCGCGACTCGAACCTGCCCCTGGTCGAGCTCGTCGCCGAGCACGCCCGCTCGCTCGGGCTGGAGCCGCGGCTGTTCCCGACCGAGGACGGCACCAAGGCCAACCTCGTCGTCACCGTCCCGGCCGCCGACGGCTCGACCGACGGCGGCATCATGCTCAGCGGGCACAGCGACGTCGTGCCGGTGGACGGCCAGGCCTGGAGCAGCGACCCGTTCACGCTCGTCGAGCGCGACGGGAAGGTGTTCGGGCGGGGCACCGCCGACATGAAGGGCTTCGACGCCGTGGTCGTCGCGGCCCTCGGGACGCTGGCGGCCACGCCGCTGCGCGAGCCCGTGCACCTCGCGCTGTCCCACGACGAGGAGGTCGGCTGCCTCGGCGCCCAGCCCCTCGTGGACGCCCTGGGCTCGGTCGGCCTCGCCCCGCGGGTCTGCTTCGTGGGGGAGCCCACCTCGATGCGGATGATCCGCGGCCACAAGTCGATCAACCTCGTCACGGTCACCGTGAAGGGCGTGGCCGCGCACTCGTCGCTGACCGCCGACGGGGTGAACGCGATCGAGCACGCGGCGTCCATCGTGCGCTACTGGCGTGGGCGGTCGGACGCGTGGTGCACCGAGGGCCCGTTCGACGAGGCGTACCCGCTGGCGTACTCGACGGGGTCGGTCAACCTGATCAGCGGCGGCAACGGGGTCAACATCATCCCGGCCGAGTGCAGCGTGACGCTGGAGTTCCGCTCGATCGGGACCCCGGAGGAGGACCGCGCCGAGATGGACGCCCTGGTGGCGTTCTGCCGCGAGGTCGAGGCCGCCATGCAGGCGGAGGACCCCGCGGCGTCGGTCGAGGTCGGCACCCCGACGATGACGGCCGGCCTGGACACCCCCGCCGACGACCCGGCCGTGCTGCTCGGGCAGGAACTCGGCCTCGCGGTGCAGCACGACAAGGTGACCTACGGCACCGAGGCGGGCATCTACGCCAACGCCGGCATCTCCACGGTGGTCTGCGGGCCCGGCGACATCGCCCAGGCCCACAAGCCCGACGAGTTCATCGATCTGGCTCAGCTGGCGGAGTGCGAGGCCTTCATCGGGCGCCTCGTCGACCACCTGCGCGCCTGACGAGCTTCACGACCTCCTCGACCAGCAGGATCGCCGCGCCCGCCCCGACGGCGAGCGCCCAGTGCTGCCACCCGAGGGCGACCGTGCCGAACGCCTCCTGCAGGAACGGCACCTGGACCACCGCGACCTGCGCGAGCGTGGCGAAGGCCAGGGACGCCCACAGCCACCGGTTGGTGAACAGGTGGTCGAAGGCGCTGCTCAGCTCGGAGCGCGAGTTCAGCGCGTTGAACAGCTGCATGAACACCAGCGCCGTGAACACGGTGGTGCGTGCGGTGGCCAGCTGGGCGTCCTCGGCGACGAGGCGCTCCAGGCCCGACAGCAGCCCACCGGGCAGGGTGAGGTCGTAGGTGGCGAGGCCGACCACGCCCATCACCAGGCCGATGCCGATGATGCGGGTCCACATGGGGCGGTCGATGATCCGGTCGCCGTGGCGCCGCGGGGGCCGGGCCATCACGTCGTCGATCTCGGGGTCCACGCCCATCGCCAGGGCCGGGCCGGAGTCGGTCACGAGGTTGATCCACAGGATCTGGGTGGCCAGGAGCGGGACCACGGTGGCCGCCGGGTTCGCGGGATCGGCCAGGCCGATGACGCCGGCGAGCACCACGCCGAGGAACACGGTGGCGATCTCGCCCATGTTCGAGCTCAGCAGGTAGCGCATGAACTTCTTGATGTTGTCGAAGATCACCCGGCCGTGCTGCACCGCCACGACGATCGTGGCGTAGTTGTCGTCGCCGAGGATCATCTCCCCGGCCTCCTTGGTGACCTCGGTGCCGGTGATGCCCATGGCGATGCCGATGTCGGCGGTCTTCAGGGCGGGGGCGTCGTTGACGCCGTCGCCGGTCATGGCGACGACCAGCCCGCGGGACCGCAGGGCGTTGACGATTCGCAGCTTGTGCTCGGGCGCCACGCGGGCGTACACCGCGGTGCTGCGGGCGGCTCCGGCGAGGGCGTCGTCGTCGAGCCCGTCGAGGTCGCGGCCGGTGAGCGTGGCCGGGTCGTCCTCGTCGCTGATCCCCAGGTCCTGGGCGATGCGGGCGGCCGTGACGGGGTGGTCGCCGGTGATCATCACCGTGCGGATGCCGGCCCGGTGCGCTTCCCTGATGGCCTCGGCGGCCTCGTCGCGGGGCGGGTCGATGATCGCGACCACGCCCAGGAAGGTGAGGTCCCGCTCGCACGCATCGGTGAACTCGTCGGCGTCACCCGTGGTGGCCTCGCGCCACGCGACGCCCAGGGTCCGGTAGCCCTCGCGGCTGAGCGCGTCGATCGTGTCGTGCCAGACGCGGCGGCGCTCGTCGGTCAGGTCGTGGGACGCCTCACCCACCTGCTCGGCGACGCAGTGCTCGAGCAGCACGTCGGGGGCGCCCTTGGAGAACACCCGGGTCCGGTCCGCCGGCTCGTCGCCCTCGCCCTCGCACAGAACCGTCATCATCTTGCGTTCGGAGCTGAACGGCACCTCGCCGGTCCGGCGCCAGGACGCCACCCGCTCGGGCACGCCGTCGACCTTGTGTTGGGCGACCAGGAACGCGGCCTCGGTGGGGTCGCCCTGCACCTGCCAGGCCCCGTCCACCTGCCGTAGCTGGGCGTCGTTGGCCACCGACCCGGCCGTCAGGACGCCCCGGGCCTCGGTCAGCGCCGCCTCGTCCCCCGACACCTCGGCGGAGCCCTCGGGGGTGTAGCCGATCCCCTCGAGCACCACCCGGCCGGACGCCGTGACGATCTCGCGCAGCGTCATCTCGTTGCGGGTCAGGGTGCCCGTCTTGTCGGAGCAGATCACCGACGTCGACCCGAGGGTCTCCACCGAGTGCAGGTTCTTCATCACCGCGTTGCGGCGGGCCATCGCCTGCACGCCGATGGCCAGCACCAGCGACAGGATGGCGGGCAGGCCCTCGGGGACTGCGGCGACGGCGAGGGAGACGCCCAGCAGCAGGATCTGCACGGCCTCGGACAGCGTCGACACCCCTTGCAGCAGGGCCATCGTGGCCATCACGAGCACGGCGATGCCGATGACGAGGATGCCCAGGGTCTTCGAGATGCGCGTGATCTCGACCTGCAGCGGGCTGGGGGTCTCCTCGGTCTCGTCGAGCAGGGTGGCGATCCGGCCCATCTCGGTGGACATGCCGGTCGCGGTGACGACGGCGCGCCCCACGCCGCTGGCCACGGCGGTGCCCTTGAACACCATGTTGGTGCGATCGCCGATGTCGACCGGGCCCTCGAGCGGGTCGGTGTCCTTGTCCACGGCGGACGACTCCCCGGTCAGCGAGGCCTCCTGCACGCGCAGGGCGGTGGCGCTGAGCAGGCGGGCGTCCGCGCCCACGGCGTCCCCCTCGGCGAGGACGAGGACGTCGCCGGGCACGAGGTCGGCGGAGGCGATGTCGGCCACGTCCCCGTCGCGGAGCACCCGCACGTGCGTGGCGGTCATGTCGGCCAGGGCGGCCACGGCGTCCTCGGCCTTGTTCTCCTGGACGAACCCGATGAGGGCGTTCGCGACCACGATGAGGACGATCACGACGGCGTCCACCGGGACGCCGTGGGCGCCCTCGGCGACCCAGGCGAGCAGGGAGATGGCGATCGCACCGAGCAGGAGGTGGACCAGCGGGTCGGCGAACTGGCGGGCGAACCGCTTCCACGCGGGGTCGCGCGGCTTGCCCTGGAGTTCGTTGGGGCCGTGCTGCTCGAGCCGGGCGCCCGCCTCGGCCGAAGCCAAGCCGTGGGCGGGATGGACGCCGAGTTCGTCGGCGACGGCTTCCGCGGATGTCGTGGTGAATTCGCTCACGCGATGCTCCGGTTCACGAGGGATCCCTCTTCAGGGTACTCCCCGGGAAACGGGGCGGGCTGCCGGCGGTCAGACGAGGTTGATGATGACCGTGGAGCCCTTCGGCACCGTGGCACCTTCACCGGGCTCGACGCCGTAGACGGTCCCGAAGGTGATGGGGACCAGGCGCTTGAACTCGGGGACCAGCCCGGCGTCGCGGACCTTCTGGGCGGCCGCGTCGGCGCCGAGGCCGCGCAGGCCGGCGGGCACCTTGACCATGACGGGGCCCTTGGACACGACGACCGAGATCGAGCCACCGCGGTGCAGCTGGCCCTCGGCCGGGTTCTGGCTGATCACCACACCCCTGGGCACCGTGTCGTGGTTCTCCTCGGTCGTCCCCAGCGCGATGCGGTTCGCCTTGGCCCAGGACTGGAGCTCACCGATCGGCTTGCCGGTGAAGTTGGCCACGTCGACGGGGGCCGGCCCCTTCGAGACGACGAGGTCGACCGGGGTGTCGCGCTTGACCAGTTCGCCCGGCGGCACGCCCTGGGAGATGACCACGCCGGCGGCCACCTCGTCGTGGAACTCCTCGGTGACCGTGCCCAGCTTCAGGGACTCGCCGGTGATGAGTTGTTCGGCGTCCTCGCGGGACTTGCCCACGCCGGTCGGGACCGAGAACCGCTCGGGCCCCCGTGACACCCAGGCGGTCATGGTGCCCTCGCGGAGCACGCGCTCGCCCTCCGCGGGGTCGGTGCGGATGACCTGCCCGGCGGGCACGTCCTCGCTGTAGTCCTGCTGGAAGACGACCTGGAGCTCGGCCAGGTGGGCCTCGGCCTCGGCGTCGGCCTGGCTCAGGGAGGCGAGGGCCGGTGCGGTCGTCCAGCGGCCCTCGAGCAGGTACCAGCCGCCCCAGCCGACGCTGCCCAGGATCGCCAGCACGGCCAGGACGGCGACGAGCCGGCGCCAGCGGCGTCCGGGTGCGGCCGTCGAACCGGTGCGGGCGGTCGGCGGGGGCACGGGGGAGTCACCCAGCTCGGGCAGCGCACGGGTGTGGGGCGACTGCGGGGAGTAGGGGACCGGCCCGGTGCTGTAGAAGGGGGCGCCGTCCTCGGAGACGTCGAAGGTCGGCGAGACCGGGGTCACCGGCGTGAAGCGGCGTTCGGCGCCCAGCCGCGGGGGCAGGGTCGGCACGGCGGTCGTGGCGGCGTCGGTCGGCTCGGGCTCGGTGCGTCGCAT
>DUOQ01000034.1 GCA_012838755.1 Propionibacterium sp. | reverse complement strand
TCGGCGCGCGCTCGGCTCCTGGCCGGTGCGGAAGGCGCGGGCAATGGCCCGGCGCGTCCTGCCCGGCAGCGAACGTGCGTTGGGTCGGCAGTTCGGCGAGTTGCGCGACGAGGTCGAGGACGAGGCCCGCCGGGCCCGGGCCCTGCAGATGCTCCAGGCCGAGTGGTTGGCCACCGGCAAGCCCCTCGACACGACGCCCGGGGACTGACCTCGCGTCCGGGCTCCCTCAGGGGAGGTCGACCCGGAGCAGGATCGCCGGCGCGAGCGACCGAGCGAACGTCGCGGTCATGTGGTCCTTGTCCCAGTACACCGGCAGCCCACCGACCACGGGGTGGCAGCGCTCCGCGTCGCAGAAGAGGTCGCTGAGGTCGACGCGCTCCACATCCTCCGGTGCCCCGGCGCCCGCTGCGTCGTAGCCGGAGTCCGGGGGCAGCGCGACCGCGCGGGGGACGCTGCACGCCTCCTGGTTGCCGGGGTTCTTGGCCAGGCACTCCGGTCCCCACGCCCCACCGGTGGTCGGGTGGTCCCGGACCACGACGACCGGTGCCACCTCGGTCAGCGCCCGCCACGTCCGGTGGTAACCCTCGACCCCGACGGCGGGGTCGGTCCACCGGGACTCCACGAAGGCCGACGCGACGACCAGGTCTGGGTCCAGCGCGCGGATGTCGGCGACGACGGAGGCGGACCAGTCCCCGCACTCGGCGGGGTCGCGTGGCCCGCCGAGCCAGACGTCGCGCCCGGAGAGGTTCAGCGGGCAGGCGCCCTGGGCGAACAGGGCGATGCCGTATCCCTCGGCCGCCAGGGCGGGCTCGAGCGCGTGGTAGAGGACGTCGGCGTGCGAGTCACCCACGAGGGCGACGACCTTCCCGGGCCGCTCCCCGTCCCAGCACTCCGGGTCGCACGCGGGCCGTTTCCACGGCGAGTCCGCCTCGGTCACGGCGCCTTGGAGCGGGATCACGAACGGGTTGCCGCACCGGTCGGGGTTCAGGGCGGCCGAGGCACCCAAGCAGGGGTCGGTGGCCAGCTGGTCGATCCGGGCCTGCTGCGCGGCTTCCTCGACGCGTTCGGTCACACGCGCGTGCGCGGTCGCCGAGCCGACCAGCACGGCCATGGCGACCCCGGCCGCGACGAACGTGGTGGCCGGGCGGGCCGAGCGCAGGCGTCCGGTGAGGAACGGTTGCTCGACCCACCGGCGGGACAGCTCGGCCAGGATGCCCGTCGCCACCATGATCCCCAGCTTCTCGGGCCAGTCCAGGGCGTGGCCGGTGACGAACGGCACCAGGGCGATCAGCGGCCAGTGCCACAGGTACACCGAGTAGGAGGCGTCACCGAGCCACTGGACGGGACGCAGGGCGTCGAGCCGCGCCAGGGGGTCCCGCCGGCCGGTGTCCCCGGCCACGATCACGGCCGCGGTCCCCAGCACGGGGGCGAGGGCGACCGCCCCCGGGAAGGGTGTCGCCTGGCTGATCAGCGCCGCCGTTGCCACGATCGCGGCCAGTCCTCCCCAGCGCAGGACCAGGGCGAAGGGGCGCGTGGGTGACCAACGGGACAGGAAGAAGCTGGTCATCGCCCCCGCGGCGAACTCCCACACGCGTGTCGTGGTCACGAAGTAGGCGGCCGCGGGGTCCGCGGCGGTCAGGGTCATGGAGTGGACGAGCGAGGCCAGGGCGAGGGTGCCCAGCACGAGACCGATGGCCACGTTCGTGCGGCCCCGCAGCCACCGGCGCCCGAGCCACGCGCCGAGCAGGATGAGGGCCGGCCACACGGCGTAGAACTGTTCCTCGGTCGACAGCGACCAGTAGTGCTGCACGGGCGAGGCGATGTCGTTGGACGCCGAGTAGGTGACCGCGCGCGAGGCCAGCCAGAGGTTCTCCACGTACAGCGTGCTCGCCACGACCTCGCGCCCGGCGGCCCGGGCCAGTTGGGGAGGCAGGAGCAGCGCCGCTGCCACCCCCGTCACCGCGAGCACGAGGAGGCTCGCGGGCAGGAGGCGCCGCATGCGTCGGGCGTAGAACGAGGACAGCTTGATCCGCCCGGTGTCCTGGAGTTCGCGGCGCAGGTGGCTGGTGATGAGGTAGCCCGAGATGACGAAGAACACGTCGACCCCGACGAAGCCGCCCGTGAGGCGGAGCGGCCACAGGTGGAACAGGACCACGAGCCCCACGGCGAGGGCGCGCAGACCCTGGATCTCCGGCAGGAAACGGCGCTGGTCCGCGGGGTCGGTGGGGGTCAGGAGCACGGGCGGCGTCCTTCGGGCTGGCGCTGGGCGTGGACGGGTCGGGTGGGACGCGAAAACGCCCAGCGCATGGTAGCGCGTCGGCCTGGGCCCGTGACCGGGTCAGTCCGTTCCGCGCCACCTCGTGAACGCCGCGTAGGCCGGACGTCGCAGCGACGGCGGAACGAAGCGCCACAGCCCCCGGACCACGAGGTTGCGGACGAACTGCGCGGGAGTGGTGAACCCCAGCCGCAGCAGACGTCCCTGCAGCACCAGCTCGGAGCGGGCCAGCTCCCAGCCGCCGCGGCGGTGGTAGGCGCCGGCACCCACGCGGTACAGCACGAGGGGTTCGTCGACGTTGGTGACCCGCGCGCCGTGGTGAATCATCCGGGCGAACAGCCAGTAGTCCTCGAGGCGGGAGAGGTGCTGGTAGCCCCCGGCCCGGGCCACGGCCGAGCGGCGGTAGACGACGGCCGGGTGGTTGAACGGGTCGGCCAGCCGGGCGGTCCGGGCGATCTCGTCGGGGTCGGAGGGCCACGAACGCACCAGGCCGAGGTCGACCTCGTCGTCCCCGAACTCGACGATCGTGGCCGACACCAGGTCGAAGCCGCCGTCCGCCACCAGGGGGACCTGCCGGGCGAAGCGGTCGGGCAGGGAGACGTCGTCGGCGTCAGCCCGGGCGACCACGTCGTGCGCGCAGGCGGCCAGCCCGGCCTCCAGGGCGCGGGCCAGGCCGACGTTCTGGCGCAGCGCCACGACACGGACGGACACCCCGTCGGTCAGGACACCGGCCTCGGCCCGGCGCAGCACGTCGACGATCCCCGAGGGGACGGGCCCGTCGACGACGATGAGGAGCTCGGTGGGGCGCACCTTCTGGTCGGCGGTGACCGAGCGGACCGCACGCTCGAAGAACGCCGGCTGGTCGCCGCGGTAGACCGGCAGGAGCACGGAGAAGTCGACCCGGTCAGGCACGCCCGGCACCCCGTTCGACCCGGGTGACGTCATCGGCCACCGGCGTGCCGGCGAGCACCGCGACGGTGGGGCGGGGCGGGCGGACGCCTTCGGCGAGCCCGCGGCGTCCGTGACCGGCCAGGGCACGCCGGTCGCCCGAGCGGGCCAGCATCCGGACCCAGCGCACGGCCGTCGACCCGGCGTACAGGGCCCGGTCGAGGGGGCCGAGGGCGTCGGAGCGGGTGAAGACCCACAGCTTGTTGCGCACCTCGTTGATGAACCGGGGGCCGGGGTCGGCGTCCGAGCCGCCGAAGACCTTGGTGAGGTGGTACACCCGCGAGGCGGGCACGTAGAGTCCCACGCCGTCGCGCAGCAATCGGGCGGTGTACTCGAAGTCGTCGTTCCACAGGAAGTAGTCGGCCTCGGGCAGCCCGTGGCGGCGGATCGCCTCGGCGTCGAGCAGGATCGAGACGAAGGACGCCGAGCGGATGGGGTACGCGCCGGCCATGCGTGCCGCGCCCCGGTCGACCCGGGAGGCGCCGGG
>DUOQ01000323.1 GCA_012838755.1 Propionibacterium sp. | reverse complement strand
CCGCGCAGCAGGCCCCGGAGCGCGAGCCCGCCCAGCAGGCCCCGGTCGAGCGCGAGCCCGTCCAGCAGGCCCCGGCCCAGCATCAGCGTCCCGCCCCCCGGCCCGAGCCGATGGGTGACGACGAGCTGGATGTGCCCGACTTCCTGAAGTAGGTCGTGTTCTGCTTCCGTCGCGACCCCGACGCCGTCCTCGGCGCCGGGGTCGCGTTCACGTCCGGCGCACTCGACCTCGGCCAGGCGCAGGACGCCGCCGCGCGCCGGGCGGCCCACGACCGGCTGGCCGCCGAACTGGGCGTCCCGATCGCCGTCGTCACCCAGGTCCACGGGAACGCCGTGGTGCACGCCACGGCCGAGCCCGGGGCGTCCGGGCTGGTGGACATCACCGGGCAGGAGGCCGACGCCCTCGTCACGACGCAGCCCGGGCTCGCCGTCGCGGTCCGGGTGGCGGACTGCGTGCCCATCTGTATCGTCGCCGAGGACGCCTCGGTCGTGGCCGCCGTCCACGCCGGGCGCAACGGCCTGCTCCGGGGCGTGATCTGCCGCGCGGTGGAGGTGATGCGCACGCACACCGGCGTGGGGCTGCGCGCCTGGGTGGGCCCGCACGTGTGCGGGGCCTGCTACGAGGTGCCCCGTGCCATGGCCGAGGACGGCTGGGGCCGCCTGGGCATCGACCCGACCGACACGACCTGGGGCACCCCGTCCCTCGACCTGGGGGCCGCGACCCTCGCCCAACTGGCCGCGGCCGGGGTCCGTGCCGAGGCGGTGGGGCGGTGCACCCTCCACGACCCCGGGCTCCACTCGCACCGCGGGGGCAGCACCGGGCGCCAGGTCGGGGTCGCCTGGATCGCTCCCGGACGCTGACGCGCGGTGACCCGAGACGCGGCGCGCCCCGGGCGTGCCGCGCGGGAAGTGGGGGAGGCCCACGCTAGTGTGAGGGTCGATCCCTGGAACGGAGGAACCCAATGGCCGAAGGTTTCAAGAAGGCTGCCGTCTGGCTGGGCCTCATGTCCGACGCCCCCTACAACGAGGACGAGCTCGACGAGATGACCGAGGCCGTCGAGCCGGTCCGCGACGACCACCGCGACCGGGAGCGCCCGCGCGACCGCGACCGTGCTCGCGACGACCGGGCCCTGTCCCCGGTCGACGCCAGCGTGACCGAGCTCGAGGCACGCCGGCCGGCCCCGGTGCCCCGCACCGCCGACCTGAGCCGCATCGTCACGGTGCATCCGCGCACCTACAACGAGGCGCGCACGATCGGTGAGAACTACCGCGACGGCATCCCCGTCATCATGAACCTCTCCGACATGGAGGACGCCGACGCCAAGCGCCTGGTGGACTTCGCGGCGGGCCTCATCTTCGGGCTCCGCGGCACCATCGAGCGCGTCACCAGCAAGGTCTTCCTGCTCTCCCCGGCCGGCGTCAACGTGACGGCCGAGGACAAGGAACGCATCGTCGGCGGGTTCTTCAACCAGAGCTGAACGCGGCCGCCTTGGCGGGGCAAGTCTGGCTACACTAGCCTGAGGTTTCGGCGCGTCTGCGCGCCTCGGCAAGCCCAAGACTGTCCATCACGTGAGGTGAACGATGACCCTGACCATCGAACAGGTGCGCGACACGCGGTTCCACCTGGCCCGCCGCAACGGCTACGACCCGGCTGACGTCGACACCTTCGTCGACAAGGTCGAGACGACGCTGGTGGCGCTGGCAGAGGAGAACGCGACGCTGCAGCAGCAGGTCGCGACCCTGGCAGGCGGTGGTGGCGAGGGTGACCCCGAGCTCCAGCGGCGGCTCGAGGAGCGTGACGCCGAGATCGAGGGCCTGCGCTCCGAACTCGACCAGGTGCGCGCCCAGTTGCAGGCCAAGGACGAGGAACTCCGCGCCGTCGCCGACAGCGGTGACGTGGACGCCGAACTCCGCGCCCGGCTCGAGGCCAGGGAGGCGGAACTCCGCGCCCGCGACGAGGAGATCGGCCAGAAGAACGACGAGCTCCAGCGCCAGCAGGAGGAGCTCGCTCGCAAGAACGAGGAGATCCAGCACCTCACCAGCTCGCTGTCCGGCGGTGGCGACGAGGCCGCGCACCTGCGCGGCGAGGTCGAGAACCGTGACAACGAGCTGAAGCACCTCCGCGGCGAGCTCGGCAACCGTGACGGCGCCCTCGACGAGCTCCGTGGCGAGGCCGACCAGCTGCGCCAGCAGCTCGCCCAGCGCGAGGACGAGCTCAACGGCCTCCGTGGCGAGGTCGAGTCCCTGCGCACCGCGGCCCCCGCCGCGGCTGCCGCCCCGGTGGCGTTCGGCGCCTTCGGTGAGGGTGGCGAGGGCCCGCAGGAGATCGTGGTCCGTACGGCCGCCGAGGCGTCCCCCGCGGTCACCCGCCTGCTGCAGATGGCCACCGAGCAGGCCGAGCGCCTCGTCTCCGAGGCCCAGGCCGACGCGGAGCGCGTGACGACCGAGGCCAACGAGACCGCCCAGCGCGTCACGACCGAGGCCAACGAGACCGCCCAGCGCGTGACGACCGAGGCCAACGAGGCCGCCGAGCGTGCCCGCAACGAGGCGAACGCCGAGGCCGAGCGCGTGACCACCGAGGCGAACGCCGAGGCCGAGCGCGTGACCACCGAGGCGAACGAGACCGCCCAGCGGGTCACCACCGAGGCCAACGAGACCGCCCAGCGCGTGACGACCGAGGCCCAGGAGAAGGCCAACGAGATCGTGACCGACGCCCGCACCCGTGGCGAGCGCATCGAGTCCGAGGCTCGCGCCAGCGCCGAGAAGGTCACGGGGGACGCGGACGCCCGCGCCGCCCAGGTCGATCTCGACGCGAACGCCCGCCGTGCGGAGGTCTTCTCCACGCTGGAGGCTGAGCGTGACGAACTCACCACGCGGGTCGACCACCTCCGCGCGTTCGAGGGACGGTTCCGCGAGTCGTTCATGGGCAACCTCGAGAAGCAGCTCGAGGCCCTGCGCAGCGGTAACTTCGCCCCCGAGCAGGTGCCCGACCTGCTGCAGGACGGCGTGCGCGGCCAGTCGGCCACGCCGCGGCTGGACGCGCTGCTCAACAAGGACAACTGAGCACCGAGAGACTCGTGACGCCCCCGGCCCCACAAGGCCGGGGGCGTCGCGCATCTGCTTTCCACGCGGTTGCCGGGCTGGTGGTACTGTCTGCGCTCACAACGCGAGCTTTCTGCAGTGGAGGGGGTGGCAATGGCCAAGTCGGCCGAAGGGAACCTCAGCGTTCCCGTCCTTGAGGGTGAGGACCCGTGGACGGAGGAGGAACTCGCCGACATCCGTGACGACCTGGTGTTCGACATCGGGCGGATGGAGCGGGCGATCCGGACTGCGGAGAAGGGCTTGGAGAAGCTGTTCGACGAGGGCACCGAGGGCGCCGGGCGTGACCCGGCCGACGTCGGTTCCACCAACTTCGAGCGCGACCAGGAGATGTCCCTGGTCCAGAACGCCCGCGACATGCTGGACCAGGCCCAGACCGCCCTGCGCCTGTTCGACGCCGGCCAGTACGGCTGGTGCGAGGCGTGCGGCGAGCCGATCGGCAAGGACCGCCTGATGGTCTTCCCGCGCGCCACGATGTGCGTCACCTGCAAGCAGCGGGAGGAACGGCGCTGAATCGCCCGACCACCCCGCGGGGCGCCCTGACGGCCAAGGCCGCGTGGGTGCTCGGCCTGGGCATCGCCGCCGTCGGCTACGGGCTCGACCTCCTCACCAAGGAGCTGGCGCTGGCGTACCTCGACCCCGCCAACCCCCCGGTCCTGCTCGGGGGGCTGTTGCGCCTCCAGCTGATCCGCAATCCCGGGGCGGCGTTCAGCATGGGCGAGGACTTCACGATCGTCCTGACCCTCGTCGCCGTGGCGGCGCTGATCGGCGTCCTCGGCTTCATGCTCCCGCGCGCCCGCCACCGGGGCTGGGTCGTGGCACTCGGCCTTCTCCTGGCGGGGATCCTGGGCAACCTCACCGACCGCCTGTTCCGCCCGCCGGCCCCCTTGCACGGGCACGTCATCGACTTCCTGCAGCTGCCGAACTTCGCGATCTTCAACGTGGCCGACATGTGCATCACGTTCGCGGCCGTGCTGATCGTGTGGCTGGTCGTCATCACCCAGATCGACTTCTCCGGGGCCTCCACGAAGGAGCCCGCCCCTGAGTCCGCCCCTGAGTCCGCCGATGAGCCGCGGGAGGGCCCGTGAGCATCCACCTCGTGCCCGACGGCCTGGCCGGCGAGCGGGTGGACGCCGCGGCGTCCCGGATGACCGGTGTCAGCCGCAGCCGGGTGGCCGAGCTCCTGGCCGAGGGCCTGGTCCGGCTCAACGGGGAGGTCGTGTCCAAGTCCGCCCGCGTGGCCGGCGGCGACATGCTCGAGCTCGAGATCCCCGCCCCGAGGTCCGCCACCGTGACCCCGCGCGAGGTCGAGGGGCTGCGCATCGTGCACGACGACGCCGACATCGTCGTGGTCGACAAGCCCGCCGGCGTGGCCGCCCACCCGTCCCTGGGCTGGGACGGCCCCGACGTGGTCGCGGGGCTGGCCGCCGCCGGTTTCCGCATCTCGACGTCGGGGGCGGCCGAGCGCCAGGGCATCGTGCAACGCCTCGACGTCGGGACCTCCGGCCTCATGGTCGTCGCGAAGAGCGAGGCGGCCTACACCGCGCTCAAGCGGGCCTTCCGCAACCGCGAGGTCACCAAGACCTACCACACGCTCGTGCAGGGTCACCCCGACCCGTTCACGGGCACGATCGACGCCCCGATCGGCCGCCACCCGGGCCACGCGTGGAAGATGGCGATCATCGATGGGGGACGCCACTCGATCACCCACTACGACACCATCGAGGCGTTCCGGGCGGCCACGCTGCTGGAGGTCCAGCTCGAGACGGGCCGCACCCACCAGATCCGGGTGCACATGGCCGCGATCAAGCACCCCTGCGTCGGCGACCCGCTGTACGGCAGCGACCCCACCCTGTCCGCCCGCCTGGGGCTGGACCGGCAGTGGCTGCACGCCGTCGAGCTCGGCTTCGTCCACCCCGGGTCGGGGGAGTGGATCGTCTTCCGCTCCGACTACCCCGAGGACCTGCGCCGGGCGCTCGCGCTCGTCGCCGACGGCACCGCCTGAGGATCGCCGTCACGTCACCCTCCGGACGCCCGGCTGTCAATCGCGTGCGCTAGTGTCGGGCACGTGGTGAACCTGAAGAACGATGGGCTGCCGAGCCGCCGCGCCAAGATCGTCTGCACGTTGGGACCCGCGACCGACTCGCTCGACAAGGTGATCGAGCTCGTCGAGGCGGGCATGAACGTTGCGCGCCTGAACATGAGCCATGGCGACCACGAGACCCACCTGCGCCGCCTGAGCTGGGTGCGCCAGGCCGCCGAGAGCGTGGGCCGACCGATCGGCGTCTTCGCCGACCTCCAGGGGCCCAAGATCCGCCTGGGGAAGTTCCCCGACGGGCCCCAGGTGCTCGAGGAGGGGGACCGCTTCACGATCACGACCGAGGACGTCCCCGGGACGAAGGAGCGGGCCGGGACGACCCTGCACACCCTCACCAACGACGTGAACCCCGGCGACCAGATCCTGATCAACGACGGGGCGATCGAGCTCCGCGCGCTCGAGGTGACCGACACCGACGTCGTGACCGAGGTCATCATCGGGGGCAGGGTGAGTGACCACAAGGGCATCAACCTGCCCGGTGTCGCCGTCTCCGTCCCCGCCCTGACGGAGAAGGACGCCGAGGACCTCGTCTGGGCCCTCGAGCACAACGTCGACATGGTCGCCCTGTCCTTCGTCCGCTCGGCGCGCGACGTCGAGGACGTGCACCGCATCATGGACCAGCACGGGCGCCGCATCCCCGTCATCGCCAAGATCGAGAAGCCGCAGGCCGTCGATGCGCTCGACGACATCGTGCGGGCGTTCGACGTCATGATGGTCGCCCGCGGCGACCTGGGCGTCGAGCTGCCGCTGGAGGACGTCCCGGGCGTCCAGAAGCAGATCATCACCGCGGCGCGTCTCGTCGCGAAGCCGGTCATCGTCGCCACGCAGATGTTGGAGTCGATGATCTCGGCCCCCCGCCCGACGCGCGCCGAGGCGTCCGACGTCGCCAACGCGGTGCTGGACGGCGCCGACGCGGTCATGCTGTCGGGGGAGACCGCCGTGGGCGAGTGGCCGATCGTGACCGTGGACACCATGGGGCGGATCATCCGTAAGATCGAGTCGCTCGGCATCGACAAGATCGCGCCGATCGACTGGGACCCCCACACCACGTCCGGCATCATCGCCAAGGCCGCCGTCGAGGTCGCCGAGCGCGTCGGTGCGAAGTACCTGGTGGCGTTCACCAAGAGCGGGGACACGGCGCTGCGCCTGACGCGGCTGCGCTCGGAGATCCCTGTGTGCTCGTTCAGCCCGTTCGTCGAGACCGCCCAGCGGATGTCGCTGGCCTGGGGCATCAAGTCGTTCACGACGCCCGAGTTCTACTCGATGGACGCCATGGTCGAGGCCGTGCAGAACTCTCTGGTCGGGTCGGCGATGGTCGAGCCCGGCGACAACATCGTGATCGTGGCCGGCAACCCGAAGCACACCTCGGGCAAGACCAACTCGCTGCGGGTCGCCGAGATCCCGTGACCGGACGCCGCAGGCCCCCGTCCCCGGTGAGGGGCGGGGGCCTGCGGCGTCGTACCGGGAAGGGGATTCGAACCCCTACGGGCTTGCAGCCCAGACGGGTTTGAGCCGTCCGCGTATACCATTCCGCCACCCCGGCAAAGTTGCGTGCAACATAGTGCCACATCCACCCAACGGCGGGCCCTTTCGACTCGACCGGCATAGGCTCCTGAGGTGTAGTGTCCAAATCGTTACCCCAGTCAGGAAAGTGGTGATCCCAGGTGAGCTCGAACGTTCCGTCGGCCGACCGTCCGCGGGTGCTCGTGGCCGAGGACGAGGCGCTGATCCGCCTCGACCTGGTGGAGCTGCTGACCGGCGAGGGCTACGACGTGGTCGGCGAGGCTGGCGACGGCGAGGAGGCCGTCAAGCTGGCGCGCGACCTCGAGCCCGACCTCGTGGTCATGGACGTGAAGATGCCGACCATGGACGGCATCACCGCGGCGAAGGTCATCGCCGAGGAGCGGATCGCCCCCGTGGTGATGCTGACCGCGTTCAGCCAGCGCGAGCTCGTCGACCGGGCCCGCGAGGCCGGCGCGATGGCCTACGTGGTCAAGCCGTTCGACGCGTCCGACGTCGTGCCCGCCATCGAGCTGGCCATGGCCCGCTACGCCGAGATCCGCGCGCTGGACGACGAGGTCGCCGACCTCGAGGACCGCCTCGCCTCCCGCAAGGCCGTCGACCAGGCCAAGGGCCTGCTGCAGGAGGGGCTGGGCCTGTCCGAGGCGGAGGCGTTCCGCTGGATCCAGAAGACCGCCATGGACCTGCGCAAGTCGATGCGCGAGGTCGCCGAGGGCGTGATCGACCACAGCAAGAGCGGCAAGGGGCCCACGGGCAAGAAGAAGAAGGCCAAGCCCGTCGAGGACCTCGACGAGGACTGACCCGCTCGCTCAGGCCCCGCGGGGCCGGCGCAGGAAGACCGTGAGCCGGGCGGTGCAGAGCCGCTCGCCCGCGTCGTCGCTGACCACGACCTCGTACGACGCCAGGGAGCGCCCGACCCGCAGGGGACGTGCCACCCCCGTCGCCCAGCCGGAGCGCGCCGACGTGTGGTGGGTGGCGTTCAGGTCGACGCCCGCGGCGATGCCGTCCGGGCCCACCTCTGCCATGGCGGCCAGCGAGGCCAGGGTCTCGGCGAGGTACGCCGAGACGCCCCCGTTGAGGAGGCCGAAGGGCTGGGTGTTGCCGGCGACGGGCACGCGCCCCACGACCTCGTCGCGGGAGATCGCCAAGACCTCCAGGCCCATCTTGGCGTCCAGCTCGGTCAGGGCCACCTCGCGGAGCCACGCATCGGGATCTGTCACACCGGCAGACTAGAGTGCCGCACGTGACCGAACCAACGACCGACACCCCGGCGCGCCTGCTCCTGATCGATGGCCACTCGGTGGCCTACCGGGCGTTCTTCGCCCTGCCGGTGGAGAACTTCGCCACGACGACGGGGCAGCACACCAACGCCGTCTACGGGTTCACGTCGATGCTGATCAACGTCCTGCGCGACGAGCAGCCCACCCACGTGGCGGTCGCCTTCGACGTCAGCCGCCAGACCTTCCGCACCGAGGCCTACCCCGAGTACAAGGCCAACCGGTCCACCTCCCCCGACGAGTTCAAGGGCCAGGTCGCGCTGGTCAAGGAGGTGCTGGACGCGCTCAACATCGTCCACGTCGAGCTCGACGGCTACGAGGCCGACGACATCATCGGCACGCTGTCCCGCCAGGCGCAGGAGGAGGGCTGGCAGACCCTGATCTGCACCGGCGACCGCGACGCGATGCAGCTCGTCGACGACAACACGACCGTCCTGTACCCGCGCAAGGGCGTGTCCGACCTGGCCCGCATGACGCCGGCCGCGGTCGAGGAGAAGTACCTGGTCGCCCCCACGCGCTACCCCGAGCTGGCCGCGCTGGTGGGGGAGACCTCCGACAACCTTCCCGGCGTCCCCGGCGTCGGCCCCAAGACCGCCGCGAAGTGGCTCGGGGAGTACGACGGGCTCGAGAACCTCCTGGCGCACGCCGACGCGGTCAAGGGCAAGGCGGGCGAGTCCTTCCGCACCCACCTCGAGGGCGTCCGCCGCAACCGCGAGCTCAACGCGCTGGTGCGCACCCTCGACCTCCCGGTCGGCCTGGCCGACCTCGGCCGGCGGGACTGGGACCGCGAGGCCGTGCACACCCTGTTCGACTCGCTCGAGTTCCGCGTGCTGCGCGAGCGCCTGCTCGAGACACTGCCGCCCGAGGCGTCCGAGCCCGAGGGCGGCTTCGAGGTGGCCGGCGAGGTCCTCGCGCCCGGCGCCCTGGCGGCCTGGCTGGACGACCACGCGACCGGGCTGGTCGGCGTCCAGCCCGAGGGGTCCTGGAAGGGCGGGCAGGGCGACCTGACCGGCCTCGCCCTGGCCGCACTCGACGGGGCCGCCGCGTGGGTGCGGGTGACCGACCTGATGCCCGCCGACGACGCCGCGCTCGCGGCCTGGCTGGCCGACCCCGGGCGGCCGAAGGCGATGCACGACGCGAAGGGGCCCCTGCAGGCGATCTGGTCGCGGGGGTGGGACCTGGCGGGGCTGGCGTCCGACACCCACCTGGCCGCCTACCTACTGCGGCCCGACCAGCGCACCTATGACCTGGGCGACCTGACCGTCCGCCACCTCAAGCGCGAGCTGGCGGCCGAGGGGACCGGGTCGACGGCGTCCGACCAGCTGGCCTTCGACTTCGACGACCCCGACGAGGGGCACGACGCCATGGTGCGCGCCCGCGCGATCGCCGAGCTGGCCGGCGCGCTGGCCACCGAGCTGGACGCCGCGGGCGGCGCCTCCCTGCTCGAGGAGGTCGAGCTGCCCCTGCAGCGCACCCTGGCCACCATGGAGCGGTACGGCATCGCCCTCGACCACGGCTCCCTCGACGGGCTGTGGACCGAGTTCGACGTCGAGGTCCGCCGCGCCGAGCAGGAGGCCTACGACGCGATCGGCAAGCCGATCAACCTCGGTTCGCCCAAGCAGTTGCAGGTCGTCCTGTTCGACGAGCTCGGCATGCCGAAGACCCGCCGCACCCGCACGGGCTGGACGACGGACGCCGACGCCCTCGAGGGCCTCTACGCCAAGACCGAGCACCCCTTCCTGGCCGCCCTGCTGCGCCACCGGGACCAGATCAAGCTGCGCCAGACCGTCGAGGGCCTGCAGAAGTCGATCGCCGACGACGGCCGCGTGCACACCACCTACCTGCAGACCGTCGCCGCGACGGGCCGGCTCAGCTCGACCGACCCGAACCTGCAGAACATCCCGATCCGCACCGAGGCGGGGCGCCGCATCCGCGAGGCGTTCGTCGTGGGCGACGGCTACGAGTCGCTGATGACCGCCGACTACAGCCAGATCGAGATGCGGATCATGGCCCACGCGTCCGAGGACGCGGGGCTCATCGAGGCCTTCACCTCGGGCGCCGACTTCCACACGGTCATGGCGTCCCGCGTGTTCGGCGTCGCGCCCGACGAGGTCGGCGGCGGCATGCGCGCCAAGATCAAGGCGATGAACTACGGGCTGGCCTACGGGCTGAGCGCGTTCGGGCTGTCGGGGCAGTTGAAGATCCCGGTGTCCGAGGCGCGCGGGCTCATGGACGAGTACTTCGAGCGCTTCGGCCACGTGCGCGACTACCTGGCCGGCATCGTCGACGACGCCCGCAAGACGGGGTTCACCGAGACGATCCTGGGCCGGCGCCGCTACCTGCCCGACCTCACCTCGTCCAACCGCCAGCGCCGCGAGATGGCCGAGCGCATGGCGCTCAACGCGCCGATCCAGGGCTCGGCGGCCGACATCATCAAGGTCGCCATGCTCGACGTCGAGGCGGGGCTTGCCCGGGCCGGGCTGCGCTCGCGGATGCTGCTGCAGGTGCACGACGAACTCGTCCTCGAGGTCGCCCCCGGGGAGCGCGAGGCCCTCGAGCAGATCGTCCGCGAACGGATGGGCCACGCTGTCGAGCTGGCCGTGCCGCTCGACGTGTCGGTCGGCGTCGGGCGCTCCTGGCACGAGGCGGCGCACTGAGCACCGACGCGGTCATCGCGCTCGCCCTGGCCGCCGAGCCGCGGTGCGGCGACGTCGTGGTGGTCGCGATCGACGGCCCGTCCGGGGCGGGCAAGACCACCCTCGCCGACGCCGTGGCCAGCGACCTCGACTGCCCCGTGGTGCGGGTCGAGGACCTCTACCCGGGCTGGGAGGGCCTCGCCGACGGCGTCCGGTTCCTGCATGACCTGGTGCTGGTGCCCCTGAGTCGCGGCACGGACGCCCACCACCCGACCTGGGACTGGCACGCCTCGCGGTGGGGCGGGTCCCGGCGGGTGGCGCCGGTGCCCCTGCTGGTCGTCGAGGGGTGTGGCGCGACGGTCGGCCCGGCCGGTGACCTGGCCGCGGTGCGCGTCTGGGTCGACGCCCCCACCGACCTGCGCCGCCGGCGCGGCCTGGCCCGCGACGGCGAGACCTATGCGCCGTGGTGGGACACCTGGGCCGCCCAGGAGCGCGCCCTGTTCACCGCCGACCGCACCCGTGAGCGGGCCGACCTGGTCGTGTCGACCGACCTCGACTGAGTCAGCGCAGGACCGCGAGCACGTCCTCCCGCTCGCGACCCTCGTGGGTCCAGCTCGCCGTGAGCAGGCCGCGGGCGGCGTGGGTGTCCTCGTGCTCGGCGTCCAGCACCCGCACGAGGCGGACCTGCCCCTGGGCGTCCACGCCGGGGGTCACCCCTGAGCCGGTCACCTCGGCGGGCGCGGGCAGCGGCTCCCCCGTCTCGACGTTGGTGATGTCGGAGCCGGTGTCGCCCTCGCGAATCACGCGCACCACCTCGGCGACGTACACCGGGTCGGTCGTCGCGTCGTAGCACCAGCGGGTGCCCAGCGCCGAGTGCTCGAGGGTGCCGATGAGCTCGCCGCCCTCCAACTCGGCCGCGCGCCAGGTCACCGGCACGTGGTAGACCGCGCCGCCCGACGCGATGAACATCGAGTCGAGGCCGACCTCGCCATCGGGGTCGACGAACCGGAAGAACGCCACGCGTTCGAGGTCGGAGGCGTCCCCGGCGAACCAGGACTGCTCGGGCAGCCAGCCCGCCAGCAGCTCCAGCTTCGAGGGCGACAAGGTGGCCTGGGTGTAGACGTCGGCGTTCCCACTCATGGCGGACTCCTTCGGGTCTTCGCGGCGAGGTCCACCCCACGCTACGCCAGCAGGGCAGGATGGCACCATGGTGGATCTCGCTTCCGTGTTCGGCACCCGCCACCCGATCGTCCAGGCCCCCATGGCCGGCGTGCAGGGGAGTGCGCTCGCCATCGCCGTCGGCCGGGCCGGTGCGCTCGGCTCGCTGCCCGCCGCGATGCTCACCCCGGACGCCCTGCGGGCCGAGCTCGCCGCCCTCCGCGACTCCGGGTTGCCGCACAACGTCAACTTCTTCGCCCATGTGGCTCCCGAACCCGACGCGACCCGCGAGGCAGCGTGGCGGGAGGAACTGGCGCCCTACTACCGCGAGTACGGCGTCGACCCCGCCTCGATCCCCTCCGGTCCCGGGCGTGTCCCGTTCTCGGCCGACACCGCCGACGTCCTGGCCGAGTTCGCCCCGCCGGTGGTCAGCTTCCACTTCGGGCTGCCCGGCCCCGCGCTCCTCGACCGGGTGCGGTCGTGGGACGCCGTCGTGATGTCCACCGCGACGACCGTCGACGAGGCCCGCTGGCTCGCCAGGCACGGCGTCGACGTCGTCATCGCCCAGGGCCTCGAGGCGGGCGGCCACCGCGGCCACTTCCTCGCCCCCGACCTCGCGGGGCAGCTCCCGACCCTCGACCTCGTGGCGGCGATCACCGTAGCGGTCGACCTGCCCGTCCTGGCCACGGGCGGCATCGCCGATGTGGAGGGTGTCCGGGCCGCCCTGGGGGCCGGGGCCGCCGGGGTGCAGGTCGGGTCGGCCCTGCTGTGCTGCGACGAGGCCACCACGTCGGACCGGCACCGCGCGGCGCTGCAGTCGCCCGCCGTGCAGGACACCGCGATCACCAACATCTTCACCGGGCGCCCCGCGCGCGGCATCGCCAACCGGGCGATCCGCGAGGTGGGCGGCCTCGTCGACGGGCGCGCCCTCAGCGACCTGGCCCCGGAGTTCCCGCTGGCCGGCAACGCCATGGCGCCGCTGCGGGCCGCGGCCGAGGCGTCCGGGAGCGCCGACTTCACTCCCCTGTGGGTGGGGGAGGGCGCGGCCCCGCGGACCGGGCCCGCGGCGTCCATCATCGCTGCCCTCGCGGAGGGGCTCGGGGGCGCCGGCCGCTGACCCGGCGTCGGGATGGGCCACAATGGGGCCCATGCGACCGCTGCAGCAGACCATCGTCGACGAGTTCGGCGTCAAGCCCGACATCGACCCCGCCGCCGAGGTGGAGGCGCGCGTCCAGTTCCTGGTCGACTACCTGGCCACCACGGGCGCGAAGGGCTACGTCCTGGGGATCTCAGGCGGCCTGGACTCCACACTGGCCGGCCGGCTGGCCCAGCTCGCGGTCGAGCGCGTCCGCGACGGCGGCGGGCAGGCGACCTTCGTCGCCATGCGGCTGCCCTACAAGGTCCAGCACGACGAGGCGGACGCCGCGGCCGCCATCGACTTCGTGGCCGCCGACCGCACCATCACCTACAACATCGCCGCCGCCGTGGACGGCTTCGAGGACGAGTACGACGGCGCCGTCGGCCATCCCATGAGCGACTTCAACAAGGGCAACGTCAAGGCGCGCCTGCGCATGGTCGCCCAGTACGCGGTGGCCGGCGACAACGGGTTGCTCGTCATCGGCACCGACCACGGCGCCGAGTCCGTCATGGGCTTCTTCACCAAGTTCGGCGACGGCGCCGCCGACCTGCTGCCCCTGTTCGGGCTGGACAAGCGCCAGAACCGCCAGTTGCTGCAGTACCTGGGCGCCCCCGAGCGGCTGTGGGCCAAGGTGCCGACCGCCGACCTGCTCGACCTGAACGTCGGGCGTCCCGACGAGGACGAGCTGGGCGTGGCCTACGACCACATCGACGACTACCTCGAGGGACGCGAGGTGCCCGAGGCGGTCGCCGAACGGATCGAGACCACCTGGCGCCGCAGCCGGCACAAGCGGCACACGCCGGTGAGCCTCCTGGACGACTGGTGGCGCTCCTGAAACCCGCGGTGGACCTTTTGCGCCGTGGCCGCTCGGGCAAGTAGGCTGGTGAACCGGTGCGTTCTGCCCTCCTCCGGACCGAGTGGGGTGGGCGCCACAGGAATGCACCGACAACCTAGAACATCCAACAATCGGAGCCCTACTACATGACCTCCACTCCTGAGGCCGCTCAGGTCGCCGTCGACGACTTTGCCAATGCCGAGGAATTCGCCCTCGCCGTCGACGCCACTATCAAGTACTTCAACGACGGTGACATCGTCACCGGAACCGTCGTCAAGGTCGACCGGGACGAGGTCCTCCTCGACATCGGTTACAAGACCGAAGGTGTCATCCCCTCCAAGGAACTCTCCATCAAGCATGATGTGGACCCCTTCGACGTCGTCTCCGTGGGCGACGAGATCGAGGCCCTCGTCCAGCAGAAGGAGGACAAGGAAGGCCGCCTGATCCTGTCCAAGAAGCGCGCACAGTACGAGCGCGCCTGGGGCACGATCGAGAAGGTCAAGGAGGAGGACGGCGTCGTCACCGGCCGCGTCATCGAGGTCGTCAAGGGTGGTCTGATCGTCGACATCGGCCTGCGTGGCTTCCTGCCCGCGTCGCTGGTCGAGATGCGCCGCGTGCGCGACCTGCAGCCCTACGTGGGCCAGGAGCTCGAGGCCAAGATCATCGAGCTGGACAAGAACCGCAACAACGTGGTGCTGTCGCGCCGCGCGTGGCTGGAGCAGACCCAGTCCGAGGTGCGCCACACGTTCCTCAACCAGCTCGCCAAGGGCCAGATCCGCAAGGGTGTCGTCTCCAGCATCGTCAACTTCGGTGCGTTCGTCGACCTCGGCGGTGTGGACGGTCTCGTCCACGTCTCCGAGCTCTCGTGGAAGCACATCGACCACCCGTCCGAGGTCGTCGAGGTCGGCCAGGAGGTCACGGTCGAGGTGCTCGACGTCGACATGGACCGCGAGCGCGTGTCCCTGTCGCTGAAGGCAACCCAGGAAGACCCGTGGCAGACCTTCGCCCGCACCCACCAGATCGGCCACATCGTGCCCGGCAAGGTCACGAAGCTGGTTCCGTTCGGTGCGTTCGTCCGCGTGGGCGAGGGCATCGAGGGCCTGGTGCACGTCTCCGAGCTGGCCGAGCGCCACGTGGAGATCCCCGAGCAGGTCGTCTCCGTCAACGACGAGGTCATGGTCAAGATCATCGACATCGACCTCGAGCGTCGCCGCATCTCGCTGAGCCTCAAGCAGGCCAACGAGGGTGTCGACGTCGCCGCCGACGACTTCGACCCGTCGCTGTACGGCATGACCGCGTCCTACGACGACCAGGGCAACTACATCTACCCCGAGGGCTTCGACCCCGAGACCCAGGAGTGGAAGCCCGGCTACGAGGAGCAGCAGCGCGCCTGGGAGCAGCAGTACGCCGAGGCGCAGGCCCGTTGGCTCGCGCACAAGAAGCAGGTCGAGGAGGCGGAGGCTGCCGAGTCGCAGGCCGCCGTCGAGGCCGTTTCCACGGCGTCCTACTCGGCCGGCTCGACGCAGGCCAGCACCCCCGAGGGTTCGCTGGCGTCCGACGAGGCCCTGCAGGCCCTGCGTGACAAGCTGACCGGCGGCAACTGACCCGCCCGTCGTCTGACACACGGTGCCCCGCTCCCCCGTGGAGCGGGGCACCGTCGCGTTCAGCTCAGGCGGCCGCGTCGGCCAAGGCCTCGCCGATGACCCGGACGCCGTCGACATTCGGGTGCAGGCCGTCGTCGGAGATGAGTGCGGGGATGTCGCCGGCTGCGTCGAAGGCCGCGTGCAGGTCGACGAACTCCATCCCGGCGTCCTCGGCCGACGAGCGCAGGGTCGCGTTGACGGCCGCGGTCGCACCGGCCGACTCCGTCGACGAGCGGCCCGAGGGGGCGAGGATGTCCCAGTAGCCCGCGACCAGGTAGGTCCCCGGACCGTCACCCGCCGCCTCACGGACGGCGGCCAGGGCGGCGTCCACACCCGCGTCGAGCACCTCGACGTGCGACGCCAGTTCCGCGGTGTCGGTGCCCGCGCCGGAGGCTGCCCCCATCCGGAACAGGTCGTTGGCGCCGATGATGACCACGACGGTGTCGGCCGCGGCGACCTCGGCCCGGGCGTCGGCGTCCGTCGTGACGAACCGCAGCAGGTCGTCGGTGGTCCAGCCGGGGACGCCGAGGTTGCTGACCTCGGGCCGCGCGCCGTGCTCGCGCTCGATGGCATCGGCGAGGGCCGCCAGCGGGCCGTCGCAGGCGCAGTTCGTGCCCGCCATGATCGAGTCGCCCAGACCGACCACACGGCGGGGCAAGGCCGGTGCGGGCCGTGCGGGCGTGGCGGCCGGGGTCGCGGCTGCGGTCACCGAGGCGGAGGGCGGGGTGGACGCCGGCTCGGGCGCCGGTTCGGGTG
>DUOQ01000332.1 GCA_012838755.1 Propionibacterium sp. | reverse complement strand
GGCTACGGTCTCGATGGCGAGTTCTCGCTCATCGAAGGCTCTACCACGGCCATGCTCGCCGAGCTCGATCGCGCTACCAAGAACGAAGAGCCCATCGTCGTGACGCTGTGGCGTCCGCACTGGGCGTACAACGCGTTCCCCGTGCGTGATCTGGAGGATCCCGAGGGTCATCTGGGTGAGGCCGAGATCCTCAAGGTCCTGGGTCGCGAAGGCTTCAAGGCCGATCACGCGGAGGTAGCCGGCTGGATCGCGAACTTCTCGCTCACCGACGCCGAGCTTGCCGAACTGGGCGACGTCGTCATCAACCAGTACGGAACCGGTCAGGAAGAAGAGGCCATCGAGCAGTGGCTCTCCGATCCCGACAACCGCGCACTCGCGGATAGCTGGATGGTCTAGTCGACTAGTCCTCCAAGCCTTCTATCCTGAGTTCGACCGGACAATGGTCCGAACCGAAGACGTCATCATGGATCTCAGCATCCGTGATGGCGTCTTCGAGTCTGTTCGGGGTCAGGAAGTAATCGATGCGCCACCCTGCGTTCCGGTCACGTGCCTTGAAGCGGTACGACCACCAGGAGTAACGCTCTATGGCATCGGGATGCTTGAAACGGAACGTGTCAGTGAAACCTGCGTCCAGTAGCTCCGAGAACTTGCCACGCTCCTCATCCGTGAATCCGGCGTTCCGCCGGTTGGAGCTCGGGTTCTTGAGGTCGATCTCCGTGTGGGCCACGTTCAGGTCACCACAGGTGATCACGGGCTTCTCGCCGTCCAACTCGGTTAGGAAGTTCCTGAACGCGTCATCCCACGTCATGCGGTAATCGAGGCGTGCCAGCTCGTTCTGGGAGTTGGGTGTGTAGACGTTCACCAGGTAGAACTTGTCGAACTCGAGAGCAGTGATCCGGCCTTCCGTATCATGCTCGGGGATGCCCAGGCCGTGGATGGTCCTGATGGGCTCGCGCTTCGTGAAGACTCCGGTGCCCGAGTAACCCTTCTTCTCGGCGAAGCTCCAGTATTCCTGATACTGAGGCAGATCGAGCGTAGCTTGCCCCTCCTGCATCTTGGTCTCCTGGATGCAGAAGATGTCGGCGTCGGTCTCATCCACGTACTCGCGGAATCCCTTCTTCAGGACGGCGCGCAGGCCATTGACGTTCCACGACACGAGCTTCAGTTCGGACATGCCTACTCCTCAGGACCCTCGACGATACGGTCAGGTACGGTATATATCCAAGTATCGTAGATCATCGCGGTCGGAGGTGTTCCATGCAGGAGTACAGGGGACTCGACGAAGCGGCCTCGGCGCTCCGTGACGTGTTGGATGCGGGCGAGAAGATCGTGTTCTTCGGGGGAGCGGGTGTCTCCACGGAGAGCGGCATCCCGGACTTCCGCAGTGTTGACGGCCTCTACAGCCTCTCGTACGACTATCCACCCGAGACGATTCTCTCACGCTCGTTCGCCGATCGCGAGCCCGAGCCGTTCTTCGACTTCTACCGTGACCGCACCATAGCTCCTGATGCTCAGCCGAACGCAGCGCATAAGGGGCTCGTGGAGCTTGAGCGGCGTGGGAAGAGCGTCACCATCATCACCCAGAACATTGATGGGCTCCATACGAGAGCCGGTTCCTCGGATGTGATCGAACTCCACGGATGTGTGGATCGGAACATCTGCACCTCGTGCGGATACGTCATGGACGCACGTGAGATGAAAGCGACGACCGGGGTTCCCGTGTGTCCAGGATGCGGAGGCAGGATCCGACCCGATGTGGTGCTCTACGAGGATCCGTTGGATGAACTTGCGATCTTCTCAGCCATCCGCTCACTGAGGGAAGCGGATACGTTGATCGTGGCCGGCACGTCCCTCGTGGTCTATCCCGCTGCCGGTCTCATCGATTATTTCGCGGGCGAGCGGCTCGTGGTTGTCAATCGCGATATGACATCAAGGGATCGCTTCGCCGACATCGTGATCAGGACGCCGATCGCGGCTACGTTCGCGAGAGCGCTCGGTACGTCGTGAGAACAGCGGCGTG
>DUOQ01000322.1 GCA_012838755.1 Propionibacterium sp. | reverse complement strand
GCGCAGGCCGAGCCCCTGCTCGACCTGCTGGCCCGGGAGGGCGCCGCCGCGGTCGCGGAGTCCCCCGAGACCGCCGCCAAGCTCGTCGTCGTGGCGGCCGCCTTCGGCAAGGACCCGCGCACGTTCGTCCCCGGCACCGACCTCGTCGCCGTCGTCACCGACGCCATCGCCGAGGACGGCTCATTCGGCGCCTGGCCGGGCCCGTTCGCGTCCGGCCTGGCGGCCGTCGCGCTGGACCGGGCCGGCGAGGCCGTCCCCGCGGCCCTGACGACCCACCTGCTCACCTACGCCAACGAGGACGGCGGCTTCGGTTTCGGTGCCGGCGAGCCCTCGGACGCCGACAGCACCGGCATGGCGCTGCTCGGCCTGCTGGCCGACGGCTCCGACGCCACGAGCGAGGCGACCGAGAAGGCCCGCGCGTGGGCGACCGCCAACCAGGCCGAGGACGGCTCCTGGCCCGGGTACAACCCGGTGAACTCCACCGCGATCATGGGCGGCGCGCTGGCGTCCGCCGGCGGCGACCCGGCCGGCGCGGTGACCTACCTCACCGGCCAGCAGGCCGCCTCGGGCGCGTTCACCAATGCGGGCGCCGACGACTTCATCGCCACCACCCAGGCCGCGCTGCTGCTCGGTGGCGCCTCCTACCTCGACGTCACCGCCGGCGCCACGCCGGACGCGACGCCGAGCGAGTCCCCCGCCGCGGCCCCGACAGCCGCGTCGACCGCGGTGGCCGTCCCGGCCAGCCCGGACGCCGTGCCCGCCACCACGGCCCCCGCCTCGCCCCCGGCCACGACCGACGGCGGCTCGGCCCCCCGGGGCTGATCGGCGCCGGCGTCCTCGCCCTGGTCCTGGTCGTGGGCTGGGCCGTCCTGCGCCGGACGCGCGCCACGCGATGACCTCCCGCGCCTGGTCGTCAGCACCCACGACGTCGAGTTCGCCGCCGCCGTGAGCCGCCGCACCATCGTCATGGCCGACGGCGACGTCATCGCCGACGGGCCCACCCGCACCGTGCTCACGAGTTCGCCCACCTTCGCCCCCCAGACCGCGAAGGTGTTCGCGCCGGTGCCGGTGCTGGTGCCCGACGAGCTGGCCGGGGCCGTCCGGTGACCGGCACGACGGACGCCGTGCGCCTGTCCCGGCGCGCGGCCGCCATGCTCGTGGTGGCGTGCCTGCTCGGGCTGGCCGCGTTCGCCTGGCCGCTGTTCCTGCGCCCGGGCTCGGGGATCGAGCCGATCCAGGCCCCGCTGCTCTTCGCGGCGGTGCTGCCCCTGGTGCTGGCGGTGGTGGTCTCCGAGCTCGCCGGCAACGGCATGGACGTGAAGGGCCTGGCCCTGTTGGGCGTCCTGTCGGCGGTGGGGGCGATCCTGCGGCCCCTGGGCGCCGGGACCGCGGGGCTGGAGCCGATCTTCTTCCTGCTGATCATCGGCGGGCGCGTGTTCGGGCCGGGCTTCGGCTTCGCCCAGGGCGCGATCACGCTGTTCACCTCGGCCATGCTCACCGCCGGGGTGGGGCCCTGGCTGCCCCACCAGATGGTCGCGGCGGGCTTCGTGGGCCTGGGCGCCGGGCTGCTGCCGAAGGCCACGGGGAGGGCTGAGGTGGCCGTCCTGGCCGCGTGGGGCTTCGTCTCCGCCTTCGCCTTCGGCTGGCTGATGGACTTCGCCTTCTGGCCGTTCGGCATCGGGAACGCGACCCAGCTGTCGTTCAACCGGTGGGCCACCCCACTGGAGAACCTGCACGTCTTCGTGATCTACAACCTGGTCACCTCCATGGGGTGGAACCTCGGCCGGGCCCTCACCAGCGTCGTGCTGGTGGTCCTGATCGCCCCGGGCCTGCTGCACGTGTTGCGGCGCGCGGCCCGCCGGGCGGCGTTCACCCCGCGCTGACGGCCCCTGTTGCCCACCCGGCAGGGGGGAATAGGGTGGGTGTGTTCGCTGTTGCACCCAACAGACACCTGAACGAGAGGGAATTCGATGACGTACAGCCTTCCGGAGCTCGACTACGACTACGGCGCACTGGAGCCCCACATCTCGGCCCAGATCATGGAGCTGCACCACAGCAAGCACCACCAGGCCTACGTGACCGGCGCCAACACCGCGCTGGAGAAGCTCGCCGAGGCGCGCGAGTCCGGCAACTTCGGTGCCATCAACAAGCTCGAGAAGGACCTGGCCTTCCACCTCGGTGGCCACGTCAACCACTCCGTGTTCTGGAAGAACATGTCCCCCGACGGTGGCGGCAAGCCCGAGGGCGAGGTCGCCGCGGCGATCGACGAGTTCTTCGGCTCCTTCGACGGCTTCCAGAAGCAGTTCAACGAGGCCGCCAACGGCATCCAGGGCTCCGGCTGGTCGATGCTGGTCTGGGACACCCTGGGCCAGCGCCTCAACATCAACCAGCTCTTCGACCAGCAGGGCAACCTGCCTGTCGGCCAGCTGCCGATCCTCCAGCTCGACATGTGGGAGCACGCGTTCTACCTGCAGTACAAGAACGTGAAGGGCGACTACGTCAAGGCGTGGTGGAACGTGATCAACTGGACCAACGTGTCCGAGCGCCTCGCCGCCGCCCGCGCGGCCGGGATCGCCTACTGATCCCCCAGCAACACCGACGGCCGGCGTCCCGCGTGGACGCCGGCCGTTTGCTTTGTCTGTGCGGCCCCTTGGGGGCGCCGACACTCACCGTTGTCGCTCAGAAGAAGCGTGAGGAAGCCCCGCGTTGGTGACCAACCCGCGTGTCGGCGGCGTTCCCCGCGACCCCAGGAACCGAACCACCCCCGGCAACCTGATGAAACCCTGAGAGTCGGTTTGAGATTTTCTCAGAAAGAGCGGACACTAGTGGTTGAAAGCACTAGTTCGCACGTCAGGAGTACGTCTTGCCCATCTCGACCAAGCTGATCGCCGTCGCTGCCAGCGCGGCTGTGCTGGTGACCGGGGCCGGCGTGGCCATCGGGGCCACCCAGAACCAACCCGCCACCGTCGCGGCCATCGCCGAGCCCGCGGTGGTCAACTCCGAGGTCCAGGTGTGGGCCGACAACACGACCTACTGGCTGTCGCTGCCGAACCCGACCGTCGCGGAGGCCCTCGCCGCCGCCGGCGTCGAGCTCGGTGACCGCGACCGCGTCTCCCCCGCCCTGCACCACACCCTGGCCGCCGGCGAGGTCGCCACCGTGAGCCGCGTGGAGATGACGCAGGAGAAGAAGACCGTCACCCTCGAGTTCACCACCACCGAGGTCAAGGACCCCAAGCTCGCCAAGGGTGAGCGCAAGGTGAGGACCAAGGGCGTCAACGGCACCCGTGAGGACCTCGTCCAGGTCATCACCGTCGACGGTGAGGTCGAGAGCACGACCACGTTGGGCCAGACCGTCACCCTCGAGCCGGTGACCCAGGTCGTGCGCGTGGGCACCTACGTGGCCCCGAAGGTCACCTCGCGTTCGGCCGAGCGCACCGCCGCCCCCAAGGCGACCGCCAAGGAGACCACCGAGCCCAAGAAGACCACCGAGCCCAAGAAGACCACCGAGCCCAAGAAGACGACCGAGCCGGCCCCCGCCCCCAAGGGTGGCGCCATCAACCTGGCCCGCGCCGACATGTGGGACCGGATCGCCCAGTGCGAGTCGTCCGGCCGCTGGAACATCAACACCGGCAACGGCTACTACGGCGGCCTGCAGTTCAACCTCGCCACCTGGCGTTCGGTGAACGGCACCGACTTCGCGGCCTACCCGCACCAGGCCTCGCGCGCCGAGCAGATCACCGTCGCGAACCGCCTCTACGCCCAGCGTGGCCTCCAGCCCTGGGGCTGCCGCCACGCCGCCTGACACACCCACCCTCTGGACCACGGGGCCCCGCGAGCAGCTGCTCGCGGGGCCTCGCGCATCACGTCCTGCGCATCACATCATCGGGCCGGTGCCGTTGGCCGCGCCCATCGCGAGGAGCGACGCTCATCGCGATCCTGGCGGCGTCCCCCTCGGCCACCCGCACGGCCTTCCTCAGGGGCAGCACGTACCCCGCCGCCGCGCGGGAGCAGTGACATCTCCCACTCCGTCGCGCCGATGCGCACGCGCACGGGGATCGCGCCCCAGCCGTACGACGCCCTGCCCGCCTGCGCAGCCACGTGGTCGCAGGCCTCCTCCGGCAGCGCGAACCAGTGGTGCGGCGCCGGGCCGCGCCACTCGAACAGGCGGGCGTCGAAGGTCAGGTCCACACCCGCGGCTCAGCGTTCGGGGACGATGTCGGTCGCCGGGTCCGGCTCCTCCTGCTTCAGGCGCTCCTCGATCGTCTCCTCGGCCGGATCGTCGTCGAGCCCGACGACGCGGTCGACCGGGACGACACCCTCCAGGTCGGGGTCGTCGGGCCCGAGGTCCAGCGCAGGGTCGGCGCCGTCGGCGACCAGTTCTTCGGTGGCCAGGTCCTCGGCGGTCACCTCGCCGTAGGGGCGGTTCTCGTCGGCCATCTCCTGGAGCGAGGGGTCGGACTCGGCGTCGAACTCGTCGCCGGCAGGGATCTCGGTCGTCATGGTGGGTCCTCTCTCGTCGGAAAACCCACCGTAGGCGCCGTCGACCGGCCACACCACCCCCTGCCCCGGACGCCGCCCCGGGAACGGCGGAACGCCCGGCCCCCTCGTGGGGACCGGGCGTTCGCAACGATGCGGAGGGCGCGGCTCAGGCCTCGTCCTTCTCCTCGTCGGCGTCGTCCTTGCCGGCCATCGCGTCGACGAAGCCCGCGGCCTCGGCGGCCTCGGTGGTGTCGAACCAGACCTCGGCGATCGTCTGGTCGTACCAGCGTGACTCCGGGGTGTGGTACTTCATCGAGTCCTCGTTGCCCTTGATGTCGAATCCGGCCGGGGGCTCGGTGCCCTCGTACGACCCGGCGAACTTCGGCGCGGACTCGACGGCCTCGGCGGCGACCGGGGTGCCCTCCTCGTCCAGCACGATGTCGTCGGCGGTGGCGGTCTCGGGGTCGACGACCTCGGCCTTCTCCTCCTTGGCCGGCTTCTCGACCTTGGCGGCCGGCTTGCTGGCAGCCTTCGGCGCGGCCTTCGTGCCGGACGCCTTGGACTTGGCCTTGCGCGACTCCTCGACGGTCTCGGAGACGATCTCGATGATGGCCATGGGGGCGTTGTCGCCCTGGCGGTTGCCGATCTTGGTGATGCGGGTGTAGCCACCGTCGCGGTCGGCCATCTTCGGGGCGATCTCGGTGAACAGGACGTGCACGACGCCCTTGTCGGTGATCGTCTGCAGGACGACGCGGCGGCTGTGCAGGTCACCGCGCTTGGCCTTGGTGATCAGCTTCTCGGCGAGGGGGCGGACCCGCTTGGCCTTGGTCTCGGTCGTCGTGATGCGGCCGTGCTCGAAGAGCTGGCTGGCGAGGTTGGCCAGGATGATCCGCTCGTGGGCCGGGCTTCCGCCGAGACGGGGACCCTTCGTGGGCTTGGGCATGGTGTGTTTCTCCTGGGTCTGGTCAGAACTGGTCGTTGTCGGCGTCGAAGTCTTCGTCGTAGCTGCCCAGGGCAGCCAGCGGGTCGAAGCCGGGGACGCTGTCCTTGAGGGCCAGGCCCATCTCCTGGAGACGCAGCTTGACCTCCTCGATGGACTTGGAGCCGAAGTTGCGGATGTCGAGGAGGTCCTGCTCGGAGCGGGAGACCAGCTCGGACACGGTGTGGATGCCCTCGCGCTTGAGGCAGTTGTAGCTGCGCATCGTCAGCTTCAGCTCCTCGACGGGCAGGGCGAGGTCGGCGGCGTACTGCTCGTCGACCGGCGACGGGCCGATCTCGATGCCCTCGGCCTCGACGTTGAGCTCACGGGCCAGGCCGAAGAGTTCGACCAGCGTCTTGCCGGCGGACGCCACGGCGTCGCGCGGGCTGATCGCCGGCTTGGTCTCGACGTCAACGATCAGGCGGTCGAAGTCGGTGCGCTGCTCGACACGGGTGGCCTCCACCTTGTAGGTGACCTTGAGCACCGGGCTGTAGATCGAGTCGACCGGGATGCGGCCGATCTCGGAGTCCGCGTGCTTGTTCTGGGCCGCCGAGACGTAGCCACGGCCGCGCTCGACGACGAGCTCCATGTCGATCTTGCCGGACGCGTTCAGCGTCGCGATGTGCAGATCGGGGTTGTGGATCTCCACGCCGGCGGGCGGGGCGATGTCAGCGGCGGTCACCGCGCCGGCACCGGCCTTGCGCAGGTACATGACGACCGGCTCGTCCTCCTCGGAGGACAGCACGAGCTGCTTCACGTTGAGGATGATCTCGGTCACGTCCTCGACGACACCCGGCAGGGTGGAGAACTCGTGCTGGTTGCCCTCGATCTTGATGCTGGTGACGGCCGCGCCCGGGATGGACGACAGCAGCGTGCGCCGCATGGAGTTGCCAAGGGTGTAGCCGAAGCCCGGCTCGAGGGGCTCGATGACGAAACGGGACCGGTTGTCCGCAATGGGGTCCTCGGTCAGCGTGGGACGCTGTGCGATCAGCATGTTGTTCCTTCCCACCGCCCACTATTTGACGGTGTAAAGCGGGCCCGGCACCGTGCCGAACCCGTGCAATCTGGGGTGGCCGCCGCCTGACGAGAGCCAGGAGCGCGACCGGGGTGGCGCGGCGTCCGCGAGGGTGGGGCCGGTCAGAGGCCGTGGATGGGCCTGGCCGTGACCGGGCCCACCCTCGCGGACGCACTCAGTGCGTCACTTGGAGTAGAGCTCCACGATCAACTGCTCCTGGACGTCGACCACGATCTGGTCGCGCGTGGGCAGCTGGTGCACGAGGATCCGCATCCGGTTGGGACGCACGGTCAGCCACGCCGGGACGGAGCGCTCGTGGTGGGTCTCGCGGGCAATCACGAAGGGGTCCAGGTTCAGCGACTTCGGACGGACGTCGATGATGTCGTACGGCGTCACGCGGTAGCTGGGGATGTTGACCTTCTTGCCGTTGACCAGGAAGTGGCCGTGGACGACGAGCTGGCGGGCCTGACGACGGGTCGAGGCGAAGCCGGCGCGGTACACGACGTTGTCGAGGCGCGACTCGAGGATCTGCAGCAGGATCTCACCGGTCTTGCCGGCCTTGCGGACGGCTTCCTCGTAGTAGCGGCGGAACTGCTTCTCGAGGATGCCGTAGGCGTAGCGGGCCTTCTGCTTCTCGCGGAGCTGGAGCAGGTACTCCGACTCCTTGGTGCGCGCGCGGCCGTGCATGCCCGGGGGGTACGCGCGACGCTCGAACGCCTTGTCGTTGCCCACCAGGTCGGTGCCGAGGCGGCGGGACTTCTTGGTGATGGGGCCGGTGTAACGGGCCATGGTTGATCAGTCCTTACTTGTTCGACTCGGGCTCAGACGCGGCGGCGCTTGGGCGGACGGCAGCCGTTGTGCGGCACGGGGGTCACGTCGGAGATCGGGCCGATCTCCAGGCCCAGCGCGCCGAGCGAACGGATGGCGGTCTCACGGCCGGAGCCGGGGCCCTTGACGAAGACGTCCACGCGCTTCATGCCGTGGTCCATCGCACGGCGACCAGCGGCCTCGGCGGCCATCTGGGCCGCGAACGGCGTCGACTTGCGCGAGCCCTTGAAGCCGACGGTGCCGGCGGAGGCCCACGAGATCACGGCACCGGTCGGGTCCGTGATCGTGATGATGGTGTTGTTGAACGTGCTCTTGATGTGGGCCTGCCCGGAGACGATGTTCTTCTTCTCCTTGCGGCGGACCTTGCTCTTGGCCGCCGCGGCGGCCTGCGACTTGGTACGGCCTGCTTGTGCCATGTGTCAGTTCTCCTGGTCTCTCAGGCGCCGCGTCAGCGGGCCTTCTTCTTGCCGGCGACGGCCCTCTTGCGGCCCTTGCGAGTGCGCGCGTTCGTCCGCGTGCGCTGACCGTGCACGGGGAGGCCCATGCGGTGGCGACGGCCCTGGTAGGAGCCGATCTCGATCTTGCGGCGGATGTCGGCGGCGATCGAACGACGGAGGTCACCCTCGATCTCATAGTTCGCCTCGATGAAGTCACGCATCGCGACGAGCTGCTCGTCGGTCACGTCCTTCACGCGCACGTCGGGGCTGATGTCGGTGGCAGCCAGGATCTCCTTGGCGCGGGTGCGACCAATGCCAAAGATGTAGGTGAGGCCGATCTCCAGACGCTTCTCGCGCGGCAGATCGACACCGATGAGTCGTGCCATCAGGCGGTTCCCTTTCAAAATGACGACCCGTGGTGGGCCGCGAAGGTGTGTGGCGTGCGGCGTCCCGTGCGCCTGAGCTCGGGCCCCGGCCTTCGTCCGGGGGTGGATCCAGGGGGTTTGGCGTGCGGGAGCCTCTCCCGCACCCACCTGGGTGTGCCGTCACGTTGCTTCAGTTGTGTGTTGGAGGGGCTCCAACCGTGATCGCGTCCCTCCGGCCACGCAGCGGGCTGGTCAGCCCTGGCGCTGCTTGTGGCGAGGGTTCTCGCAGATCACCATCACGCGACCGTGCCGGCGGATCACCTTGCACTTGTCGCAGATCTTCTTGACGCTCGGCTGAACCTTCATCGAGCTACTTTCTTCTCTGGGGCCGGGCACAGGGATCTCCCATGTCCGGCATGGATGGATGCTTCGAGAACTTCTGGTTACTTGTGTCGGTAGACGATGCGACCGCGGGTGAGATCGTACGGGGACAGCTCGACGACCACCCGGTCACTGGGAAGGATGCGGATGTAGTGCTGCCGCATCTTGCCGCTGATGGTCGCCAGAACCCGATGCCCGTTGGTCAGCTCAACGCGGAACATCGCGTTGGGCAGAGCTTCGACGACGGAACCCTCCATCTCGAGGGCGCCTTCCTTCTTGGCCATGATCTCCTCAGGGAACGCTTCGCCACCTGTGGACACAGGTGACCGACGTCCCATGTTACTCCACGGCGGAACGGACTCCCAAATCTACAGCAGCAGCGCCAACACGACGACGAGCAGGAGCACCAACGCGACCACCCCACCGGCGGCCACCTTGGCCATCATCGCGCCGCTGGGCGCGCGCGCCTCGCTCAGTTCACCCGGTCGCCCCCGGCCCACCTCCACGATCGCCGGCACGTCGTGCGTGGCGGTTCCGGGCAGGGCCTCGACCACGGGCGCGACCTCGCCGAGCGTGGTCGCCCCGAAGACCGTGTCGAGCAGGCGCGGGTACTCGTCGGGCGACACGTCCCCCGCCTCGTAGGCGGCGTTCAGGCGCTCCACCAGGCGGTTGCGCTCACCGTCGTCGAGCGGCGCGTGCGGGGTGGAGCGGTACTTCGAGGATCGGGGCAGCTCGGCCATGGGTCCACCGTAGTCGGTGGGGCTGCCTTGTCGAGGCCTGAGATCGGTCGGGGACGCCGGTCCCCGCTCGATATCGTGGCCCGGTCCCAGCTCGCGGGGTGCCTCACGCCGACGCGAGCCGTCCGGAAGGAAACACCGTGAAGCGCAACCCCGTCACCGTCGTCGCGGGCCTCGTCGCCGCCCTGTCCCTCGCCCTCACCGGCTGTGCGAGCACGCCCGCCGCCGGCCCGGCGTCCACCCCCGGTGCCGCCGCCGGCACCGCCTCGCAGCCGCCCGCCGCGGCCGAGAGCTACACCGTCGGCGTGTCCCAGTACGTTGCCCACCCGTCGCTCGACGCGTCCCTGGTCGGCTTCAAGAAGGCCCTCGAGGACGCGGGCCTCGACGTCACCTACGACGAGAAGAACGGCAACGCCGACCAGGCCACCGTCACCTCGATCTCCACCACCTTCGCCACCGCCGGCCTCGACCTGGTGCTCGCCATCGCCACCCCGTCTGCCCAGGCCGCCGCCCAGGCCATCACCGACACCCCGGTGCTGTTCACCGCGGTCACCGACCCGGTCGCCGCCAAGCTCGTCGAGTCGATGGACGCCCCGGGCCACAACCTGTCCGGCACCTCCGACATGAACCCGGTCGCCGAGCAGATCGCCCTGGTCAAGAAGCTCAAGCCCGAGGCCAAGACCCTCGGCATCCTCTACTCCTCCGGCGAGGTGAACTCCGAGGTCCAGGTCGCCGCCGCCAAGGAGGCCGCCGCCGTCGAGGGCCTTGAGGTCGTCGAGAAGACCGTCACCGCCACTGGTGAGGTGCAGCAGGCCGCCAACTCCCTCGAGGTGGACGCCATCTACGTGCCGACCGACAACAACGTCGTCGCGGGCCTCGAGTCGGTCATCCAGGTCGCCGAGACCAAGCAGATCCCCCTGGTGGTCGGCGAGGGCGACTCGGTCAAGAAGGGCGGCATCATCACCTACGGCATCGACTACGAGAAGCTCGGCTACCAGACCGGCGAGATGGCCGTGAAGATCCTCACCGAGGGCGCCGACGTGTCGACGATGGCCGTCGAGACCCAGAAGGACCTCGCGGTCTACGTGAACAAGGCCGCCGCCGAACGCATGGGCGTCACCATCCCCGAGGACGTCCTGGCGGGCGCCGAGGTCGTCGGCTGACCCGATGCTGTCCGCTCTTGACCTGGGCCTGATCTACGGCCTGATGGCCCTGGGGGTGTACCTCACGTTCCGCGTGCTGGACTTCCCCGACCTGACCGTGGACGGCAGCTTCACGACCGGAGCTGCCGTCACGGCGTCCCTCATCATCGCCGGCCAGTCACCGTGGCTCGCCACGGCGGCCGGCGCGGTGGCGGGGGCCATCGCGGGCCTGGTCACGGGCATGTTGCACACCAAGGGGAAGATCAACCCGCTGCTGGCGGGCATCCTGACCCAGATCGCCCTCTACTCCATCAACCTGCGCATCATGGGGCGGGCCAACCTGCCCCTGCTGCGCACCGACACGCTGCTGTCGGGCCTGCGCGACGACCGCCACCTCGGCACGTGGGTGTCGGTCGCCGTGTTCGCGGTCGTCGTCCTCGTGTTCATGCTGGCCCTGGACTGGTTCCTCAACACCGACCTGGGGCTGGCCCTGCAGGCCACCGGCGACAACGAGCGGATGATCCGTGCCCAGGGTGTGTCGACCGACAACACCAAGATCCTGGGCCTGGCCGTGTCGAACGGCCTCGTCGGCCTCGCCGGCGGCCTGATCGCCCAGTACCAGGGCTTCGCCGACATCGGCATGGGCATCGGCCTCATCGTGGCCGGCCTGGCGTCGGTGATCATCGGCCAGGCGGTCATCCCCGGCCGACGCTTCATCTTCGCGACGCTGGCCGTGGTCGTCGGTTCGGTGGTCTACCGCATCGTCATCCAGCTCGCGCTGCAGGCCGGTGCCGACCCCAACGACATGAAGCTCATCTCGGCCATCCTGGTCATCGCGGCGCTGCTGCTGCCCCGCCTCGGCGTCTTCCGCCACATGCGGGCCCGGCGTCGCGAGCGCCTGATCGAGGCCGCCGCCAAGGGGGAGGCCGCCCGTGCTTGAGGTCCGCAACCTGCGCAAGATCTTCTTCCAGCACACGCCGAACGAGAAGGTCGCCCTCGACGGGGTCGACCTCACCTTGGCCGAGGGGGACTTCGTCACCGTCATCGGCTCCAACGGCGCCGGCAAGTCGACGCTGCTCAACGTGGTCGCCGGGGAGTTCCGCCCCGAGGGCGGCACCGTGCACATCGACGGCGCCGACGTCACCAAGCTGCCCGTGCACAAGGTCGCCCGTTGGGTGGGCCGCGTGTTCCAGGACCCCATGGCCGGAACCACCCCGCACGGCACCATCGAGCAGAACCTCGCGATGGCGTTCGCCCGAGGACGCACCCGCGGGCTGCGCACCGGCGTGACCCGGGCCAAGCGCGAGATCTTCCGCGAGGAACTCAAGGCCCTCGAACTCGACCTCGAGAACCGCCTGCGCACCGACGTGGGCCTGCTGTCGGGTGGCCAGCGCCAGGCGTTGTCGCTGCTGATGGCGACGTTCAGCCAGCCCAAGATCCTGCTGCTCGACGAGCACACCGCCGCCCTCGACCCCGCGCGCGCCGCACTGGTGACCCGCCTCACCGACGAGGCCGTCGCCCGGCACGGGCTCACCACCCTGATGGTGACCCACAACATGCACCAGGCCCTGGCCATGGGCAACCGGCTGATCATGATGCACGAGGGCCGCATCATCTACGAGCTCGCGGGCGAGCAGAAGCAGCGCGCCACGACCGACGACCTGCTCCACGAGTTCGAGAAGCTGAAGGCCGTCTCCGACCGCACGCTGCTGGCGTGAGTCAGAACAGTCCGACGACCCGGCCGTCCTCGGCGAGGTCGACCCGCTCGGCGGCGGGCGAGGAACCGAGCCCGGGCATGGTCTGCATCTGGCCGCTCAGCACGTAGACGTACCCCGCCCCCGCGGCCAGCCGCACCTCCCGGACGGGCAGCACCCAGCCCTTGGGGGCGCCACGGTCGGCCGGCGTGGCCGTCGTCGACAGGTGGGTCTTGGCGATCAGCACGGGCAGCCCGCCGAAGCCGAGCTCGGTGAGGCGCGCCAGCTCCTTCGCCGCGGCCGGCGCCAACTCGACCCCGGACGCCCCGTACACCTTGGTCGCGACGGCGTGCAGCTTGTCCTCCAGGGAGGCGTCCAACTCGTAGCTGAACCGCAGCCGCGTGCCATCCTCGACTGCTGCCAGGACCGCGCGGGCCAGGGCGACGGCCCCCGCTCCCCCGTCGGCCACGTGCGTCGAGACCGCGCACCGGACGCCCCGCTGCTGGGCGAACCGCTGGATGACCGCGTGCTCGGAGGGGTGGTCATCGGAGAACGCGTTGATCGCCACGACCGCGGGCACGCCGGTCCCGGCCACGATGTCGAGGTGGTGGGCGAGGTTCGACAGCCCGGCCGCGACGTCGTCGGGGTTCTCCTCGAGCAGTTCGGGCGGCAGCGGCTTGCCGGCGACCACCTTGAACCGCCCCGAGTGCACCTTCAACGCCCGCACCGTCACGACCACGACCGCGGCGTCCGGCACAAAGCCCGACGTGCGGCACTTCACGTTGACGAAGCGCTCGTACCCGAGGTCGGCGCCGAAGCCCGCCTCGGTCACGATGATGTCCGAGCGCGACAGGCCCACGTGGTCGGCGACGATCGAGCTGTTGCCGGTCGCGATGTTCCCGAACGGCCCGCAGTGGATCAGTGCCGGCTGGCCCTCGATGGTCTGCAGCAGGTTGGGGCGGACGGCGTCCTTGAGCAGCACGGCCATCGCGCCCGCTGCCTTCAGCATCTCGGCGGTCACCGGACGTCCCTCGGCGTCGGTGCCGACCACGATGCGGCCCAGGCGCTCCCGCAGGTCGGTCAGCGAGGTCGCCAGCGCGAGGATCGTCATGACCTCGGACGCCGCAGTGATGTCGAAGCGCGCCTGCCGCGGAACGCCGTCCAAGCGTCCGCCCAGGCCGATCACGATGTTGCGCAGCGCGCGGTCGTTGACGTCGAGGACGCGGCCCCACGTGATCGAGTGCGGCGCGATCCCGAGCTGGTTGCCGTGCTGGAGGTGGTTGTCGACCATGGCGGCGAGCAGGTTGTGGGCCGCAGTGACGGCATGGAAGTCGCCGGTGAGGTGCAGGTTGAGCACCTCCATGGGGATGATCTGCGACCAGCCGGCCCCCGCGGCGCCGCCCTTGATGCCGAACACCGGCCCGAGCGAGGGCTGGCGCAGCACCGCGGTGGCGTTGCTCCCGATGCGGCCGAGCCCCTGCACGAGGCCGACGGCGGTGGTGGTCTTCCCCTCCCCCAGCGGCGTCGGCGTGACGGCGGTCATCACCACGTACTTGCCCGACGGCCGGGCCGCACCCACGGCGTCCAGCTCGATCTTGGCGGCATGGCGACCGAAGGGTTCCAGCTCGTCGGGGGTCAGGCCGAGGGCGGCTCCCACGTCCGACAGGGGCCGCAACGGTGCGGCTTGGGCGATCTCGAGATCAGAAGGCACGCCTCCCATTCAACACCACAGCGCGGGCCCACCAAGGCCCCGGCAGCCGCATGGGGGCCGGTGAGTGAAGAGTTGCAGGCTCAGTCGGCCAGCGGACCGAAGGGAAGCCCCCGGGCGGCCAGTTCGGCCTCACCGCCGTCCTCGGCGGTCAGCACCCACAACCCCTGGGCGGTGACGGTGATGGTGTGCTCCCAGTGGCAGGCGCGCGAGCCGTCCTTGGTCACGACGGTCCACTCGTCGTCGAGGGTGACGCCCACGGCCGAGCCCAGGGTGACCATGGGCTCGACGGCGAGCACGAGCCCCTCGACGATCTTCGGCCCGCGACCCGGACGCCCCACGTTCGGCACGTCGGGCGGCTGGTGCATGGCCGAGCCGATGCCGTGGCCGGTGTAGTCCTTGAGGATTCCGTAGCGCTCCCGGCGCCCGCGGATGCTCTTCTCGATCGCGTGCGAGATGTCGGTGACCCGTCCACCGAGGCGTGCGGCGCCGATTCCGGCCCACAACGACTCCAGCGTGACGTCGGAGAGCCGCTGGTCGTCCTCCGCCAGCGGGCCCACCCCGAAGGTGATGGCCGCGTCGCCGTGGTAGCCGTCGACGATGGCGCCGAAGTCGACCGAGACGAGGTCACCCTCGACGAGCTCGCGTGGGCCGGGGATGCCGTGCACGACCTCCTCGTTGACCGAGATGCACGTGACGCCCGGGTAGGGCGGGTAACCCCAGTTGGCGCCGTAGTTCAGGAAGGACGACCCGGCACCGTGGCGGGCCAGGATGCCGCGGGCGACCTGGTCGAGGTCCCCCGTCGTGACGCCCGGGGCCGCTGCCTCGCGGACCGCACGGTGCACCTCGGCCACGATCAGGCCGGCGCGACGCATGGTGCGCAGCTGGTCGGCGTTCTTGAGCTCGATGCCCTTCACACCCGTTGCCCGAGCTTGGCGTCCAGCGCACTGGTGATGCGCTCGCGGACCTCCTCGACCGTGCCGAACGCGTCGACCTCGACGGTGAGGCCACGCTCACGGTACACGTCGAGCACGGGCGCGGTCTCGGCGTGGTAGACGTCGATCCGCTGGCGGATGGAGTCGGCGTTGTCGTCGGCTCGTCCCTCGATCTCGGCGCGCTTGAGCAGGCGCTCGACGAGTTGGGTCGGGTCGGCGACGAGGGCGATGACGCCCATGAGTCGGCGACGGCTGCGCAGCAGCGCGCCGTCGAGGGCCTCGACCTGTTCCAGGGTGCGCGGGTAGCCGTCGAGCAGGAAGCCCCCGCGCTTGCGTACGTCGGGGCTCGACAGGCGCTGGAAGACCATCTCGTTGGTGATCTCATCGGGGACCAGGTTGCCGCCGGCGATCAGGCTCTCGATCTTCTTGCCCAGCGCGGTGCCGAGCTGGATGTTGTCACGAAACAGCTGCCCGGTGGAGATGGTCACGATGCCGTAGTGGTCGGCGATCGCGCCCGCCTGCGTCCCCTTGCCCGCACCGGGCGGGCCCATGATCAACAGTCTCATCGCAGGAAGCCCTCGTAGTTCCGTTGCTGCAGCTGGCTCTGGATCTGCTTGACGGTGTCGAGGCCGACACCAACGACGATCAGGATCGAGGTGCCCCCGAAGGGGAACTGCTGCGCCGTGCCGAGCCACAGGAACGCGAAGGCCGGCAGCAACGAGATCAGGCCCAGGTAGGTCGCACCGGGCGCGGTGAGGCGCGACAGCACGTGCGCGAGGTAGCGCTCGGTCGGCTTGCCCGCGCGGATGCCGGGGATGAAGCCGCCGTACTTCTTCATGTTGTCGGCGACCTCCTCGGGGTTGAAGGTGATCGACACGTAGAAGTACGCGAACGCGACGATCAGCACGAACATGAGGAGGTTGTGCCAGACGCCTTGGCCGGCCATGTTGTTGGCGATCCAGCTCGACACGGGGTTGTCGGGCGCGAACTGGGCGAACATGATCGGCAGGTAGAGCAGCGAGCTGGCGAAGATCACGGGGATCACGCCGGCCTGGTTGACCTTGATCGGGATGTAGGTGGTGCTACCCCCCACGAGGCGACGGCCCACCATGCGCTTGGCGTACTGCACCGGGATGCGGCGCTGCGCCTGCTCGACGAACACGACGCCCAGCATGACCAGCAGGCCGACGGCCATGACGCCGACGAACGCGAGCCAGCCGGCCGAGTTCGGCAGGGTGAGTCCGTTCCACTCGGTGGCGCCACGGGACAGGGCGATGGCCCAGACCTGGGCCGGGAAGGCCGCGGCGATCTGGGTGAAGATCATCACCGACATGCCGTTGCCGACGCCGCGCTCGGTGATGAGCTCGCCCAGCCACATGACGATGCCGGTGCCGGCGGTCATGGTGAGGACCATCACGAGGATCGGGAACAGCGACGTCTCGTAGACCAGCGGCAGCGCGCACCCGGGGAACAGCTGTCCGCTGATCGCCATCGTCACGAACGCCGTCGACTGCATGACCGCGAGGACGATCGTCAGGTAGCGCGTGTACTGGGTGATTTTCTGCTGGCCGGCGCCGCCCTCCTTCTTGAGTGCCTCCAGCCGCGGGATCACCACCGTCAGCAGCTGCAGGATGATCGAGCTCGTGATGTACGGCATGATGCCGAGCGCGAAGATCGCGAGCTGCAGCAGCGCCCCACCCGAGAACAGGTTGATCATCGAGTACAGGCCGGCGGCCTGACCGGTCGACGCCTGCAGGGTGCACTGTTGCACGTTCTGCATGTTCACGTTGGGCGTGGGGATCACCGAACCTAGCCGGAAGACCGCCAGCACACCCAGAGTGAACAGGATCTTCCGGCGCAGGTCAGGAGTCCTGAGCGCGTGGGCGAAGGCGGAGAGCATCCGGTTCCAATCAACTGGTGACAGCACAACAAGGTTGGGGCCGTGGGCCCAACCGGTCAGACTCTACCAAGCCTTCCAGCCCCCCGGTGCATCCGCTCGGTCCTCACCCCGGTCGTCACAGGGGGCGCACCAGCTCGGGGCCGTCGTTGCGCACGTTGTTCACCAGCGGGGCCACCGTGAACGTCTGGACCTCGGCCCCCTGCGGGGCGTGCAACAGCACCCGGACGCCGTCGGCGTCGGTCAGCCGGGGGTCCAGCCACGCGTCCCAGTCCCCCGGGAGAACCGTCATCGGCATCCGGTCGTGGATGTGGCCCAGGGCGTCCGTGGCCTGCGTGGTGATGATCGTGCAGGTGGTGAGCCACGCGGCGTCCCCGGTGAGGGCGGGGTCCTTCCAGAACTCGTACAGGCCGGCCATGACGAACGGTCCCGCGCCGGAGGGCCGGATGAACCACGGCTGCTTGGCGGGCTTGCCATCGGGGCCGGTGGTGGGCGTCCACTCGTAGAAGCCGTCGGCCGGGATCAGGCAGCGACGCGCCGCGAACGCCTTGCGGAACGCGGGCTTGGTGTCGACGGTCTCGGCGCGGGCGTTGATCATCCGCGCTCCCCCACGCGGGTCCTTCGACCACGACGGCACGAGGCCCCAGCGGGGGGTGACGAGCTTTCGCACCACGGCGTCCGTGGCCTTGTCGAGGCGCTCGACGACGGCCGGGACGGGGTCGGTCGGCGCCGCGTTGAACGTGGGCAGGGGTGCGTCGACGACCTCGTCGATCGCGAAGGTCGTGATGATGTCCTCGGTGCTGGCCGAGGCCGCGAAGCGCCCGCACATGACGCCCAACCTACCCGGACGCCCGTGCCGGGACGCACGAAAGGCGCCCCCGCGCGGGGACGCCCTTCGCGACAGGGATCAGATCACAGCTCGTTGGCGGTGCCGCCGGCTGCCTCGATCTTGCTCTTGGCCGACGCGGTGTACGCGTGGGCGTCGATGTCGAACTTCACGGTGGTCTCGCCGGTGCCCAGGACCTTGACCAGGCGGCCCTTGCGGACGGCGCCCTTCTCGACCAGGTCCTCGACGGTGACCTTGCCACCCTCGGGGAAGAGCTCGACCAGCTTCGCGATGTTCACGACCTGGTACTCCACCCGGAAGGGGTTCTGGAAACCGCGCAGCTTCGGCAGCCGCATGTGCAGCGGCATCTGGCCGCCCTCGAAGTTCGCCGGCACGTTCTTGCGTGCGCCGGTGCCCTTGGTGCCACGGCCGGCAGTCTTGCCGCCCTTGCCACCCTCACCGCGGCCCACGCGGTGCTTGTCGGTCTTGGCCCCGGGGGCCGGGCGCAGGTGGTGTGCCTTCAGCGCCATGTCAGTCAACCTCCTCGACGGTGACGAGGTGGAAGACGGTGTTGACCATCCCGCGGTAGTGCGGCAGGTCCTCACGCTCCACGACGTCGCCGATCTTGCGCAGGCCGAGGGTCCGCAGGGTCTCGGCCTGGTTCTTCTTGGCGTTGGCGGCGCTCTTGGTCTGGGTCACTCGCAAGGTGGCCATCAGGCTGCGCCCTCCTTCCGAGCGCGCAGCAGGGCGGCCGGGGCGACGTCCTCCACGGGGAGGCCACGGCGCTTGGCAACCTGCTCCGGCTCCTCGAGCTGCTGCAGGGCGGTCACCGTGGCGTGCACCACGTTGATCGCGTTGGCGCTGCCCAGGGACTTGGCCAGCACGTCGGTGATCCCGGCGCACTCGAGCACGGCGCGGGCCGAGCCACCGGCGATCACACCGGTACCCGGGGACGCCGGGCGCAGGAGCACGACGCCGGCGGCCTTCTCACCCTGGACGGGGTGCGGGATGGTGCCCAGGATGCGGGGGACGCGGAAGAAGTTCTTCTTCGCCTCCTCGACACCCTTGGCGATGGCCGCGGGCACCTCCTTGGCCTTGCCGTAGCCCACACCCACGGTGCCGTCACCATCGCCCACCACGACGAGCGCGGTGAAGCTGAAGCGACGACCACCCTGGACGACCTTGGCGACGCGGTTGATCGCAACCACGCGCTCCAGGTACTGGCTCTTCTCCTCACGGGCGTTGTCGCGCCCGCCTCGACGATCGTCGCGGCCGCGACGCTCGCCACCGCCCTGGCCGCGCTGGCCACGGGCGTTCGCGTTTTCGTTCGCCATTGTTTTCCTTTCCGCTTCGATCAGAATCCGAGGCCGGCCTCGCGCGCTGCTTCAGCGAGCGCGGCGATCCGTCCGTGGTACTGGTTGCCGGCGCGGTCGAACACGACGGACTCGACGCCCGCCTTCTTCGCCCGCTCGGCCACGAGCGCGCCGACCTGCTTGGCCTTGGCGCTCTTGTCGCCGGACGCCGCACGCACGTCGGCCTCCATCGTTGACGCCGCGGCCAGCGTGTGGCCCGCGGTGTCGTCGATCACCTGCGCGAGGATGTGGCGCGCGGAGCGCGTCACCACCAGGCGCGGGCGCTCGCTCGTGCCGACGATCCGCTTGCGGCCACGCGCCTGACGACGCAGGCGCGCCTTGGTGCGTGCAGCCATGCCCTTGTTGTTCGAGACAGAGCTCATCGTCACTTACCAGCCTTTCCGACCTTGCGGCGGATGCGCTCGCCGGCGTAGCGGACGCCCTTGCCCTTGTAGGGCTCCGGCTTGCGGAGCTTGCGGATGTTGGCCGCAACCTCGCCGACCACCTGCTTGTCGATGCCGGAGACGGAGAACGCCGTCGGCTTCTCGACCGTGAAGGTGATGCCCTCGGGGGCGTCGATGATCACCGGGTGGCTGAAGCCCAGCTGGAACTCCAGCTGCTGCGGGCCCTTGCTGATGACGCGGTAACCGACGCCGACGATCTCGAGCTTCTTCTCATAGCCCTCGGTGACACCGATGACCATGTTGTTGACCAGCGTGCGGGTCAGTCCGTGCAAGGAGCGCGACTCGCGCTCGTCGTCCGGACGGGTGACCTCGATCTGGCCCTGGTCGTTGCGCGCGACCTTGATCGGCTCGGAGACCGTCAGGCCGAGGGTGCCCTTGGGGCCCTTCACCTGGACGTCCTGGCCGTCGACGGTGATCTCGACACCGTTCGGGATCGCGATGGGGAGCTTTCCAATGCGGGACATGTTCAGCTACCTCCCGTCACCACACGTAGGCGAGCACTTCGCCGCCCACGCTCTTGAGGGATGCTTCCTTATCGGTCAGCAGGCCCTGCGACGTCGAGATGATCGCGATGCCGAGGCCACCGAGGACCTTGGGCAGCGCGTTGCTCTTCGCGTAGACCCGGAGGCCCGGCTTGCTGATGCGACGCAGGCCCGCGATCGAACGCTCGCGGCTGTCGCCGTACTTGAGGGTGATCGTGAGGGTCTTGCCGACCTCGCCCTCGCCGGGCTCGACGACCTCGTAGGAGGTGATGTAGCCCTGCTGCTTCAGGATCTCGGCGATGCCCGCCTTGATCTTGCTGTGCGGCATGGAGGTCGAATCGTGGTACGCCTGGTTGGCGTTGCGCAGACGCGTGAGCATGTCTGCGATGGGATCCGTCATTGTCATGGCTTGTTGGGCCTCTTTCTCGCAGGGGTTTCCCCGGGGCGCACGCCTCGGGGACCTACCGCGTCAGGAATCGTGGGTGGTGGTGTCGCTCACCAGGAGGACTTGATCACGCCGGGGAGCTCGCCACGGTGGGCCAGGTCCCGCAGGCAGATCCGGCACAGGCCGAACTTGCGGTACACCGACTTCGGCCGACCACACTTGTTGCAGCGGGTGTAGGCGCGCACGGCGAACTTGGGCTTGCGGCTCTGCTTGACCTTCAGACCAGTCTTTGCCATCTGTCAGCTCACTTCCTTGCCATCTGCTTCTTGATCTGGCTCTTCGAGCCGGTGAAGGCCCGGCGGCGAGCGACGGCCTTCTGGGGGTCGTTCTCGGGAGCCTTGAACGGGAAGCCGAGGTGCCGCAGCAGGGCCCGGGCCTCGTCGTCGTTGGTGGCCGAGGTCACGAACGTGATGTCCATGCCGCGCACGCGGTCGATCTTGTCCTGGTCGATCTCGTGGAACATGACTTGCTCGTTGAGGCCGAACGTGTAGTTGCCCTGGCCGTCGAACTGGTGGGCCGACAGGCCACGGAAGTCACGGATACGGGGCAGCGCCAGGGTCAGCAGGCGGTCGGCGAACTCCCACATGCGGTCACCGCGCAGGGTGACGTGGCAGCCGATCGGCATGCCCTCACGCAGCTTGAACTGCGCGATGGACTTGCGGGCCTTGGTGACCTGCGGCTTCTGGCCGGTGATCGCGGTGATGTCGCGCACGGCGCCATCGATCACCTTGGAGTCGCGCGCGGCCTCCCCGACACCCATGTTGACCACGATCTTGACCAGGCCGGGGACCTGCATGGGGTTGCCGTAGCTGAACTCCGACTGCAGGGCCTCGCGAATCTCCTCGCGGTACTTCTTCTTCAGGCGGGGCAGTTCCTTGACAGCGGTCTCGGCCATCTCAGATCTCCTCTCCGGTCTTGCGGGCGATGCGGACCGAACGGGTCGAGGTGTACTCGCTGCCGTCGGGGCGACGCTTGGTCACCTCGGTGCGCTTGTACCCGACGCGGGTCAGCTCGGCCTTCGTGCCCGAACCCACGAACAGCTGGACGTTGCTCGCGTGGATGGGGGCCTCCGTCTCGATGATGCCGCCGGCGTTGTTGCCGGTCTGGGGGTTGGCCGGGGTGTGCTTCTTGACGAGGTTCACGCCCTCGACGATCACACGGCCTTCCTTGGGGAACACGGCGATGATCTCGCCGATCGCGCCCTTGTCGTCGCCGGCGATCACCTTGACGGTGTCACCCTTCTTGACGTGCAGCGACTTCGCCATGTCAGATCACCTCCGGGGCCAGCGAGATGATGCGCATGTACTTCTTGTCGCGCAGCTCGCGGCCGACGGGGCCGAAGATGCGGGTACCGCGCGGCTCGCCGTCGCCCTTGAGAATGACGGCGGCGTTCTCGTCGAACTTGATGTACGAGCCGTCCGGGCGACGGGTCTCCTTGGCGGTGCGAACGATGACAGCCGTGACGACGTCGCCCTTCTTCACGTTGCCACCCGGGATGGCGTCCTTGACCGTGGCGATGATCTTGTCGCCCAGGCCGGCGTAGCGGCGCCTCGTGCCACCGAGAACGCGGATGCAGAGGATCTCCTTGGCACCCGTGTTGTCGGCGACCTTGAGTCGCGACTCCTGCTGGATCATTTCTTCTCTTCTCCTTTGTTTCGCCGGTTCCCCCACGGGCCTTGCGGAACGGATCCGGATGCCACTCGCGAGTGGCACGTCGACGGTCTTCGCTGGTCGGGTTTCCAAGCCGGTGTCAGCTCGTCGTCGACTCCGAACGGGGTCAGGAGAGGGGGCCTGGGCCCCCCCTCCATCAATCGATGGGGTCCGCCTTGCGGCAAACCTCACCAAGGGTACGCGATTACTTGGCCTTCTCCACAATTTCGAGGAGGCGCCAGCGCTTGGTTGCCGACAGCGGTCGGGTCTCCATGACGCGGACCCGGTCGCCGATGCCGGCCGAGTTCTCCTCGTCGTGGGCCTTCAGCTTCATCGTGCGGGTCATGACCTTGCCGTACAGGGCGTGCTTGACGCGCTGCTCGATCGCGACGGTGATGGTCTTGTCCATCTTGTCGCTGGTGACGATGCCCTCACGCACCTTGCGCGCGTTGCGCTCAACAGTCTCACTCATGAATCAGGTGCCTTACTTCTCGAGGTCCGGGTCGGGGACGATGCCCAGGTTGCGCTCCTGGAGCACGGTGTACACGCGGGCGATGTCCTTGCGGACCTCGCGCAGGCGGCCGTGCGACTCGAGCTGGCCGGTCGCGCCCTGGAAGCGGAGCGTGAACAGCTCCTCCTTCAGCTCGACGACCTTCTTGTTGAGCTCCTCGCGGCTCAGGCCGCGGAGGTCTGCGGCGACGAGTGCCTTTGCCATCAGATGTCACCTGCTTCCCGCTTGATGAAGCGTGCCTTGAAGGGCAGCTTGTGGATGGCCAGACGCAGGGCCTCGCGGGCCACGTCCTCCGGCACGCCGGACAGCTCGAAGAGCACACGGCCCGGCTTGATGTTCGCGATCCACCACTCGGGGGAACCCTTGCCGGAACCCATGCGGGCCTCGGCGGGGTGCTTCGTCATGGGGCGGTCGGGGTAGACGTTGATCCACACCTTTCCACCACGCTTGATGTGGCGGGTCATGGCGATACGGGCCGACTCGATCTGACGGTTGGTCAGGTAGCCCGAGCCCATGGCCTGGATCCCGTACTCACCAAAGGCGAGCCTGGTGCCGCCCTTGGCCATACCCGTGCGCTTCGGGTGGTGCTGCTTGCGGTGCTTGACGCGACGCGGAATCAGCATGGTCACGCTCCTTCGGTGTTCGCAGCCTCGGCAGGGGCCTCGGCGGCGGCTTCGGCGCGGCGGCGTCCGCCACGCTCGGGACGATCGCCACGGGGGCCACGGTCGTCGCGACGCGGG
>DUOQ01000321.1 GCA_012838755.1 Propionibacterium sp. | reverse complement strand
GCCCTAGACTTGTCCGTCGAGCCCCCGTAGCTCAATGGATAGAGCACCGGCCTTCTAATCCGATGGTTGCCCGTTCGAGTCGGGCCGGGGGCGCTGATCCCCTAGCCAGAGGCATATCGGTTGCGGCGAGGAGGCCCGAAAAGGGCCCTGGTACCAACTTTGGTACCAACTTTGAGTCTTGGGCGACATCGAAACGCCTAGAGGAGCGGCCCGCATCGTGGTCGCCGCGTCCGAGCATCTGGCCGACCTGGAGTTCATCGAGCGCCGCGCCAACGTGGTGCAGTCCGCCGATCTCATCTACGACGACGAAGGACACGTCATCACGGCAGACTCCGCCGTCGCAGAGTCCCGTGGTGAGCGCATAGTCGTCGTAGGCCAGCGCCTGCCTGACGTCGTGCAGCTCATCGAGGATCAGCTGCAGCACGGCAAGTTCCCCCTCCAGCTCACCCGCCCGACCCTGGCTGGGATTGTGCGCGAGATCCTGAACTATCCCGACCGCGACTACGCACGTCACGTCCTCGATGACCCCGACCGCTGGGCACGAATCGTGGCGAACGCCATCCGCATCGAGACGATCGAGCAGATGGTGCGCGGCATCAGCTACGAACCCATCGATAAAACCGAGTGGTGGGATGCCGAGGTCGTCTTCCTCGAAGTCGAATCCAAGAATCCGCCGCAGCCGCTGCCCGGCAACCCAGATCCCAAGAACGGCGTCATCGCCGCACCCGAGGGCGGCGTCAACCTCTACGACCACGTCGACTACGACAGCCACGTCGAACGCGCCTTCGCCGCCCAGCTCGAGAACAATCGCGAGCACGTCAAGCTGTTCACCAAGCTGCCGCGCCGCTTCCGCGTGCGCACGCCTGTGGGGGAGTACTCGCCGGACTGGGCCATCGTCTACGACGAGAACGGCACGCAGCGGCTCTACCTCATCCGCGAGACTAAGGACACCCGCAACCTCGACGACCTCGACTGGGACGAGGCGATGCGCATCCGCTTCGCGGAACACCACTTCGACGCCGCACCCGTCGGGCCGGTCGATTACAACTACACGACCGACAAGGCAGGGCTGCTTATCGGCGGAGCCGCCGGTGGCGGAGATGGAGACGCGCTCTGACCCCCTCCTATCCACTCTGGTCAGACGAACCAGCGACCGAGGATCTACTGGCGGCTCAGTGGTCGCTGGGGACGTCGCGGGAGGTGCAGGTGACGACGACCTCGGCGTAGCCGCCCTGGTCGTACCGATCGTCAGAGGGCAGCGCGGGCGCGTGCGCGATGTGGTCGACGATCGGTGTCAGCTGGGCATTGAGGAGTGCTTGGCTCAGCTGGCCGGGGATGAAGGTGTCTCCCTTGTGCGGGGGGAGCGCGAAGACGACGCCCTCACGGGTCGCTGCTGCCTCGAGGTCCGGGTTGGGCTCGGTGTCAGGATCGGGGGCGTGGAGCAGATGGACACGGACGGTGGCGGTGAAGGCGGCCGTCCGAGGGGGTGTTTGGCCAGTCATGTCCCAAGGACAGGTCGGTGAGCGGCCCGGGCCTGTTTGTGGGGTTCCTACAACCGACGAGTGTTCTGGAGGGGCTGCGAGTGCTTACGGGTGTTGCCGGGGTCGGCTCAGAATCGTTCCTGGAGAACCGGCCCGGTTCTCGGAGGCGGGGGCCGGGGTAGCAGGCGGAGTCAGCGGCTGTTACTTAGCCGCCCTGCGGGCTCCTTCGACGCGCGACTGACCGGGGTCCTGGAGAACCTCCGGCGAGCCTCGCAGGACAGCCATCTCCCCCTGTTCGAAGCAGCGGCGGCGAAGGACGGAACCCTGACCGTCGACGAGTTGCACGCCCTCGAGCGCTGACTCATGGTGATGGCGAGCTTCTTTCCTGTTCCTGACAGCGAGATCGATGCCTGGCTGCTGGAGGACGTGCCCTACGGGGACCTGACGACGGCCGTGTTGGGTATCGCCCACGAACCGGGACGGATCACGTACCGGACCCGCCACTTGACGGTTCTTTCCTCGACGGAAGAGGCAGCCCGGCTGCTGGTCAGGACCGGCTGTGAGGTGGGGTTGACGGTGGCCAGTGGCGTCGAGGTGCCCGCGGGCTCCACGTTCCTGGAGGCCACCGGCTCCGCGGCAGCCCTGCACGCCGGCTGGAAGGCGGCACTCAACATCCGAGTACGCGTGCGGGATCGCGACCCGGACCCGGGCGATGGTGGACGCCGCCCGCGCGATGAACCCTCACATTCAGGTGGTGGTGACGCGCAAGAACTTCCCGGGCACGAAACGCCTGGCGGTCAAGGCTGCGGTCGCCGGCGGGGCCTCCCCGCATCGGCTGGGCCTGTCCGAGACGATCCTCGTCTTTGACCACCACCTGACCTTCGTGGGTGGTCTGGACGCTGTGCTGGCCAGGATCGACGACTACCGGCGCGCAGCCGCCGAGAAGAAGATCGCCGTCGAGGTGAAGACGCTCCAGGACGGGGTCAAGGCCGCCGAGGCGGGCGTGGACATCATCCAGGTCGACAAGATGGAACCGGAGCAGTTGGCGGAGCTCGTGCGGGCAGTGCGGGCTCGCGGTCACCCGACGGTGATTTCGGCGGCCGGAGGCGTCAACGCGGGCAACGCTGCCGCCTACGCGGCCACCGGCGTCGACCTCCTCATCACGTCCTGGGTGTACTGGGGCAAGCCCGCCGACATCGGGGTCGGCATCACCAGCGAGGCAGCAGCGTCACGCTGAGACCCGGTGCGTCACGCCGGCCCGGGTCCCGCGACGAAGACGAAGTCGCCGACCTCGACGTCGAGCTCCTGGGCGACTTTGGAGCACTTGGCCTTGAGTAGGAAGAACAGGGTGCGCGGGGCGTCGGACAGTGCCTCGAAGTTGCCCTGGCCCTTGCTGATGACGAGGTCGGCGCGTGCGAAGACAGACCGGAATTCGTCGCTGCACGCGTCCAGGATCGCTCCGGGCGCCGCGCAACCGGTGGACAGGATCCTCGCGTGCGCGTCGATCCCGACCAAGTGTGCGTCGTCGGCGGTGACGTCGTTGATGATGGGACGCCCCCGGACCGCGAAGATGACCTCGTGTGTCTTGGCCAGTTCGCGGGCCAGGACCTTGTCGAACACGGCCTCCCCCGCGTTGTCGCCGACGATGAGGACGGTCCTCACGCCGACCAGCTCCGCTTCGAACGCCTCCAGGTCGAACCGGGCGAAGGGCTTGTCCAACTCCGCCGCGACGCACGACTCGATGTCGAGGTTGCTGTACAGGGCTGAATCCATCACGTTCCCGGTCGCGGCCAATTTGAGGGAACGGGACAACCGGTCGGGTCCGGCGTCGACGAACGCGGTCAGGAACGGTTCCAGCCGGAGCGCGGCCCGCATGTCCCGCGCCTTGATCTGTTGGTAGGGGTCTGTCAGGCCGGAGTGTCGCTGAACGATCTCGTGCATCGTCTGGGCCAGGGCGGGTGCCGTGGTGAAGGTGTGATGTTGGGTGAGCGTCAGCATGGCCTCGTCCATGATCCGGGCTTGGGTCGCCTCGTCGGTGGACGCGATCCGGGCGGCTTGGAGGACCTGCCTCAACAGGCAGGGGTAGCAATCGAGGAAGAGTTGCATCGTGCTCCTGAGGTGGGGGGTCGCCGGTCCTAGAACAGGGTGGGGGCGAGGGCGACGGCGAGGGGGGCAGACGTCCTGACCGGGTGGCAGGGTTCGTGGCGTTCGGGTGCGAGGCGGCCCCAGGCCAGACCGCAGACCCGCAACAGCTCGTCCAGACTGGCCGCGGACGCCCGGTGCGCCATGTCGAGGGTGATGAGCGCGCACGCGAGCGCATCATGGACTGCGTCGTGGTGCTGGTCCAGCGGGATCGCGGCTTCGGCGGCGACGGCGTCCAGGGTGTGTTCGGGAAGGTCGTAGCAGCGCCGCGCCAGCAGCAGCGAGCAACCGAAGTCGAGCGTGGGCCAGTCGTAGCCGCAGTGGCTGGTCGCGTCACGGATCACCGCGATGTCGAAGGCGGCGTTGTGGGCCACGACGGGGCGTCCGGTGAGTCGCTTCTCGATGTCGGGCCACAGTCGTTCGAAGGTGGGTTGGCCTTCCACGTCGCGTTCGACGATGCCGTGCACCTGGGTGCAGTCCGGGTCGAACCAACCGCGTCCATGGGGCGGTTGCATCAGGGATCCCCACGTGGCCGCCACCCGGCCGCCGCGGACGAGGGCCAGGCCAACCTGGCAGGGGGATCCCGGCCGCCGGTTCGCGGTCTCGAAGTCGAGAGCGACGAACTCCAGACTCATCGGCTCCCTCCCGCGCCGTCAGCCACCGTCGATCCTTCTGTCAGAACGTCCTGACGAAAGGCTACCGCTGCGTTGGTCGGATTCGCCAACGCTGGGGATACTGGAGTGGGAGGTCGGGATGGAACAACGAATGGCCGTCGCGGCGGTGGCCGAGGCGGCGGCCGGGGTCGAGCGGGCCCAGGCGCTGCTGGAGGCCACGGTCGTGCTGGCCCGCGAAGCAGGCGCGACGTGGGCGCAGATCGGTGAGGCGGCCGGGATGAGCCGGCAATCAGCCCATGAGCGCTGGGGTTGCATCCCGCGTCGCGGGTGTCCCCGCTCTGACTGCGGGTGCCCGGACCACGCCGTGGACTCATGCGACTGCGGGCACGGTCCCGGACGCGGACGCCGCCGGTCCGTGGTCGACTCGCCTGTCAGGCTTTCTTGACATAGGGTGTGCTCGACAGGGCAGGATTGGCCTGTCGCCAACCGCTCGCCGAGCGCGCAGCACCCGACAGGAGAAAGCATGAAGATCGCTGTCACCGCCGCCACGGAGGCCGGCCTGGACGCGCCGGTGGCGGGGCACTTCGGCCAGGCCCCCCACTTCGTGCTCGTCGAGGCCACCGGCGGGAGCATCACGACCACACGCAGCGTCCCCAACCCCTTCCTGGCGGGCCATCAGCCCGGTGAGGTCCCCGCGTTCATCCGGGCGCAGGGCGCGGACGTGATCCTGAGCGGTGGCATGGGCGTCCGGGCGATCCGGATCTTCGAGCAGGTGGGCATCACGGCAGCAACGGGGGCCTCCGGGACCGTGCGTCAGGCCGTGACCGACTACCTTCACGGGGCGTTGGCAGGGGCGTCCCCCTGCGCCGACAGCGTGCAACACCACCAGGCCTGAGGAGAGAAGTGAACGCAGGGATCGTCTGCATCCCCGTCGCCGACGACGGGCAGATCGGCCACACGTGGGGCAAGGCCCGCACGGTGGCCCTCGCCACCGTCGAGGACGGGACCATCACCTCGTGGCGCACCCGGATCGTCGACTGGGACGTCTCCAAGGAGCAGGGCACCGAAGGTGCCCACCACGCCCGTGTCGCACGCTTCATCAGGGACAACGCGGTCACCACCGTCATCGCACGCCACATGGGCGATGACATGCAGAACATGCTCACCAAGCTGGGGGTACGCGTCCAGCAGGGCGCCTCAGGAGATGCCCGCGCCGCCGTCACCTCGCTGGAGCGCCGGGGGGGTTGACCGCGATGAGCGCAACCGCCGACAGGCAGCCGGCACCACGAGGCATCGAGAGCCTGATGGTCGGGGGCCGGGTCCTGCCGATGGCCCGGTGGGGTAGCCCCGTCATGCACGTCAGGACGAGCCACGTCACCGCTTTCGACGAGGAACTCCAGACGCTGGTGCGGGACATGTTCGCCACTATGCGGGAATCCCGGGGGGTGGGTCTGGCCGCCACCCAGGTGGGAGTCGGTCTGTCCTTGTTCATCTATGACTGCCCGGACGCGGAGGAGCGCCACCAGTACGGCGCGGTCTGCAATCCGACCCTGAGCCTCCCGCAGGGCAAGGATCGGCGCCTGGACGTGGCGCCCGAAGGGTGCCTCTCACTGCCCGGCGCCTTCCAGGCGTTGGGACGGCCGGACCGTGCCGTCTGCACTGGGGTCGACCCCTTCGGTCAACCTGTCACGGTGATCGGCACCGGGCTCCTAGCCCGTTGCCTGCAACACGAAACCGACCACCTCAAGGGCATCGTCTTCGGGGACCGCCTCCCCGACAAGGCCCGGCGTGACCTGTACGCTCAACACCAGTCGGTGGCCCATCACTACCCCAACGAGTGGCCCACGCAGGCAGACCCGCAGCCCACCCCCGGCCACTCCCGCCTTGGCTATACCACCCCGGTAGAGTTCGAGCACGCCCACTACACGGCCCTCGCCCTCGAGGGCCGGCCCAGATAACCAGCGGCACGAATCGGGACTGTCCGACGAACGGTGTAATTGGCTATTTTTGTTGTGGCGACTACTTCAGTGGTCTTCGGCGGCCGGCATGCGGTCGGCGAAGGTGATGGCGAAGGCGTTGAGTGCTGGCTTCCAGCGTGTCACCCATCGTGTCTGACCGGTGCCTTTGGGGTCCAGGCTTCGGGTGACGAGGTAGAGGGTTTTCATGGCGGATTGCTCGTTGGGGAAGTGGCCGCGGGGCCACGCGGCGTGCCCTCATGCTCGGAGGCAGTCCCGGAACCCACGGGCTCACGGCGGCCCGCCAGACGGCCGACAAGGGCTACTGCTCAACCCACCCGAAGCCGGAGTTGCCGGTCTCATGCATCCACTTGGTGCCGCAGGCTCGGCACTCATAATCCTGCTCATCGGCACGGAAGCCACCGTTAGCCATCGGGCGTAGATCGCCGACCTTCGCAAGGTCAGGATGCCCCGTTCCGCGACTATCGCCGCGTTCGAGAGCCGCACACGCTTCGCACATCGCCATGGCGTTGACCGTAGTAGGGTCTATCGCAGGAACGGTGTATCTGGCCCTACGGCCCGGTTGGGCAGAAGGGGTCATGATGACCGAAACACTGATGGTCGTGGAGCCACACGAAGAAGACAGGACGGCGCCCTCGGCGTTCGTCAGCCAAGCCAAGCCGAGTCTGGACCCCGCACCGTCGGCTGAGCCGCTGGTGTTGTCCACGGCAGAGACCGAGTTGCTGCGCGGGCTGGTGCGCCGGACTCGTGGCGCGGGCGGGGATCTGACCGGCCCCGACGGCCTGCTCAAGCAGCTCACCAAGACGGTGATCGAGTCGGCCCTGGAGGAGGAACTCGTTGACCACCTGGGCTACGACAAGCACGACCCGGCGGGCCGGAACGGAGCCAACTCGCGCAACGGGTACCGGCCCAAGACGGTGGTCACCGACAATTGCGGCGAGGCTCGCGGACGGCCAGGGCCTTCTCGACCCGGTGCGCGTCCTTGGCGATTTGGGTCTCGAGGTGGCAGGCCTCGTCGTCGGGGCGCACGCTGCCCTCGGTCGGGGTGGCGTACCGCACGTAGCGCCACCAGTCGGCGGTGAACTCACGCCCCTGGGTCACGGCCTCCCGCAGCAGGCGGAGACGGCGTCCGATCATCGTCGATGGGCCCACGGCCCCACGCTAGCGCCCCCCCGCGGTGGGTGCGCCTACTCTTGGTGCCATGACGCTCGACCACCTCGCCCTGCGCGAACGCCGCGCCAACGGCCTGCCGGTCGAGGCGTCGGGGGAGAAGCAGCACTGGGCCCGGAGGGTCCTCACCAGCCCGTGGACGTGGGTGCTCCTCGGTGCCACCCTGATCTACGCCGCCTGCCTGGTCTGGCTGTACCACACCTCGATCCAGGAGACCCCGGTCGAGGGCGGGACGATCCCCGGCCTCAACGCGTCCGCGATCAAGCGCTCCGCGCGGCTCGCAGCACCCACCCTGCTCGCGTGGATCGGGGTGTTCGTCCTCGTCGACCGGTTCCGTCCGATGCGTCTCATCCTGTGGTGGCTCGCGCTCGGCTGGGGTGCGTGCGTGAGCACGGCGTCCTCAATGGTGATCAACACGTGGGCGGGCCAGGAGATGGCGATCGTCGGTCCCGGCGACCCGGCCACGGGTGCCCGCACCGCGGTGTTCGTCGCCCCCTTCGTGGAGGAGGCGACGAAGGCCACCATCCTGTTCCTGCTCGCGATGGCGCTGCGATACCGCATCGTCACCCGGCTGCAGGCGGTGTCGCTGGCCGGCCTGTCGGGCGCCGGCTTCGCCTTCACCGAGAACATCCTCTACTACAGTCGCGCCATCGTGTACTCGTCGGTGACGATCGAAACCGGTGACCCCGAGGCCGCGCTCGCCGAGATCGTGCTGCTGCGCGGGCTCAAGACCGCCTTCGGGCACCCCCTGTTCACCATCCTGGCGGGCATCGCCCTGGTGATCGGCCTGCGCTCGGCCAGCAAGGTGGTGCGCATCATCGCGCCCCTGGTGGGCTTCCTGGTCGCGTCGCTGGCGCACATGGTCTTCAACTTCCTGGCCAGCACAGGGATGGACCCCAACTACATGGCCATCATCGGCTGGATCATGGTGCTCAGCCTCGTGCTCCACCTGGTGCGCCAGGCGCTCGCCGAGGGTCGCCGCATCGGCGACCGGCTCACCGACTACGTGTCCATGGGCTGGTTGCCGGCCGAGGCCGTCCGGGCGTTCAGCCGCCAGCGCACCCGCTGGCACAGCCTGTTCAACGCGGTCAGCCACGGGTGGCGTCCGCTGCTGGCCACCTTCCGCCTCCAGCGGACGATGACCGAACTGGCCCACCTGCGCGACTCCCAGCTTCGCGGCCTGGTGGACGCCGCGGGCCACGGCCGCGAGCGGGAACTGCTCGACCGGGCGCGCGAACTGTGGCCGGTGGCGGTCACCGACCCGAAGGTCCAGCGCTTCCACCTGCCCCGGTTCCCGAACCCGGTGGCGTGGTGGCGGCGCCGGCGGCGTCCCATCTCGGGCCCCACAACGGGTGCGAGCCCGCTAGGCTCGCCGGAGTACTCACCGGTGGATCCCCGGTGGGCACCACCGAAAGGGTAGGAGCGCATGAGCACTGCGGCACTCGCCGAGGCGTTGGTCCGAGTGAGGGACGCCCTGGCCGCGGTCAGGCTGCCCCTGGCACTGCCGGGCAGCGCCGAGTCGGGCAAGTCGGCCCGCGACATGGTCACCCAGCTCGACGACTACGTGCTGCCCCGGTTGGCCACGCTGGACGCACCCCTGCTCGCGGTCATCGGCGGCTCCACGGGTGCTGGCAAGTCGACCCTGGTGAACTCGCTGGTCGGTCGTGAGGTGTCGCGTCCCGGCGTGATCCGGCCCACCACGCGCAGCCCGGTGCTGGTGCACCACCCCGACGACCTGGAGTACTTCTCCTCCGAGCGGATCCTGCCCGGCCTGGGCCGCTCCTTCGACCAGGCCAACGACACCAGCTCGCTGCAGCTGGTGGCCGAGCCGTCCCTGCCGCACGGCCTCGCGCTGCTGGACGCCCCCGACATCGACTCGGTCGTCGCCGAGAACCGCGCCCTGGCCTCGCAGCTCCTCGCCGCGGCCGACCTGTGGCTGTTCGTGACCTCGGCCGCCCGCTACGCCGACGCCGTGCCGTGGGAGTACCTGCGCTCGGCCGCCGAGCGTGCCGCCGCCGTCGCCGTGGTCCTCGACCGTGTCCCGCCCGCCGCGATGGGCGACGTGCCCCCGCACCTGGGCCGCCTGATGACCGAGCGCGGCCTGGCCAACTCGCCCCTGTTCGCGGTCCCCGAGACGTCGGTGGACGCCCGCGGCCTGCTCCCCGACGCCGCGGTCTCGCCGATCCGGGTCTGGCTGGCCACGCTGGCCGCCGACCAGGCCAGCCGCCAGGCCGTGGTGCTCCAGACGCTCGACGGTGCCATCGGCTCCATGGTCACCCGGTCGCCGCTGGTCGCCGACGCGATCGACGGCCAGGTCGAGGCGTTGTCCCAGCTCCGCACCGACGCCGAGAAGAGCTACGCCGAGGCCGTCCGCACCATCGGCGTCCAGACGGCCGATGGCACGCTGCTGCGCGGTGAGGTCCTCGCCCGCTGGCAGGACTTCGTGGGCACCGGCGAGTTCATGCGCGCCATCGAGCAGAAGATCGGCTGGCTGCGCGACAAGATCATCTCCTCGTTCAAGGGCGAGCCGCCGCAGGCCAACGAGGTGAAGCTGGCCGTCGAGTCGGGCCTCGAGGCCCTGGTCCGTGAGGAGGGCGACGCCGCCGCCGAACGCGCGGAGTCCGCGTGGGCGGCCAACGCCGCCGGCCGCCAGGTGTTGGCGTCCAGCCGTGAGGACCTCGCCCACAGCTCGCCCGACTTCGCGACCGCCGTGTCGCGCGCCATCCGCGACTGGCAGGGTGACGTGCTCGACATCGTCTCCGAGGTCGGGGCCTCCAAGCGCAACACGGCCCGCTACCTCGCGCTCGGCGTCAACGGCATCGGGGTCGCCCTGATGGTCGTCGTGTTCAGCCAGACCGGCGGGATCACCGGCGCGGAGGTCGGCGTCGCCGGCGGCACGGCGCTGCTGGCCCAGCGCCTGCTCGAGGCCGTCTTCGGTGAGGACGCCGTGCGCCGGCTGGCGAAGCAGGCCAAGGAACGCCTCGACGAACGCATCGAGGGGCTGATGGCGGCCGAGCTGAACCGCTACCACCGCGTGCTCGCCGACACGGGCGCCGACGCGACGCTCGCCGAGGAGGTACGCGCCGCCACCGAGGCGCTCGCGGACCAGCGGTCGAGCGGCAACGCCCTGCCGCAGAGGTCCCACCCCGCCGAGCTCGACCCGGCACGCCTGGCCCTGCCGGGGGCCGAGCGGCCGGCGCTGACCGGGGAGGTCCTGGATCCGCGCCCCATCGACGAGGGCTTCCGCGTGGAGCACGAGGAGGTGCGTGATGAAGCGTGACCGCCGTCGCGGGCCGAGCATCGCGGTCCGGCTGCAGCACCTCGACGAGGCGATCGACCTCGCGCGCGGGAGGGCCTCCGACGAGGTCGTGGACGCCGCCGACGCCCTGGTCGATCGGGCCGGGCACCGCCTGTCCATCGCCGGCGACCACACGGTCGTCGCGCTCGCCGGCGCAACCGGTTCGGGCAAGTCGTCGACCTTCAACGCCGTCACCGGAACCCAGTTGGCGCAGACGGGCGTGACGCGGCCGACCACCAGCGAGGCCATGTCGGTCGCCTGGGGCACCGAGCAGCCGGTGGCCCTGCTCGACTGGCTCGGCGTCACCCGGCGCACCCTCGTCCCGGCGGGGGAGTCCGAGCTCAGCGACCTCGTCCTGCTCGACCTGCCCGACCACGACTCGACCGAGGTCAGCCACCGCCTGACGGTCGACCGGCTCGTCGAGCTCGTCGACATGCTGGTCTGGGTCGTCGACCCGCAGAAGTACGCCGACGCCGCCCTGCACGACGGCTACCTCAAGCCGCTGGTCGACCACGCCGAGGTCATGGTGGTCGTGCTCAACCAGGTCGACCGGTTGACCACCGAGCAGCGCGAGGTCGCGCTCGCCGACCTGCGCCGCCTGCTGGACTCCCAGGGCCTGTCCCGCACCCGGATCATGGCGATGTCGGCCGTCACGGGCGAGGGCGTCCCCGAACTGCGTGCGTTCCTGGCCGAGGTCGCCCAGGCGAAGGCGGCCAAGGTGCAGCGGTTCTCCGCCGACGTCACCCGCCGGGCCGGCCTGCTGTCCGCCGAACTCGGCGACGGCCCGGTGCCGAAGCTCACCGGCGGGGTGGTCGACCGGCTCAACGACTCGATGGCCGAGGCGGCTGCCGTCCCGGTCGTCGTGGACGGGGTGCTCAAGGCGTGGCGCCACCGCGGCACCATCGCCACCGGCTGGCCCATGGTCAGCTGGATGAAGCGGTTCAAGCCCGATCCGCTGCGGAAGCTGCGCCTGGGCCTGTCCCCGCGCGAGCTCAGCCCGACCGATGTCAGCCGCACCTCGCTGCCCAAGGCCAACTCGGTGCAGAAGGCCAAGCTGGACGCCTCGCTGCGCATGGTCCTGGACACGGCGACAGAGGGCATCCCGCGGGGCTGGTCGGACCAGATCCGTTCGGTGGTCCGCGGCAACGACAAGCTCCTGGCCGACCGGTTGGACGGCGCGGTGGCCGGCACCGACCTCGAGATGGACCGCGGCCACGGCTGGTGGGTGCTGGCCACCATCCTGCAGTGGCTGTTCTTCATCGCGCTCGTCGTCGGCGTGGCCTGGCTGGCGCTGCCGTTCGTGCTCGCCCTGGCGCAGGTGCCGGTCGACCTGCCGCTCATCACATGGCAGGGCTGGCCGATCCAGACACTGCTGGCCGTCGGCGGCATCGCCGGGGGAGTGTTGCTCGCCCTGCTCAGCCGCGTGTTCGTCGAGGCGGGCGCGCGGGTGAAGGCCCGTCAGGCGCGCAAGGCGCTCACGGACGCCGTGGGCGAGGTCACCGCCGTCGAGATCGTCGAACCCATCCAGGCCGAACTCGACCGCCTGGTGGCCGCCCGGGAAGCCGTCGAGAAGGCCCGCTGAGCCGGGCGCTCCCCTCGGTCAGTGGGGGGCGTCCACCTGCCGGATCGCGGAGACCTCGAACTCGAGCTTGACCGCATCGCCCACCAGGACGCCGCCGGTCTCGAGCGCGGCGTTCCAGGTCAGTCCGAAGTCGGCGCGACTGATGGTGGTCGAGCCCGTGAAGCCGACGCGCTCGTTGCCGAACGGGTCCTTCGCGCCGCCCTCGTGGGTGAACGGGACCCGCACCGGACGGGTGACGTCCCGCACCGTCAGGTCGCCGTCCACCTCGACGTGGGTGTCGTCGAGGATGCGGAAGTCGGTGCCCACGAAGGTGATGGCCGGGAACCGCGCCACGTCGAAGAAGTCGGGGCTGCGCAGGTGGCCGTCGCGGTTGGCGTCCCGGGAGTTGATGCTGCTCACCTTGACGCTGACCAGCAGCGCGGACTGGTCGGGCTGCCCGCCGTCGAGCAGGGCCCAGCCATGGAACGACTCGAAGGTGCCACGCACCTTGGCGATGCCGGCGTGGCGGACCACGAACGCGATGCTGCTGTGGGCGGCGTCGAGGTGGTACATCCCATCGAGCTCGGTCAGCTTCAGCATGGCCACTCTCCTTGTCCACAGGGCGCATGCGGGGCGGACCTGAGTTGTCCACAAGCGCGGGAAATCACTGCACCAAACTAGCGCCTGCTGCCGATGCTCCCCAGCAAGACCCGAGACGAGAGGGGAAACACCATGCACGCAGAGATCGTGATCAGCGGCAATGTCGGCCAGCACGTGGAGTGGAAGGAGGATGAGCGGTTCGGCGGGCGGTCGACGTTCAGCGTGGCCGTGACACCGTCGGTGCAGCGCAACGGCGAGTGGCAGGAGCAGGAGACGACCTGGTACCGCATCACCTGCTGGCGGCGGCTCGCCGTGCACGTGCGGGACAGCGTGAAGAAGGGCGACCCGATCATCGTCGGCGGGAAGCTCCGCCTGAACAAGTGGGTCAACGAGGACAACGTGGTCAAGCACGACTTCGCCATCGAGGCCCGGTGGGTGGGGCACGACCTGCGGCGCGGGAGCGGGACCTTCGTGCGTTCCCGGGTGCGCAACGACCCGACCGAACCCTTCGAGTCCGACGTCGAGGCGGCCCGGGCCGAGCACGAGCGCCTGCGCCTGGTCGACGGCACGGGCGGGGGCGAGGCCTTCGACGAGGAGTTCGAGCGCATCGACCCGCTCACCGGGGAGATCAGCGCCTGACCGCGAGGGCCCCGACGGCGACGTGGCGCCCCCCGGGTGTGCGGGGGACGCCACGTCGGTCCGGCCTCCCGGCGGGAGGCCGATGTCGGTCAGTAGGCGATGCTGAACACCCAGACGGCCAGCGTCATCGTGGTGATGGTGATGAGGACGATGCCGATGAGGTTGAGCCACACACCGCCCTTCACCATCTGGGCGATGGTCACGTAGCCCGAGCCGAACGCGATGGCGTTCGGCGGGGTCGCCACCGGCAGCATGAACGCGCAGGTCGCGGCCAGCGCCACGGGGATCGTCAGCAGCATCGGGTCGACGCCGATCCCCATCGCCACACCGCCGGCGACCGGGAGGAACGTCGCGGCCGTCGCGGTGTTGGAGGTGAGCTCGGTGAGGAAGATGATGCCGGCGGCCAGGATGACCACCACGAGCACGGTCGGCAGGCCGCCCACGCCCTGGGTGACGGAGCCGATCCACTCGGTCAGGCCCGAGGACGTGAACTGCCCCGACAGGGCCAGGCCGCCACCGAACAGCAGCAGCACGCCCCAGGGCAGCTTCTCGGCGGTGCCCCAGTTGAGCAGCCGGACGCCCCGGTTGGCCCCGGCGGGCAGGGTGAACAACAGCAGCCCGGCGACCATGGCGATGCCGGCGTCGGAGATCGGGGTGTTCCCGGGCCAGATGAGTGGCACGGCCACCCAGGAGATGGCCGCCAGCACGAAGATGACCAGCACGCGCATCTCGCCCTGGGACATCTTTCCCAGCTTCTTCAGCTCGGCGGTCATCAGTTCGCGCCCGCCCGGGATCTCGTCGATCTCGGGCTTGAACAGCACCTTGGTCAGCAGGAACCAGCAGAGCACGAGGAACACCACGGCGATCGGCAGGCCGACGAGCATCCACTGGGCGAAGCCGATGTTGATGTTGTGGTTCTCGGCCAGGTAGCCGACGAGCAGCGTGTTGGGCGGCGTGCCGATGATGGTGGCCAGCGAGCCGATCGACGCCGCGTAGGCGATGCCCAACATCAGCGCGGTGCCGAAGTCGGACTTGATGACGAACTGCTTGACCTCTTCGCTCTCGGGGTCGGCGTCGAGCGCGGCTGCGTCGACGTCCATGTCTCCGCCCATCTTGGCGACGAGCAACAGGACCGAGACACCGATCGGGATCATCATCACCGCCGTGGCGGTGTTCGACACCCACATCGTGAGGAAGCCGGTCGCGGCCATGAAGCCGGCCACGACCATCGACGGGCTGGTGCCCATCGCGCGGACGGTCAGCAGGGCGATGCGGCGGTGCAGGTTCCACCGCTGCATGGCCAGGGCGATCATGAAGCCGCCCATGAACAGGAAGATGATGTTGTTGCCGTAGGACGCGCCCACGGAGTTCATCGACACCCCCGACAGGATCGGGAAGGCGACCAGCGGCACCAGTGCGGTGGCCGGGATCGGGAGCGCCTCCGTCATCCACCACACGCCCATCAGGACGGCGATGGCGGCGGTGACCTTGGCCTCGTGCGGCACATCGGCCGGCATCGAGAAGTACACCAGCAGCGCGCCGAGGATGCCGATGGCGAAGCCGACCCAGCGGATCTTGATGGTCCGGGGCGGGAACGCCGGGGCTCTCTCTCCGGGCGACTTCTCGTCGATCTCGGGGCCGAGTTGTGGATCAAGGTGCTTCAGGTGGGCACCGGGCAGTGGACCTGAACTGGGGTGGACTTGTTCGTCGGACATGAGTGAACCCCCTCGTTGCGGCACGGTTCGGAGAATCCTAACCACCTCGAGGGGGTCCACGGAACAGGCGCGCGGATGTCACATGTCAGTCACGCTTGAGGCGGCGGTGCTTGCTCGCGTGCGGGCGAGCCGCCTCGACCCCCAGGCGGGCGACCTTGTTGGCCTCGTAGTCGGCGAAGTTCCCCTCGAACCAGAACCACTTGGCCTGGTTCTCGTCGTCGCCCTCCCAGGCCAGGATGTGCGTCGCCACGCGGTCGAGGAACCACCGGTCGTGGGAGATCACGACGGCGCAGCCGGGGAACTCGAGCAGGGCGTCCTCCAGGGACTGCAGGGTCTCGACGTCCAGGTCGTTGGTCGGCTCGTCCAGCAGCAGCACGTTCCCGCCCTGCTTGAGGGTGAGCGCCAGGTTGAGGCGGTTGCGCTCACCGCCGGAGAGGACGCCGGCGAGCTTCTGCTGGTCGGGGCCCTTGAAGCCGAACGAGGCCACGTAGGCGCGCGAGGGCATCTCGAAGTTGGCGACCTTGATGTGGTCCAGCCCGTCGGAGACGACCTCCCACACGTTCTTCTTCGGGTCGATGCCCGAGCGGTTCTGGTCGACGTAGCTGAACTGCACGGTCTGGCCGACCTTGAGGTCGCCCGAGGTGGGCTGCTCCTCGCCGGTGACCATCTTGAACAGCGTGGTCTTGCCGACACCGTTGGGGCCGATGATGCCGACGATGCCGGCACGGGGGAGCGTGAACGACAGGTCCTCGATCAGGACGCGGTCACCGAAGGCCTTGTGCAGGTGCGTGGCCTTGAGCACTTCGGCGCCCAGGCGCGGGCCCGGCGGGATGTTGATCTCGGCGGGGTCGATCGCGCGGGTGCGCTCGGCCTCGGCCGCGAGTTCCTCGTAGCGGGCGAGCCGGGCGCGGTTCTTGGCCTGGCGGGCCTTCGGGTTGGCGCGCACCCACTCGAGCTCGCGCTCCAGGATCTTGGCGCGCTTGGCGTCCTTCTTGCCCTCGATCTGCAGGCGCGAGCGCTTGGTCTCGAGGTAGGTGGAGTAGTTGCCCTCGTAGGGGTGGAGCTTGCCGCGGTCGACCTCGCAGATCCACTCGGCGACGTTGTCCAGGAAGTACCGGTCGTGCGTGACGGCCAGGACGGCGCCGGGGTAGCTCTTGAGGTGGCCCTCCAGCCAGGCGACGCTCTCGGCGTCCAGGTGGTTGGTGGGCTCGTCCAGGAGCAGGAGGTCGGGCTGGGCGAGCAGCAGCTTCACCATCGCGACCCGGCGGCGCTCACCACCGGACAGCACGTTGACCGGGGTGTCCCCGGGCGGGCACTGCAGCGCGTCCATGGCCTGCTCCAGCTGGGACTCGAGGTCCCACGCGTTGAGGTGGTCCAGCTCGGTCTGCAGCTCGCCCATCTCGGCCATCAGGGCGTCGAAGTCGGCGTCGGGCTCGGCCATCTCCATGCCGATCGCGTTGAAGCGCTCGACCTTGCCGAGGGTGTCGGCGACGGCCTCCTGCACGTTCTCCATGACCGTCTTGTCCTCGGTCAGGGGCGGCTCCTGGAGCAGGATGCCGACCGTCTTGCCCTTGCCGATCATGGCCTCGCCGTTGTTCGGCTTCTCGAGGCCCGCCATGATCTTGAGGAGGGTCGACTTGCCGGCGCCGTTCGGGCCGACGACGCCGATCTTGGCGCCCTCGTAGAAAGACAACGTGACGTTGTCGAGGATGAGCTTCTCGCCCAACGACTTGCGCACGTTGTGCATGGTGAACACGAACTCGGCCATGAACCGTCCTTGTGAGGCTGTGATGCGGGAATGGAGTCGGGCCCAGTATAGGGACGCCTCCCGCCCTCCAGCCACGGGGCCCGGTCCCGCGGGCCACCCGGTACCGTGGGGGGTATGTCGAGCACCGATCCGTCCGCCACGGCCCAGGCACCGACCGGACGCCGCCGCACGGGCCGCTGGGTGGTTGCCTGGGTGGCCAGCGTCGTGATCGCCTTCCTCTTGGGCATGCAGGTCCGTCCGTTGGGCGGGCCGGACGCCGCGTCCCCGGCCCCGGCGCCCACCCAGGCCAACCCCGCCGATCCCGCGCAGGCCGAGCCCGCGGCGTCCGCCGAGGTGCAGCCCGACCCGGGTCTGGAGCAGTTCCTCCTCGACCTGCCCCGGCGCGAGGCGGCCGACCCGCTGGCCCTGGGTGAGGTGGACGCGAAGGTCGTCATGACCAACTGGTCAGACTACCGCTGCCCCTTCTGTGCGGTGTGGCACCAGCGCACCCTGCCCGAGCTGCAGAAGTACGTCGACGACGGCAGACTGCGGATCGAGTTCCGCGACCTGTCGATGTTCGGTGAGCAGTCCGACCAGACCGCCGTTGCCGCGCGCGCCGCCGGGCAGCAGGGCAAGTTCTGGGAGTTTCAGGAGGCCGTGTTCGCCGCCGCGCCGCCCAGCGGCCACCCCGACATCCAACGCGACGACCTGCTCGCGTTCGCCCAGACCGCGGGTGTGGCAGACCTGGCCGCGTTCGAGGCGGCGCTGGGTGACGAGGCCCTGAGCGCCGCCGTCGCCGCCGACTCCAACGAGGCGCGGCAGCTCGGCATCTCGGGCACCCCGTTCTTCGTGGTGGGTGGGCAGGCCGTCAGCGGCGCCCAGCCGACGGAGGTCTTCGAGTCCCTGATCGCGCAGGAGCTCGCACGCTGATGCCGGACATCGGTTACCTCGGTGCCCTGCTGGGCGGCGTGGCCACCATCGTCAGCCCCTGCTCGGTGATGCTGTTGCCGGCGTTCTTCGCGTACGCGTTCAGCAGCCGGGCCGCCCTGGTGGGCCGCACGGGGCTGTTCTACCTCGGCCTCATCACCACCCTGGTGCCCCTCGGCGCCGCCGCGGGCAGCTTCGGCGCCCTCTTCAACGCCCACCGCAGCACCTTCATCGCGGTGGCCGCGCTGCTCATCATCGTGCTCGGCCTCGTCCAGGCGCTGGGGGTGACCCTCCCGCTCCCCGCGAGCGCCCGCCCGGGCGCCGACCCGGGCAGCGCCCTGTCGGTGTACGTGCTCGGCACCGTCTACGGCATCGCCGGCACGTGCGCCGGCCCGATCCTGGGATCGGTGCTGACGGTGGCCGCGCTGGGTGGGGACGCCGTGCGTGGCGGCCTGCTGCTGGCCATCTTCGCGGTCGGCATGGTCGTGCCCCTGGTGGTCCTGGCCCTGCTGTGGGACGCCCTCGACCTCGGCCGGCGCTCCTGGCTCAAGCCGCGCCCGGTCACCCTCGGCCCCGTCTCCACCACTGTGGGGAACGTCGTGTCCGGGGGTCTGTTCATCGCGCTCGGCATCCTGTTCTGGGCCACCGAGGGCCTGTCCTCGCTCGGTGGCGTCCTCGGGGCGGCCGAGCAGCAGCGGCTCGAGGCGCAGATCCTCGCCGGGGAGGGCGGTGGCTGGAGCGACATCGTCGTGGTGGTCGTGCTCTTCGCGGTCGCCGGACTCCTGGTCTGGGCGAGCGGACGCCTCGCCGCCCGGCGCGCGCGGACGTAGGGTTCGGTCATGGCCCGACGAGACGACTCCCCGCGCGGCAACCCGGGCGCCGTGGCGTTGGGCATCCTGTGGCTCCTGGGGGGTGCGCTGCTGGCCGGTTCGGGCCTGCTGCGCCTGGTCCCCACCCTGTACGCCCTCGGCGCGATCGCGCTGGTGGCCGGGGCGATCGGCCTCGTCGTGGCGTTCCTGCCGAACACCACCGTGTCGTTCTGGGCCGAGCTCGTGCCCAGCGGCCTGCTGGTGGCGTTGGGCGCCGTCCTCGTCCGGTTCCCCACGCTCGAACCGCGGGCGCTGGCCGTGGCCGCCTCCGTGGTGTTCCTGGGCTCGGGCACCGTGCGGCTCGGGGCCGCCCGCGAGTTCGTCGCCGCATGGCGGCCCTTCCTCGTGGCGGGCCTGGTCTCGGTGTTCCTGGGCCTGGTGCTGCTCTCCGACGTGCTGGAGCCCACCACGACCGGCGTGGCCTTCCTCCTGGGCTGTGACCTGATCGTGGGCGGTGCCGTGCTGATGCAGACGTCCCGGCGCTGAGCCCGGTCAGGCGTCCCGACGCACCACCAGCCGATCAGGGCGCTCAGGGCACCGATGATCGCGCCGGCGACGGTGTCGCTGATGAAGTGCATGCCGAGGTAGAGCCGTGAGATGGCCACGAGGACCGGCCAGGCGACGAGGGCCACCGTGATCCCCACCCGGGCCGCG
>DUOQ01000320.1 GCA_012838755.1 Propionibacterium sp. | reverse complement strand
GCGACGTGAGGGCAGCGGCCGGACGCCGTGCAGCACGGCGCGGCGCGCCCTCGAAGGCGTCGACCCCGGGGCGCTCGGCGTCAAGGGCGCCCGTGGCGCGGCGAGGCTGGTACATGGAGCTCCTGAAGCTGAGAAAAGGCTATCTTCAGGCGTCAGATTACTGAGAAACTCTCAGAAAACCAAGTCGGAGGGGCGGCGCCTCAGGGCGCGAGCCGCTCCTTCACCCATGCCCCACCCTCGCGGCGGTAGCGCACGCGGTCGTGCAACCGGGACTTGCGGCCCTGCCAGAACTCCCACACCTCGGGCACCAGGCGATAGCCACCCCAGTGGTCCGGACGCCGTGGGCTCAGCCCGTGCTCGGCCGCGGCCTTCGCGGCGTTGGCGACCAGGACGCCCCGGTTGGCGATCACCTGCGACTGGGGCGAGGCCCACGCGCCGATCCGCGAGTCGAGGGGGCGCACGGCGTAGTAGGCGTCCGACTCCTCGGCGGTGACGCGCTCGACGCGTCCCTCGACGCGGACCTGGCGCTCCAGGGGCGCCCAGAAGAACAGCAACGCGGCGTGCGGGTTGGCGGCCAGCTCGTCGCCCTTGCGGGAGTCGTAGTTCGTGTACCAGACCAGCCCGGCCTCATCGAACTCCTTGAGCAGCACGACCCGGGCCGAAGGGCGTCCGGCCTCGTCGGCGGTGGCCAGCGTCATCGCGTTCGGCTCGACGCCCTTGAGCGCGCGGGCGTCGTCGAACCAGCGGGTGAACAGCTCCACCGGGACGCTGGTGGTGTCGGCCTCGTCCAGTTCGCCCTGCTCGTAGCTCCTGCGGAAACCCCGGATGTCCATGGGCCAACCCTAGGCCCCGGGGCACCAGCAGGCGCCACCGGATCAGCAGGACGGGAGGCCGGCCAGTCCCGGTCCTCGACGGCGGCCAGGTCATCGCTCGGCCGGCCCCACGCGGGGGTGGCGGCCACGGCGTCCCCCGTGAGGAGGGACGCCGTGCGCGCGCTGTGGGGCCGCGGTGGGATACTGCGACCATGACCACCGAAGCGGAGTTGCGCACCTACGGCGGCAAGGGCGCCAACCTGGTGCGGCTTCGCGAGGCCGGGCTCCCCGTGCCCCCGTTCGTGGTGCTCCCGCCGGCCCTGTACGAGGAGTTCCTCGACGCGTCGCAGCTCCACCCCGTCATCACCGCGGCCCTGCAGCGGAAGCCCGCCGAGGCGTCCTCGTTGATTCGGGCGGCGTTCGCGAGCGCCGGCCTGGGTGCGCCGCTGGCGCGCGCGATCCTGGCCCAGCTCGCCCCCCTGTTGGTCGACGGCGAGTTGGCGACCCCGGTGGCGGTGCGCTCGTCGGCGACGGCCGAGGACCTGCCGGGCCTGTCCTTCGCCGGCCAGCAGGACACCTTCCTCACCGTGACCTCGCTCGACGACGTGCTCGCCCGCGTGGTCGACTGCTGGGCCTCCCTGTGGACCGAGCGGGCGATCAGCTACCGCACCCGCAACCACATCGACCACGAGGCGGTCTCGATCGCCGTGGTCGTGCAGCGCATGGTCGCCGCCGACGCCTCGGGCGTGCTGTTCACCGTCAACCCCCGCACGGGACGCCGGGACGAGTCGGTCGTCGACGCCGCGCTGGGCCTCGGTGAGGACCTCGTCTCGGGGCGGATCACGCCCGACACCTTCACCCTCGAGACGGCCACGGGCGACGTGCGCACCCAGGAACTGGCCGGGCCCACGGCGTCCGTCTCGCCGGACCAGCTGCGCGAGCTGGCCGCCCTGGGGAGGAGGATCGCCGAGCTGTACGGCGAGCCCACCGACATCGAGTGGGCGCGCAGCGGCGACGAGGTCTTCGTCGTCCAGGCGCGGCCGATCACCACGCTGTACCCACTGCCCCCCGCGAGCCCGGCGGGCCACACCCAGCCCGAGGTGTGGTTCAGCTTCGGGGCCTTCCAGGGCGTGCTGGAGCCCCTGACCCCACTGGGGCAGGAGACGATCCGCATCATGCTGGCGGGGGCGGCCCGCCTCGTCGGCCGGAAGGTCGACTGGCGCACCAACCGCTTCGTCCAGACCGCCGGCGAGCGGTTGTGGCTGCGCTTCGACGACCTGCTCCGGATCCGGGCCACCCGCAAGCTGATCGCCGACTTCCTGCCGATGGTCGAGCCGGGAACGGCTGCGATCCTGCGCCGGCTCGGCAACGAACCCGGGTTGCGCGCCACCCGCACCGCCCCCCGGGCCGGGATCGCGGCGGGGTTCCTCGCGCTGGTGCCCCGCATCGCGCCCCGCATCCGGGCCGCGTCGGCCAACCCGGCCGGTGCCCGCCGCGCGCTCGAGCGGTCCGCCGAGGGGCTCATCGAGCACATCGACCGCGCCGTCACCCGCGCCGCCGGGCAGCCGACGCCCCAAGAGCGCCTGAGCGCCCGGGTCGACGTCATCGACGAGTTGGGCCGCCGGGCGTTCCCCACCCTCCTGCCCGTGTTCGCCCCCGTGATGGGGCCGACAGTGCTCACCCTGCGCACCCTGCGCGAGCTCGCCCGCCACACGCGGTTGCCCGACGCCGACGCCCTCGCGATGAACGTGATGCGGGCGCTGCCCGGCAATGTGACCACCGAGATGGACCTCGCGCTGTCCGACGTGGCGCTGCGCATCCGGGGCGACGCGACCGCGTGGGGCTGGGTGGCCGAGACGCCGGCGTCCGACCTCGCCCGCCAGTACCTCGCCCGCGGGCTGCCCCGCGTGGCCCAGCAGGCGATCGACGGGTTCCTGGAGCGGTACGGCATGCGCGGGGTCGCCGAGATCGACCTGGGCTCGCCGCGCTGGCGCGACGACCCGACCCCGGTGATGCACACGATCAAGGCGTACCTGGGCATGCCGGTCGCGACCCAGCCGCGGGCGGTGCACAAGGCCGGCCAGCACGAGGCGGGCCGTTCGATCCGCGCGCTGATGGACGCCTCCACCCCGGTGCGCGCCCAGAAGGTGCGCAAGGCGGCCAAGCTGATCCGGGGCATGGCGGGCGCCCGCGAGACGCCGAAGTTCACGCTGGTGCAGTGCCTGGGCCTGATCCGCTCGGGGCTGGACGCGTCGGCCGCCGAGCTCGTCGAGCAGGGGCGGCTCGGGTCGGTCGACGACCTGGCGTTCCTGCGCGTGGACGAGCTGCGGCGTGCGTTCAGCGCGGAGTGGCAGGACGTCGTCTCCGAGCGCCGGGCCGCCTTCGAGGCCGAGGAGCTCCGCGGTCAGGTCCCGCGCGTGCTGGTCGAGGACGGACGCACGTTCTACGAGGGGCTCTCCGCGGGATCGGCCGACCTGTCCGGCGCCGGGGTGTCGCCGGGGGTGGCCACGGGCGTGGTGCGCGTGGTGCACGACCCGGCCTCATCGCAGCTGCGGGCCGGCGAGATCCTCGTCTGCCGCGGCACCGATCCGGCGTGGACCCCGCTGTTCATCGCCGCCGCCGGGCTGGTCACCGAGGTGGGCGGCCTGATGACCCATGGGTCCGTGGTCGCGCGCGAGTACGGCATCCCCGCGGTGGTCGGGGTGCACGACGCGACCCGGCGCCTGGCCGACGGCCAGCGCATCCGGATCGACGGCAGCTCGGGCGCGATCGAGCTGCTCGACCCGACGTCCTGAGCTACGCCGGGGTCGCGACCAGGTCGGGCCAGCCGGCGGTGAAGTAGTCGACGAAGGCCTCGCCGACGCACTCGGCGCGCAACTGGTCGGGCGTGACCGGGAAGGTGGGGCCGGGGTGGGCCGGATCGTCCAGCGTGCGCGCGGCGAAGGCGTGGTCGGCGACGGCGGCGCGGCCGACGCACACGATGTCGGCGCCCCGGTCGAGCACGGACTGCGCGTCGGCGGCGTTGCGCACCCCGCCCGTCAGGGCCAGCGCGGTGCCGTGGCGGGGCAGGTCGAGGTAGTCGTCGACGAGCGGCCGGTCACGGGTCGGGTCGTCCTCGGGGGTCTTGCCAACCTGCCACATCGAGAGGTCGAGGTGGTCGAGCTCCCGGCCGGTCAGGAGGTCCCCCGCGAGCGCGACGGCCTCGGCGCGGTCAATCCCCCACCGCTCGGGCGAGAGCCGCAGCCCGACCTGGAAGTGCGGTCCGGTCGCGGTCCGGATCGCGTCGACGACCTCGTGCATGATGCGCGCCCGCCCGGCGGCATCCCCGCCGTAGCGGTCGGTGCGCGTGTTGCGGGCGACGTCGAGGAACTGGCCGAGCACGTACCCGTGCGCGCCGTGCACCTGGACGCCGTCGAACCCGGCACGTTCGCAGCGGGCGGCCGCGGAGGCGAAGTCGGCGACGAGCTGCTCGACCTCGCCGGTGGTGAGGGCGCGGGCACCGCTGCGCTCGTCCGCGAACGGGGCGACGGGTTGCTCCCCGGAGGCCTCGGCGTTCGCGCGGAGGCCGCCGTGGTGCAACTGGACGACGGAGACCGCGCCGTTCGCGCGCAGGGAGTCGGCCAGCCGGGTGAGCCCGGGCAGGTGGGCGTCATCGGAGACACCGAGTTGGCCGGCCCACGCCAGCCCGGAGCGCTGCACATAGGCCGCGGCGGTCACGACGAGGCCGAAGCCCCCGCGGGCGCGGGCGGTCAGCCAGCCGATCTCGTCGTCGGACAGCGTGCCGTCGAGGTGGCTCTGCGTGTTTGTCAGCGGAGCCAGGGCGAGCCGGTTGGGCAGGGCGGGTCCGTGGCGCAGCGGGAGGGCATCGGCGAGAGAGGTCACGGGGTGATTGAAACCCCCCGGGGGCGTGTCCGCCAAAACGAGGAGAGGTCTGCGTCGGGATCGCCCCGCACAACACCGTAATCGGCCCCCTCATTTCTTGGCCGCCCGCACCGGGGCCAGTCCCACTGGAGAGTTGAACGCGACAACGGTTTCTGGGGGGCCGATTACGGGGTCATGGGCCCGTCCCGGGATCAGCGCGCGGCGGGCGCGTCGGCCCGGACCAGCGCGGCGACCACCCCGGTGAGCGCACACGCGACACCGAGCCCGATCGGCAGGGCTAGGGCCGCCCCGGCGCCGAAGCCGTCGACCACGAACCCGGAGGCCGCGGCCCCGGCCCCGACGCCCGCCACGTTCGCGGCGCTGAGCAGGGTGAGCGCGAGGGTGTTGCCGGCCGAGGCGAGGCGCTCGGCGCCGGTGAAGGCCGACACCAGCAGCGGGGCCACGCACAGGCCGATGCCCGCGCAGGCGACGACGAGCAGGGCCAGGTGACCGGCACCGACGAGGCCCGTGGCCAGCACGGCGAGCGCCAGGCCGAACACGACCACGCGACGCGGCAGCGGCCAGCGGTGCAGCAGGTGGGTGAGCATGCCCGACACGGCGGACCCGAGTCCGACGAAGGCGTAGACCACGCCGGTCAGCGGCGCGTGCTCGGTGCCGGCCAGGGACGCCGTGAGGCCGGTCTGCACCGTGCCGAACACCCCGCCCACCAGGAACGACAGGGCGACCCACACCGCCAGCCGGGGCGAGAGCGGGCCGCGCGCACGCCGTCCGAGGCTCGAGGCCCGGGCCCCCAGCAGCGCGGCGAAGGTGCCCTGGGCGACCACCAGGACCACGAGAGCGGCGAGGATCGCGGCGACGGGGCTGACGACCGTGGCCAGGGTGGCGCCGATGACCGGACCGACGACGAAGGAGACCTCGTCGACGACCGTCTCGTAGCCCATGGCCACCTCGACCTTGCGGGCACCGTGGGGGGCGGTCGCGAACCGTGCCGACCACTGCGAGCGGGCGATCGCGCCGACCTGTGCGTTGCCGGCCCCGACCAGCAGCGCCACCGCGACGAGGGCGGCGACGGGGACCGGCGGCATGAAGGCGAACGAGGCGAGCGCCGTGATCGCCACGGTCCCGGCGACCGTCATCACGGTGACGGTGCGGCGGGGTCCCCACCGGTCGGCGAGGGCGCCGACGAGCGGTGCACCGAGCGCACCGCCGAGGCTCATCGCGGCGAGCATGAGCCCGGCCGCGGCGAACGCGGCGGCGAGCCAGGGCAGGCCGACGGCACCGGTGAGCAGGGGCAGGGGTCGCAGGCGCGGTTGGGGCGGTGCGGGGGCGCGCGAGGGCGTGGGTGTGGTCAGGCTTTCCATCAGGTCTCCGGGGTGCACTCATCGTGCGCATCCCCCCACCCTGATGCGCGGTTGCCTGTGGTCCGGCGTGAATTTTACCGGACAAGGGGATTCACGACCAGACCCTGCAGCGCATTGGCCTGAGGACGCCAATGGGATTGCGCTTTCCGTCATTCTGCGTGAATGTCTACCCACGGCGCCTCGCGCGCCGCCGGCGCCCGACAACGGGACCGGAGCGGGACGAAGGAGACCACGCAACCATGACAGCGAGAAAGACGATCATCGCCGGGCTCGCCCTGG
>DUOQ01000319.1 GCA_012838755.1 Propionibacterium sp. | reverse complement strand
GCCGCGTCGGCGGGGAACGGCGCCACCCGCACCAGCCGCAGCGGCTCGCCCGCGATCCCGGCCCGGATGGTCACGGCGTCCCCCGAGCGGGAGGCCCGCACGGTGACGCTCCTCCCGACCCACGCGGGCACCGGCCCGACCGACCAGTCGCTGACCGGGTTCGTCACCACCGCACCCACCTGCGGGACGCCGTCGGCCACCTCGACCCCGGCCTTGATCCAGCGGTCCTCGGCCGCGCGCAGCAGCACGCCGGCCTGGTCGAACTGTTCGGCGTAGTCGACCACGAAGGTGACCTCGACCGCGGCGTCCTGCGGGAGGGGCGCCAGCAGCCCGTGCTCGGAGTCGTGCGTGAACCCGTACGACGTGACCCGCCACGCGTCGCTGCCCTCGACAGCCCCGACCACCAGGGCACCGCCCTCGACGACCACGGACGCCGGCGCGTGCGTCCACTCCCCCACGGCCCAGTCCACCGGAGTCATGTCCATGGCGCCAGCATGGCAGGCTGGGGGCATGACGCCGACCGAGTTGACCCCCGCCCGCGCGAACGTGGCCCAGGCCGCCGTCATGGGCCTGACCACCGTCGCGTGGTACGCCCTGCCCGACCTGGTCCGGTCCCGTGCCGCGCGGACCGTGCTGAAGACCGGCCTGCTCACCGCCGGCGGCGTCGGCTGGGTGCTCGCCCGGCCGCAGAAGGCGGCGCCGACCGGGCCGCAGGGCCCTGACGCCTTCGACGAGGTCTTCGAGGCCGTGCGCACCGAGCCGGCGAAGTCGGCGGCCGTCGGGGCCGCCATCGTCGGGCTGACCACCGCGTTCTCGATCGCCGGGGAGAAGGCGATCTTCCGGTTCGGCGAGAAGCGCCGCGCGCGGGGCGCCACCGGTGCGCACACCGTGCCCGCGCTCGTGCTGGGGGCTCTGGGCGCCGCCTCGGCGGCCGTCCCGTTCCCGTGACCGACGCGCTCCGCGTCGCGTCGTTCAACGTCAACGGCATCCGGGCGGCCCAGCGGCGCGGCTTCGGCGACTGGCTGCACGACCGCCGCCCCGACGTCATCGCCCTCCAAGAGATGCGCGCGCCCGCGAACCACGTGCCCGAGGGCGTCTTCGGCGACATGCACGTCGCCTACCACCCCGGAAACCTGCCCGGACGCAACGGCGTCGCCGTCGTCTCACGGGTCGCCCCCACCGCCGTGCGGCAGGGGTTCGGCAACCGGACCTTCGACCCCGAGGGGCGCTACATCGAGGTGGACCTGGACCTGCCGGGGCGTCCGCTGACCGTGGGGTCGGTGTACGTCACCAAGGGCGCCCCCGTGGTCGGCCCCGAGGCCGACCTGCCCAAGTACCGGCGCAAGATGCGGTTCCTGGCGTCGCTGCGCGCCTACCTCGTGACCGCGCGGCGCACGGCCGCCCGCGAGGGGCGCGAGTTCCTGGTGATGGGCGACTTCAACGTCGCGCACGGCCGGCAGGACCTCAAGAACTGGCGTGGCGCCAACCAGAAGGAGGGCTTCCTGCCCGAGGAGCGGGCGTGGTTCGGCTCACTCCTCGGCCCGCGCACCTTGGTCGACGTGGTGCGGTCGCAGCACCCCGAGGCCGACGGGCCATACTCGTGGTGGTCCTGGATGCCGGGCGCGTTCGACCGCGACTCGGGCTGGCGGATCGACTACCACCTGGCCTCCCCCGGGCTCGCCCGCACGGCCGTGGCCGCCGGGACCGATCGCGAGGCGTCCGCCGACGCGCGGATCAGCGACCACGCGCCGGTCGTCGTCGACTACGCGCGCTGAGTCACGCGAAGCAGGCGAGCACCTCGTCGCGGGTGACGTCCTCGACCCGGGCGTGCTGCCAGACCGGGTTGCGGTCCTTGTCGACCAGCTGGGCGCGGACGCCCTCGACGAAGTCGGGGCGCGGGATCAGGTGGCGCGCCACGGTGAGGTCCTGGGCGAGCACCTCCTCGACCGAACCCATGCCCTTCGCGCGCCGGATCGCCTCCAGCGTCACAGCGACCGAGAGCGGGCAGCGCTTGCGGAGGTCCGCGGCGGCCGCGTTCGCGGCGGGGTCGTCGTGCGCCTCGAGCCGGGCGAGCACCTCGGCGGGGTCGTCGGTGGCGTAGCACTCGTCGATCCAGCCCTGCCAGGCGGCCAGCTGCGACGCCGGGGCCTCGCCGTCGGCCTCGTCGATCTCGTCGGCCAACCCGACGAGCACGGCGTCCGTGGCGTTGATCGGGTTGCCGGTGAGGGCGACGTGCGTGCCCAGCTCGCCGGGCGCCTGGGCCAGGTAGTAGAGGATGCCGACGTCGGGGATGAAGCCGATGATCGTCTCGGGCATCGCGAAGGCCGAGTCGGGGTAGGCGATGCGGCGCGAGCCGTGCGCCGAGACGCCGAGGCCGCCGCCCATCGTGATGCCACGCATGTGGGCGATGTAGGGCTTGCCGAAGTTCTTGATCGCCGCGTTCATCGCGTACTCGACCTCGAAGAACTCCATGTGGTCGCCGCCGGTGAGCACGTGCTCGCGCAGCGCGCGCACGTCGGCACCCGAGCACAGGCCACGCTCGCCGGCCCCCGAGATCTCGACCCGGACGATCGAGCCCTCGTCGCTCCAGTCGTCCAGCGCCTCGTGGATGCCCCGCAGCATGGCCGGGGTCAGCGCGTTGATCGCCCGCGGGCGGTTGAGCACGAGGTGGCCGACGCCCTCACGGGCCTCGACGATGAGCTCGTCGGTGGTCATGGTGGGTCTCCTTCGATCGGGTTCAGGCTACGGGGTCGGACGCCGCGGGCCCGGCTCCGCGGTGGCGCGGCGCGATCTGCGCCTCGTGCGCCGAGCCGACGGGCACCTCGCTGGGGATGCTGGGCTCGACCGGCAGCACCGTGCGGCGGGCCCGGGCACGGAGGACCAGCCAGACCAGGGCGGCGGCGACGGCCGCCAGCACGAGGGCGACCGCGTCGTTGCGCCAGGCCAGGTTGCCGGCGCCGTAG
>DUOQ01000318.1 GCA_012838755.1 Propionibacterium sp. | reverse complement strand
TGCTGGTACCGGCGGCGGCCGTGGGGTGGGTCGCCCGCCGGCACCGCCGGGTCACCGGGGACCCCGACCCCGTTCGCTGACGCGGCCGGCGGCTCTCAGTGGTGGATCGACCCGTCCACGTAGACCCAGGCGCCCTCGAAGAACGCGAAGCGTGACGTCTCGCGCAGCACACCGTCGCGGTGGCCCGTCGTCCAGGACGCCGAGAAGCGCACGGTCCCGGCGTCGTCCCAGGGGGAGCCGTCGGTCGTGTCCTCGATGGTCAGGCCGGTCCAGACCAGGGCGTCGTCGATGGTCACCGTCGTCGGGCGGGTGGACGGGTGCCACGTCTGCCACAGGTAGCCGGACAGCCCGAGCACGAACGCGGAGTAGCGCGACCGCATCAGCTTCTCGGCGGTGGCCGCGGGCCGGCGTCCGGCGTGGATCGCCCCGCAGCACGCCTCGTAGGGCTTCCCGGTCCCGCAGGGGCAGCTCTCCGCGGCCACGGCTCAGGCCCCGACCGGCGGGATGGCCTTCATCGACTCCTGTACCGGACGCCCCGCCGCCAGGTCCCGGTACAGCTCCAGGATCGCGGTCGACTGGTGCTCGATCGACCACCAGGACGCCATCTCGCGCGAGCGGGCCTGCGCGGCCGCCTTGAACTCGGGGTCCTTGAGCTTGTGCAGCAGCATCACCAGCTGGCGGGCCAGCGACTCCGGCGTCGGGCGGGCGATCGCGCCGTTCACGCCGTCGTCAAGGACCAGGCGCAGCTCGTGGTCGCACGACACGATCGGCAGCCCGGCGTGCGCGGCCTCGTGCAGCACCAGCGCCTGGGTGTCGGTCAGGGACGGGAACGCGAACACGTCCCCCGACGCGTAGTAGGGGCCGAGCTCGTCGCGCGGGATCTGCCCGGCCAGGATCACCCCGCCGCGGCGCCGCGCGATGGCCAGCTTGGCCTCGAGCCAGCTGGAGGCGTTCCAGTCGCCGACGAACATGAGCTCGGCGTTCGGGATCTCCTCGCGCACCCAATCGAACGCGGCCAGCAGCAGCTGGATGTTCTTCTCGGGGGCGATCCGGCCCACGTAGATGATGCGGGGCCCGGACGCCGCGGGCAGCGGGGGGCCCTCGGGCAGGGCGTCCGCGCCGTTGGGGACCACCCTGATGCGCGAGTTGGGCGCCAGCTCGCGCACCCGCGTGGCCGTCTTGTCGGACGGGGTGGTGACCAGGTCGGCCGCCTCGAGCATGTTGCGGGCGGCGTTGAGCAGGTTGCGCCGGGACATGCCGCGCTTCCACCACTTGATGCGCATCCAGCGACGCATGTCCTGCAGCGTCGGCCGCTTCATGCCGTGCGTGGACACCTTCAGCAACCGGTAGTAGGCGTCGAGGAACGGGGTCAGCACGGCGTAGTGGTCGGCGTACGCCTCGAAGTCGGTGTGCCACGTCACCATGAGGGGGACCTCGAGGCGGTCGGCGGCCCACACGCCCAGCAGCCCGATCGACCCGAGGCCGTGGACGTGGATCACGTCGGGCGGGTCGGCGGCGAACGCGTCGAGGGCGGCCTCGAAACCGCGCCCGTCGGCGACCGCCATCGTCAGGCCGGGGATCCGCATGGACTTCAGCCGGTGCTCGGTGCGCAGCGGGTGGTCGCGATAGGGGTTAGGGCCGTCGCACGCGGGGGCGACCACCTGCACCTGGCAGCCGGCCTTGAGCAGCTCGCCCTCCAGGAACTGCACCGCGTACAACAGGCCCGAGTGGCCGGGCCCGTAGTTGTCGGTCAGGAGCGCGACCCTCAGGGGTCGGTCGCTCCCGGACGCCGTCGCGTCCGTGTGCTCCTGCTCAGTCACGGTCTCCATCGAGCCTGAGTCTAGGACACCACGATCCCGCTCCCAGCCGCCCCGCCGGTGGCCCTGTCAAGTCCCCCTCCGGGGGTCGTCCGGGCCCCGCCGGGCGCCTGCCCAGCCCCCTGCCGGGGGCCCCCGTACCCCGATCAATCCCCGGTGAATCCCCATCCCCCGGGTGGGGGATGCGGGGATCGACCCCGCTGCCCTGAGGGGGCCGGCCGGGGGAGTCTTGTCATGCACGCCAACCCCGGCGTATCGAGACCCGGAAGCCGATCCCGGCTCCACCCCCAGTCGAGAGGACCCATCGTGGCCAAGAACATCAACGAGCGTGGCAACCAGGCCGTCGCCGACGACATCCTGTCCAACAACGACAACTCGGTGAACACCGAGGTCGAGACCGACGTCGAGGTCGAGGACTCGTTCAACGACAACTCGGACAACTCGACCAGCGTCGACATCGAGGACGCCTTCAAGGACCAGTCGGACAACTCCACCAACGTGGACATCGACGACGCGTTCAACACCGACAACTCCACCGACGACGACATCGTCGACTCGTTCAACAAGGACTGGGACAACTCGGTCCGCAACCAGGACTCGTTCAACGTCACGAGCTCGTTCAACACCCAGACGCTGAACGACCACTCCACCACCATCGGCGTGCGCCAGTACAACAGCGGCTTCGGCGACTTCAACGTCGGCGGCCTCTTCGGTAGCGGCGCCGCCACCCCGCTGTCGGCCTCGGCCGCCAAGGGTGCTTGGGGCCACGGCACCGGCGCGGGCTTCGACGTCGACATCGACAACCGTTCGCTGCAGCTCGACCAGTCGGTCAGCCAGGCGATCTCCACGGGCGACGGCAGCGGCGTGAGCCAGGCCTTCTCCCAGAACGCCACGGTTGCCTTCGGTGACGAGTCCATCGCCGCCGGCGGCGACGTCTCGATCGACAACTCGTCCTTCGACCTCAAGATGGGTGACCTGAACGTCGGCAACACCGCGATCGACACCCGCACCAACGACTCGTTCAACGACTTCTCCAAGAAGTACGAGCTGGACGTGGACGTCGAGGTGGACGACGCCTTCAACGACCAGTCGCAGCACACCAACCTCGACCTGGACGTCGAGGACTCCTTCACCAGCGAGATCGACAACACCTTCTCCAAGAGCCTGGAGTGGGAGAACAGCGGCAACCTGTTCAGCCCCGGCGCTGCCGCCACCGGCGGCGAGGTCGACACCGAGCTCGACTTCTGATCAACGCCATCAGCCCCGTGCCCGGCCTGCCCCAGCGGCAGGCCGGGTCTTGGCGTCCCCGGAAGGCCACCGCATGTCGGAGCAGACACTGACCCCCCAGCAGGACACCGGGCACGCGCCGCGACGCGCGGTCGTCTCGGACGCACCCCAGGCGCCTGCGAACCCCGCCCTCGCGGGGCTCGTCGAGCACGTGGGACGCCTCGCGACCACGGCCGGTCGCACCGACTTGGTCGAGCGCCTCCTCGCCACGCGCCGCCGCCTGCAGGACCCGAACGTCCGGGTCGTGGTGGTCGGCGAGTTCAAGCAGGGCAAGAGCAAGCTGATCAACGCGCTCGTGAACGCGCCGGCCTGCCCGATCGACGACGACGTGGCCACCAGCGTGCCCACCTCCGTGGGGTACGGCGACGAGCCGGCCGCGTTCGTCTTCCGCCGCACCGACGGCGAACCGGGCCGCGACGACCTCGTCCGCGAGCCGATCCCGCTGGAGAACCTCGCCGACTACGTCTCCGAGTCCGGGAACCCGGGCAACGAGAAGAACCTCGTGGGCGCCGAGGTGCTGCTGCCCCGCGAGATCCTCAAGGGCGGCCTGCGCCTGGTCGACTCGCCGGGGGTGGGCAGCCTCGACTCTGCCAGCGCCTTGGCGACCCTGTCGGCGTTGTCGTCGGCGCACGCGGTGCTGCTGGTGTCCGACGCGTCCCAGGAGTACACCGAGCCCGAGGTCCAGCTGCTCAAGCGGGCCATGCGCATCTCGCCCAACGTGGCGGCCGTCCTGGCCAAGACCGACCTCTACCCCGACTGGCGCGAGATCGAGACCATCGACCGCGGGCACCTCACCGGCATCGGCGACCTCCCGCTGTTCCCCGTCTCCAGCGACCTGCGCCTGCTGGCCGCCACCGAGCAGGACCGCGAGCTCAACACCGAGTCGGGCTTCCCGGCGCTGGTCGCGCACCTGCGCGCCGACGTGCTGCAGCGGGCCGAGACCATCGTGGCGCGCAGCGCCCTGCACGACGTGAGCTTCGTCGTCGAGCAGATGACGCTGTCGACGCGCACCGAGCTCAGCGCCCTGGCCAACCCCGAGGGAACCCCGCGGCTCATCGCCGAGCTCGAGGACGCCAAGGCGAAGGCCGATGACTTCCGCAGCCGGTCCTCGCGCTGGCAGGTCGCGCTGGCCGACGGAGTGGCCGACCTCATCTCCGACATGGAGCACGACCTGCGCGACCGGCTGCGCCGTGTGCAGCGTGAGGCCGAGCAGGCCATCGACGAGGGCGACCCCGGCCCCATCTGGGACCAGCTCGCCGAGTGGATCGACCAGCGCGTCGCCAGCGGCGTCTCCGAGACCTTCGTCTGGACCGACGAGCGCTCCCAGTGGCTGACCGACGAGATCGCCCAGATCTTCGCCCAGGAGCAGTTCGAGCTGCCCCGCGTCGCGGTCGGCAGCACCGACGGGCTGCTCGACCCGGTCGAGCGCCTGCCCGACTTCGACCCCGGCCACCTCAGCGCGGGCGAGAAGATCTACATCGGCGTCCGTGGCTCCTACGGGGGCGTCCTGATGGTGGGCTTGGCCACCGGCCTCATCGGCCTCAGCCTGATCAACCCGCTGTCGCTGCTGGCCGGCGTCCTGGTCGGTCGCCGCGCCTACCGCGAGGACATGACGGCCCGCCTCACCCGCCGCCGCTTCGAGGCGAAGAACATCGTGCGGCGCTACATCGACGAGGTGACCTTCCAGGTCTCCAAGCAGCTCAAGGACCGGCTCCGCATCGTCCAGCGCACCAACCGCGACCACTTCGGCGCGATCGCCGACCAGACCCACCGGTCGCTGTCGGACGCCGTGCTCGCGGCCAAGCAGACCGCCGGCGTCTACGCCTCTGAGCGCGACCAGCGGATGCAGGTGCTGCAGGGCCAGTTGCGCGAGCTGGAGCAGGTCGCCGGCCGCCTGCCGGCGCTGCCCGCGGCGCCCGACCAGGCGAAGGCGGTGGGCCGATGAGCCCGGACGCCCGTGCCGACGCGGCGGCCCTCGTCGCGTCAGCGCGCCGCCTGTTCGCCGACGACCCGGACGCCCTCGGCGTCCTCGACGACCTGGATCGGCGCCTGGCCGAGCCCCTGCGGCTGGCGCTGGCGGGCATCGTCAAGGCCGGCAAGTCGACGCTCCTCAACGCCCTCCTGGGCGAGCGCATCGCCCCGACCGACGCGGGGGAGTGCACCCGGATCGTCACGTGGTACCGCTGGGCCGACACCCCGTCGGTCACCGCCCACCTGACGGCGGGGCCCGCGCGGCGCCTGCCGGTGCGCCGCTCCCGCGGCATGCTCGTCATCGCCCTCGGCGACCTCCCGGCCGAGGAGGTCGACCGCATCGAGGTGGGCTGGCCCTCCGCCGTCCTGCGCTCGATGACCCTGATCGACACCCCCGGCATCGAGTCGCTGTCGCTCGACGTCTCGGCGCGGTCGGCGGCCTTCCTCACCCCCGAGGACAACCCGTCGTCGGCCGACGCGATCGTCTACCTGATGCGGCACCTCCACCCGTCCGACCTCGGCTTCCTCGAGGCCTTCCGCGACACCGCCGCAGGCGAGGCCCGCACGGTCAACGCGGTCGCGGTGCTCTCCCGGGCCGACGAGATCGGATCGGGGCGCATCGACTCGCTGCTGTCGGCGGGCAAGGTGGCGGCCCGCTACGAGCGCGAGGGTGACCTGGGCTCCCTGGTGCTGGGCGTCACCCCGGTCGCGGGCCTGCTCGCCGAGGGCGCCCGCACCCTGCGGGAGTCGGAGTTCGTCGCGTTCGGCAAACTGGCCGCCCTCGAGCGGAGCGCGCGCGAGAAGCTGCTGGTCTCCTCCGACCGGTTCGTCCGGCCGACCGACGTGGTGGACCTCGACGAGGACACCCGGCGCCAACTCCTGGCACGCTTCGGGATCTATGGCGTCCGCTTGGCGACGTCGCTGGTGCGCGTCGGGGTGGCCGACTCCTCCGAGCTCGCCGCGTCCCTCCTGGAGCAGAGCGGCCTCACGCCGCTCCAGGAGCTCGTGGCCCGCCAGTTCGGCGATCGGTCCGACGCCCTGAAGGTGCGCGCCACCACGGATGCCGTCGAGCGGCTCCTGCGCCGCCTCCCCGGGGAGGAGGGGACCGACGTCCGTGCCGCGCTCGAACGGCTGCAGGCGTCCGCCCACGACCTGAAGGAACTCGACCTGCTCTCCCGGGTCCGGCTGGGCACGCCCCCGCTCGCGGGGCCGGACGCCGCGGCTGCGGCCCGCCTCATCGGTGGCCACGGGACCGGGGCGTCCACCCGCCTGGGGCTGCCCGCGGACGCGGGGCCGGAGGCACTGCGGGACGCGGCGCTGGCCGAACTCGACCGGTGGCGCACCCTGGGTGCTTCGCCCTTGGCCGACCGCACGAGCCGCGAGGCCTGCGCGGTCGTCACGCGGAGTCTGGAGGGGCTGCTGTCAGAGGTCGGGGAGGTTGGCCCCGGCGAGCCCGCGGCGCACGTCGTGGCGGCGGGCGGTCCAGTTGAGGGCCGACCGGAAGGTGCCGACCAGTAGGGCGAGGGTGACCAGCCCGACCTGCAGCACCATCAGCCGGCGGATCTGCTCCCCCTGCTCGCCGTCGCCGACCATCTCGAGGGCCAGCGCGTAGAGGCCCACCTGGGCGATGAGGGTGCCCAACTGCCACCACCGTGTGCCGGGCTTGCGGCTCATGAAGGCGACCAGGTGGGTGATCTGCACCAGCAACAGGGCGACCATGACGCCGAACGTCGACCAGAACACGATGTCGGCCGCCGTCGTGTAGGTCGCCTCGGGGCGAGACCCGTCCACCGCCCGGATCGCCTCGGCGATCGCGGGCAGGTGGTCGGTCCGCACGACGAAGAGGTAGACCACACCGATCCCGCCGGCGACGAAGCTGAGCACCCACAGCAGCGGGCTCAGCCGCACCGCAAAGGGCGGGGGCTCCTTGACCAGGACCGGGGGCTCGTTGTCGCTGCGCAGGGTCGGACGCTGGGGACGGTCGGCCCTCTCGGACCGATCGTCCACAGCGGCGTCTCCCGGCGGGGTGGGTGAGCTCAACGCGAGGCTCACTGGTTCTCGTAGTCGAGCTCGGGCAGCGGCTCGGCCTCGACCTCGACCGGCGCGTAGCCGACCTCGACCTCGGTGGTGTCGTTGAACGAGTCGGCCACCTGCACCTGGCGCTCGACCGACGTGGACTCGGTGTTGGTGAAGGAGTCCTCGATGTCGGTGTCGACCGTGGTCGTGCTGGAGGAGTCGTTGAACGAGTCGGCCACGTCGCTCTCGACCTCGGCGGCCAGGTCGGTGGAGGAATCGTTGAACGAGTCGGAGACCGTGACGTCGGTGTCCTCGTTGCCGATCGAGACGTCGCCCAGGGTGACGTCGCTGTCGGACTGGTCCAGCAGCGCGTCGTCGCCGGCCGCGACCGACTGGTCGCCGATCGCGAGCACGGCCTCCTGGTCGAAGACCTGCGTGACGTCGCCCTCGGCCCAGATGTTCTGGTTGACCGACTGGTCGACGATCGTGGAGCGGTTGTCGATGTGGTAGTTGTTCGCCACCGACGAGATCTGCTTCACGACCTCCGGGTCCTTGACCTTGACCGGGACCGGCTTCGGGGTCGGCACGGGCACGTGGACCGGGATGGGCTTCACGACCACCTGGGGGTGGTCGACGACGACGGGCGTGACGGCGCGCACGTCGGCGGCGCAGACGTCGGCCAGGCCGGCGGCGGCCAGTTCGCGGTCGGGATCGGCCTCGAACGCCGCGGCCGCCGCCGGGTCCCGCAGCAGACTCAGGATGAACTCGATGAGGGACTCGGCGATCGTCGCGAGGGGGGTGGTGGTCATGTCGTGGTCTCCTGGAAGGGGTGTGGGTGGACGCCTGGTTCGAAGCTAGGTGTGGGTCGGGGGCTGGGCATCGGGGATCGGCCCGAAGGTGGGGGGCCCGCATTAGGGATTGGCATCGCGGCCCTCCTCGACCAGCACGCGCAACTTCGCCATCAGGTCGGAGCGGGAGGTCGCCCCGATGCGCCGGCGGATGTGGGCCACGTGGTGCTCGACCGTCTTGGGGGAGATGAAGATCGTCGCTCCGATCTCGTTGTACGTCTTGCCCTCGAGGACGAGGACGGCCACGTCCCACTCCCGCTGGCTCAGGACGCCGTTGGCCGGGGCCGTCGATCCGGCCCGGGCGTCCTCGGCGCGTGCGGCGTTCTCGCGCGGGTGCAGTTCGCGGGCCACCGAGAGCAGGCGCGTCACCACCCGCCGG
>DUOQ01000317.1 GCA_012838755.1 Propionibacterium sp. | reverse complement strand
GGCACCTCGACCATGATCCCGGGCTTGAGGTCGCGCGCGCGGCACAGCTGGGCGAACTCGTAGGCCTCGTCGACGGTCGCGACCATCGGCGCCATCACCCACGCCTCGGAGACCCCGTTGTCCTCGGCCGCGATCTGGATCGCGTCGAGCTGGCGCTCGACCAGGCCGGGGTTCGTCCACCCCAGGCGAATGCCCCTGACGCCCAACGCCGGGTTCTCCTCGTCCTCGTGGTTGGCGAACGGCACCGGCTTGTCGGAGCCGGCATCGAGGGTGCGCACGACGACCTTCTTGCCGCTGAACGCGCCGAACACCTCACCGTAGATGCGCGCCTGCTCCTCGACGCTCGGTTCGGTCTGCGCGGTGAGGAAGCACAACTCGGTGCGGAACAGGCCCACGCCCTCGGCCTCGCTCTCGGACGCCTTGGCCGCGGCCTTGCCGTCCTGCACGTTGGCCAGCAGCTGGATGTGGGTGCCGTCGGCGGTCTGCGCCGGCCCGCGCCAGGACCGGATCTCCTCGCGCAGGCGGGCGTCCTCGGCGACCAGGGCGTCGGCCTCGGCCCGGTCGGGGTTCAGGGTGATGATGCCCGACGTGCCGTCGACGAGCACCAACGTGCCCTCGGGCACCGTGTCGAGCGAGGACGCCGCGACGATGCAGGGGATGCCCAGCTGGCGGGCGATGATCGCGGTGTGGCTCGTCGGGCCACCCAGGCGCGTCACGAGGGCGCGGATCATCGTCGGGTCGAGGCCGGCGGTGTCGGCGGGCGCGAGGTCCTCGGCGCACAGGATGACCGGCGAGGTCGGCTTCGGGACGCCCGGCTCGGGCAGGCCCATCAGCTCGGCCACCACGCGGTTGCGGATGTCCTTCAGGTCGGTGGTGCGCTCGGCCATCAGCCCGCCCAGCTTCTCGAACTGCGCGACGAACTGGCCGATGGCCTGGGTGGTGGCACCCTCGGCCGACGTGCCCGCGTTGATCAACTTGGTGGCCGCCCGGCTCCAGCCCCGGTCGCGCGCGAGGGCGGCGGTGGCGCCCAGCACCTCGGAGGCCACGCCGGTCGCGGTGGACGCCCGGTCGGCGAAACGGTTCGCGACGGTCTCGACGGCCGCCTTGAAGCGCTCGACCTCGCCGGGCCGGTCGTCCTCACCCACCACGGTGGTCGACGCCGGCGGCACGGGGGCGGGGCGCGTCCAGGCGACGGGGGCGTAGGCGTACCCGGCGACCACACCGGTGCCTCGGACGGTCTGCTGCTGCATGGGTTCCTCCACGGTGAGGCCTGAGGTTGTCCGGCCCATCCTCGCGCACAATGCTTGCCAAGTCAACGTAAAATCGGTATACAGCAAGCAGGATTCATGCCCGTTCGAGTGGGATCGCCCGCCCGATTGCACGAAGGAGTGCTCATGTACGCGGAGGAACGCCAGCACGAGATCGTGACGCGGGCCCGTGAGATGGGGCGAGTGGCGGTGGCCGAGCTCGCGGCTCGCTACGACGTCACCGCCGAGACCATCCGTCGCGACCTCGACGCCCTGGCCGCCAAGGGGCTGTTGAGCCGTGTGCACGGGGGAGCGGTGCCGGCGGAGAAGCTGCGCCTCACCGAGGCGCCCATGCCCGCCAAGCAGGTGGCGGCGACCACCGAGAAGCAGGCGATCGCCCAGCGCGCCGTCGAGTTGCTGCCCCAGCGCGACGGCCTCACCGTGCTGCTCGACGGCGGCACGACGACGGGGCGTCTGGCCACGCTCCTGCCCCCCTCCGTCTCGCTGGTGGTGACCAACTCCGTGCCCACGGCCCTGCAACTGTCGGAGCGGGAGGGGCCCGAGGTCTGGTTGTTGGGGGGCCAGGTGCGTGGGATCACCCAGGCGGTCGTGGGTGCCTCGGCCATCGACACCCTGACGCGCCTGCGCGTCGACGTGGCGTTCCTCGGGACGAACGGGTTCTCGGTGGAGCACGGCTTCTCCACCCCCGACGCGCACGAGGCCGCGGTCAAGCGCGCCATGGTGGCGTGCGCCCGGGAGGTGGTCGTGCTCAGCGACGCCTCCAAGCACGACAGCGACCACCTGATCTCGTTCGCCGGCCTCGACGACGTGGACGCCCTCGTGACCGACCGGGCCCTCGCCCCGGCCGCCGTCGCCGCGCTCCGAACGGCCGGCCTGCGGGTCGAGCTCGCCTGACTTCGGCGGTCCGACACGGAACCAACGCCACCGAAACCACATAAAGTCACACAATCTTTGCCTGCGCCACTTGCGAGACCCACGTAAACACAGGTATAAATACAACAACGCAACCCCACAGGAGGGGACATGGACAGCACGACGCAGGGCCGGGTCGTCACCTTCACCGCCAACCCCAGCACCGATCGCACGGTGCTCCTCGACGGGCCCCTGGCCCGTGGCGAGGTGCAGCGCGCGGCGTCAGCGACCGAACAGGCGGCAGGCAAGGGCATCAATGTCGCCCGGGTCCTCGCCGCAGCCGGCATCGAGACCGTGGCGGTGCTTCCGTTCACCGACGACGCCTACCAGACGATGCTGTTCGCCGACCTCCCCTCCGCCATGGCCGTGGCCGCCGCCGACGGTGCCCACCGGTCCCGCACCAACACCACCATCACCGAGCCGTCGGGCACGACCACCAAGGTCAACGAGCCCGGCCCGACCCTGACGCCCGACGACCTCGAGGCCGCCGCGTCCACCCTCCTCGGCGAGGCCGAGGGTGCCGCCTGGGTGGCCCTGTCGGGGTCCCTTCCCCCCGGGGCCCCCGACGACTGGTACGCCCACCTCACCCGTCGGCTCACCCGACTCGGCTGCAAGGTCGCGATCGACACCTCCGACGCGGCGCTGGATGCCGTGCTCGCAGCCCTGCCCGACGCGGCGTTCGACCTGATCAAGCCCAACTCCGACGAACTCGCCCAGCTCACGGGCGGGGACGCGGCCGCCTTCGAGGCGGCCGCCGCACGCGGGGACGTGGCCGACATCGTCGCCGCGGCGCACGCCCTCCGGGCCCGTGGCATCGCCAACGTGCTCGTGACCCTCGGCGGTTCGGGTGCCGTGCTCGCCACGGCCGAGGGGGCCTGGTACACCCG
>DUOQ01000033.1 GCA_012838755.1 Propionibacterium sp. | reverse complement strand
GGGCGGCGTGGGCGGCCACGGCCTTCGCCTCGGCGGTGGCGGCCGACTTCGCGCCCCCGTCGACGACGAGCCCGGCGACGCCGAACAGGGCCGACAGGACGACGGCGACGAAGGCGGACAGCGCCTGCCCGCGCTGGTCGCGGGGGCGCCGGAGGGGGCGGTGACGCATGGGGTGCTCCTGGCTGGGTGGGAACCCCTCCCATCCTGCCATCCGTGCGGGTGCCGGAACGGGGTTTCCACAGGGTGGCACGGACGGCAACCGGGCGGCGTCCGCGGGGCATCACCCCCTAAGGTGGACCCGACGCCCACGCGGCTGGAACACCACCCATCATCCGAGAGGTTCGTTGATGACGAAGAAGATCGCCCTGCTCACCGCCGGCGGGTTCGCCCCCTGCCTGTCCACCGCGATCGGGGGGCTCATCGAGCGCTACACCCAGATCGCGCCCGAGATCGAGATCATCGCCTACCGGCACGGCTACCAGGGCCTGTTGACCGGTGACTTCCTCGTGGTGGACGAGCAGGTCCGCGCGAACGCCGCGCTGCTCAAGCAGTTCGGTGGCTCGCCGATCGGCAACAGCCGGGTGAAGCTGACCAACGCCAAGGACCTCGTCAAGCGCGGCCTCGTCGAGAAGGGTGTCGACCCGCTGAAGTACGCGGCCGACCGCCTCGTCGCCGACGGCGTCACGATCCTGCACACCATCGGCGGCGACGACACCAACACCACCGCGGCCGACCTGGCGCACTACCTGCACGAGCACGACTACGAGCTCACCGTGGTCGGCCTGCCCAAGACCATCGACAACGACGTGGTGCCGATCCGCCAGAGCCTCGGCGCCGACACCGCCGCCGACATGGGCGCCCGCTTCGCCCAGAACGTGCTCGCCGAGCACAACGCGAACGCGCGCATGCTGATCGTCCACGAGGTCATGGGCCGCAACTGCGGCTGGCTGACCGCCGCCACCGCGCGCAAGTACCGCGACTGGCTCACCGCCCAGGAGTGGCTGCCCAGCATCGGGCTCGACCAGCGGGCCTGGGACGTCCACGGCGTCTTCGTGCCCGAGGCCGTCATCGACCTGCAGGCCGAGGCGGCGCGCCTCAGGAAGGTCATGGACGAGGTCGGCTGCGTCAACCTGTTCATCTCCGAGGGCGCGGGCGTCGAGTCGATCGTTGCCGAGCTCGAGGCCTCGGGCGAGAAGGTGGCCCGCGACGCGTTCGGCCACATCCGCCTCGACAAGGTCAACCCCGGCGCGTGGTTCGGCAAGCACTTCGCCGCCATGCTGGGCGCGGAGAAGACGCTGGTGCAGAAGTCGGGCTACTACTCCCGCTCGGCCGCCTCGAACGAGTACGACCTCGAGCTCATCGGCGCCATGTGCGACCTCGCCGTGGACGCCGCCCTGCGCGGGGAGCCCGGCGTGATCGGCCACGACGAGGAGCGCGGCGACGAGCTGCGCCCCATCGAGTTCGCCCGGATCGCCGGCGGCAAGCCGTTCGACATCACCCAGGACTGGTACCTCGAGATGCTCGAGGCCATCGGCCAGGACGCCCCCGTGGCGGCCCCGCCCGCGGCCCACTGATCCCCGGCTGGGGCGCGACACTCACCTTCGTCACTCCTGGGGGCTGAACAAAAGCTCCTCGCGTGTGACAAGGGTGAGTGTCGCCACATTCGGGGCCGGCCGGACGCAGCACCCCGCCGCGTCTACCGGTTGCGCAACCCGCTGAGGATCGTCGCGGCCAGCGCCGCCAGGCCGGCCAGTGCCCCGCCGAACATGGCGCCCAGCCCCATGCCCACCCGCGTGGAGCGGACGGCGACCTCGGCGGGGACGCGCTCCTGCTCCTCGCGCAGGCGCGCGGCCTCGAGCTCGGCGGCGACCTTCTTGGTCGCGTAGTCGGTGGGGGCGTCGGGCACGTGGTCGCCCAGCGTCGCTTGGGGGCCGGTGAAGTCGGGGTGCGTCCCGACCCAGGCGGCGACGACGAGGATCAGCGTCGCGAACAGGTTGAAGTAGAGCATCACGACGATCACGCTGCCGAAGACGGCCGCGGCGGCGTTGCCGGAGAAGACGCCGACCAGGGTTCCCGTGAGGTACTGCAGGGCCGCCATGCCGACCGCTCCGATGGCCGCACCACGCAGCATCACCGGGGTGGGCACGCGGCGTTCGGGGAACACGCGCAGCAGGAACACGAACAGCAGGAAGCCGGCCAGCAGGGTGCCGACGACCGGCACGAGGCTCAGCAGCAGCCCGCCGCCCGGGATGCGGTCCAGGCCGAGGGAGCCGCCGATCAGGTCGCGGGCCGCGGTGGCCGCGGTGGTCATCGCCATCGAGAGCGCCACCAGCACGAACAGCACGAACAGGATGCCGAGGTTCTTCAGCGTCTGGATGGCGAGGTTCGGCTTGTCCTCGGTCATGTCGAAGTCGGGGCGCATCATCGCGCGCACGGCCGAACGGATGTTGTTCACCCAGTTCGCGCCCGCCCACGCGGCGGACAGCAGGCCGATGATGCCGACGCCCTGCCAGCTGTTGAACGCCTGGTCGACCACCCTGCTCAGCTGGTCGCCGAGGTCACCCGAGCCCTGGACGGTCTCAGTGATCCACGCCTTGGCCTGGTCGAGCACGTCGGGCAGGAACAGGGTCAGCGTGAGGCCCAACGCGGCGAACGCCACCATCAGCACCGGCACGATCGCCAGCACCGAGAAGTAGGTGATGGCGGCGGCGAACTGCCCGCCGAGGCGTTCGCCGAAGCGCCCGGCGGCCTCGAGCAGGTGGGCCACCCACGGCTTCGACTTCAGCTTCTCGACGAACTCAGCCATGCGTCCACCCTAGGGGGACACCACCGCCGCGCGCGACCCACCCGCCCGTGACAAGCCAAGATCCCCCGTAGGGGTGGCCGATCAGTCGTCGTAGGCGTCCATCGGCGGGCAGGAGCAGACGAGGTTGCGGTCACCGTAGGCGCCGTCGATGCGGGCCACCGCCGGCCAGTACTTGTCGCGACCCCCGGTGGAGATGCCACCGAGCGCCTGGCCGGACGGGAAGCCCCCGGCGCTGCGCGGGTACGGGTGCGTCCACTCGTCGGCGGCCACCTCGGCCAGCGTGTGCGGCGCGTTGACCAGCGGGTTGTCGTCGGCCGGCCACTCCCCCGCCTTGACCCGGGCCGCCTCGTCGGCGATCGCGTGCATGGCGTCGACGAACCGGTCGAGCTCGACCAGCGGCTCGGACTCGGTGGGCTCGACCATCAGCGTCCCCGCCACGGGGAACGACATCGTCGGCGCGTGGAAGCCGAAGTCGATCAGGCGCTTGGCCACGTCGTCGACCGTGATGCCGGTCTCCTTGGTCAGCGGGCGCAGGTCCACGATGCACTCGTGGGCGACCCAACCGCCCTCGCCGGTGTACAGGATCGGGAACCGCTCGGCGATCTTCTTGCCCAGATAGTTCGCCGACAGCACCGCCACCTGCGAGGCCAGCTTCAGCTCGGGACCCATCATCGCGATGTAGCCGTACGTGATCGGTAGCACCCCGGCCGACCCCCACGGGGACGCCGAGATGGGGCCGTAGGACGAGTACGGGCCGGCGTCCGCCACGACCGGGTGGTTGGGCAGGTACGGCGCCAGGTGCTCGCGCACGGCCACCGGGCCCACACCGGGGCCACCGCCCCCGTGCGGGATCGAGAAGGTCTTGTGCAGGTTGAGGTGGCTGACGTCGCCACCGAACCGGCCCGGCTTGGCCAGGCCGACCAGCGCGTTCATGTTGGCGCCGTCGATGTAGACCTGCCCGCCGGCCTCGTGCACCTTGTCGCACAGCTCGGCCACCCGGGACTCGTACACGCCGTGGGTCGAGGGGTAGGTGATCATGATCACCGACAGCTTCTCGGCGTGCTTGGCGATCTTCGCCTCGAGGTCGTTGAAGTCGACGGTGCCGTCGGGGGCCGTCTTCACCACGACGACGTCCATGCCGGCCATCGCCGCGGACGCCGCATTCGTGCCGTGCGCCGAGGCGGGGATCAGGCACACCGTGCGGTGCTCCTCGCCGCGCGCCCGGTGGTAGGACCGCACGGCCATCAGGCCGGCGAACTCGCCCTGCGCGCCCGAGTTGGGCTGCAGCGACACGCGGTCGTAGCCGGTGATCTCGACCAGCTGCGCCTCGAGCTTCTCGATCAGCTCGGCGTACCCGAGGGCGTCCTCGGCCGGCACGAACGGGTGCAGGTTGGCGAAGCCCGGGTAGCTGATCGGCTCCATGGACGCCGCGGGGTTCAGTTTCATCGTGCACGACCCGAGCGGGATCATGCCCCGGTCGAGCGCGAAGTCGCGGTCGGCCAGCGCCCGCAGGTAGCGCAGCATCTCGGTCTCGGAGCGGTACTCGTGGAAGACCGGGTGCGTCAGGTACGGCGTCTCGCGCTCGGGCTGGCCCAGCGACCCGTGCTCGGCGTCGCCCAGGTGGGCGTCGAAGAGGGACGCCACCGCTTCGAGGTCGGCCTCCGTCACGTCCTCGCCCACGGAGATGCTGACCAGGTGGTCCTCCAGCGCCCACAGGTGGACGCCCTTCGCGCGCGCCCGCCTGACGACGGCGTCGGCGCCCTGGACCTTGACCGTGATGGTGTCGAAGAACCGGTCGGAGACGAGCTCGGCCCCGGCGCCGGTGATCGCCGCGGCCAGGCGCCGAGCCTTGCGCGCCACCTCGTTCGCGATGCCCTTCAACCCGTCGGGGCCGTGGTACACGGCGTACGCGGCGGCCGTCACCGCCAGCAGCACCTGGGCGGTGCAGATGTTGGACGTCGCCCGCTCGCGACGGATGTGCTGCTCGCGTGTCTGCAGGGCGAGCCGGAGGGCGGGCGTCCCGTGGCGGTCCTTGGACAGGCCGACGAGGCGTCCGGGCATCTGCCGCTCCATGCCGGCGCCCACCGCGATGTAGCCGGCATGCGGGCCGCCGTAGAACAGCGGGACGCCGAAGCGCTGGGTGGACCCGACCGCGATGTCGGCGCCCCACTCGGCGGGTGCGGGCAGCACGGTCAGGGCGAGCAGGTCGGCGGCGGCGATGACCAGCGCGTTGTTCTCGTGCGCCTTCGCCGCGATGGTGCGCAACTCGTCGAGGCCACGGACGGACCCGTCCGCGGCGGGGGTCTGCACGATGACGGCGAACGCGTCGTGGCGCTGCAGGCCCTGCACGAGGTCGGAGGTGACCACGACGTCGACGTCGAGCGCCAGCGCCCGCGTGCGCAGGACGGCCAGCGACTGGTCGAAGATGCCGGCGTCCACCAGCACCACCGAACCCTTGCGCTGCTGGCGGCGCGCCACGCCCATCGCCTCGGCGACGGCGGTGCCCTCGTCCAGCAGGGAGGCGCCGGAGGTGGGCAACCCGGTCAGGTCGGCGACCATCGTCTGGAAGGTGAGCAGCATCTCCAGCCGGCCCTGGCTGATCTCGGGCTGGTAGGGCGTGTACGCGGTGTACCAGGCGGGGTTCTCCAGCAGGGTGCGGCGGATGACCGGCGGCGTCACCGTGCCGTGGTAGCCCTGCCCGATCATGGGGCGCAGCGGGTTGTTCCGGGCGGCCATGCGGGCCAGGTCGGCCTGGACCTCGGCCTCGGAGACGGCCGGTGCGAGGTCGAGCGGCGCGTCGACCTGGATGTTGGTCGGGACCGCCGCGTCCGTCAGCTCGTCGAGCGAGCCGGCTCCGACGGCGGCGAGCATCGTCGCGCGCTCAGCCTCGGTGGGACCAATGTGGCGGATGAGGAACGGTTCCATGGGTCAAACCTACCCAAAGCGGAACCCCGCTGTGCAGCGGGACGGACCGAGCTCCCGGCCGTGTGCGGTGGGTCAGAGCGCGGTGCGCGCGGCGCGACGGGCGGCCAGCTCGTCGGTGGCGACGGGAAGCGCGGGCTCGGCCTCGGCGCGCTCGGTCGGCAGCGAGGCGAGCGAGCCCTCGAGGTCGTGCCAGACCCGGCCCAGAGCGATCGCGAAGATGCCCTGGCCGCCGTGCACCAGGTCGATGATCTCCTCGTCGGAGATCGCCTCGTAGACCGAGACGCCGTCGCTCATCAGCGTGACCGACGACAGGTCCTCGACGCCGCGGGCGCGCAGGTGGTCGATCGCCGTGCGGATCTGCTGCAGCGAGATGCCGGCGTCCAGCAGTCGCTTGACGACCTTGAGCATCAGGATGTCGCGGAAGGAGTACAGCCGCTGGGTGCCCGAACCCCCGGCGGCGCGGATCTCGGGGACGACCAGGCCGGTGCGTGCCCAGTAGTCGAGCTGGCGGTAGGTGATGCCGGCGGCGCTGCACGCGACGGGACCGCGGAACCCGATGTCCTCGGGCAGGGGCGAGAAGTCGCCCTCGAAGAGCACGTCCTGCAGCCCGACCGTGGGCCGCGGGGCCTGGGCCTTCGATGCGTTCACCGTGCCTCCTTGAGATCTCTGCGGGGGTGCTCAGCTCGTCGTACCAGTATGACGGTAGCGGGCGACGTCCACGACACTCGCCGACACGCCGCGACGGGCCACCCACCGGCCCGAACTCTCAACCAGCCCCTCAGGGTTGCCCGTGCGTGGGGCCGAAGTCCTCGGGGTTGATGGTGTCCAGGAAGGCCCGGAACTCCTCCAGCTGCTCGTCGGGGACGCCTTCCGCCATCGGCACCTCGGCGGACGTCGCGTGGACGGCCACCGCGTCGATGAGGTCCTCGTCGGCCAGGATCGTGGCGCCGCAGCGCAGTGCCAGGGCCACGGCGTCCGAGACGCGGGCCGGCACGACCGAGCCGCCCACCACGAGGTGCGCGGTGTAGACGCCCTCGTCGATCCCGGTGATGTGCACGGACTCGACCACGCCGTCGAGGATGGCCAGGGCCTCGATCATGAGGTCATGGGTGTTGGGGTGCTCGGGGTCGGTCTCCTCGAGCGCGGAGAGGATCGCGTTGCCGCCTGCGGCCGTGATCCAGACGGCGAGGTGCCGGGTGCCCTCCTGCTCGCGCAGCAGCAGCACCGGGGTGTCCGCGACCGCGGTCACGCGCACCTCGCTGAACAGCATGGGGATCACCGCGGCCTCCTCAGGACCGGACGGACGTGCGCAGCAGGGCGGCGTGCGCGTACATCACCAACTGCATCACCTCGACGACGGCCTGTCGAGAGGTGCTGCGGCGCCGGCTGTGGGCCTGCACGGCCTGGTCGATGAGCGCCGCCTCGCGCTCGGCGACCTGCTTGATGGCCCGCAGGTGGCGGGCGTCCATCCCATAGGCGGCCAGCTTGCGGGCGGCGACCGCGATGGTGAGCGCGTCGCGTCCGTAGTGCATGGTGCCCCGGCGGGGCACGACGAGCCGGTGCTGCTCGAGCTCGGTCAAGGTGGCCTCGGTCAGGCCGGAGATCTGCAGCAACTCCTTGCGGGTGACGTGGATCGCCCGCTTCCCGGTCGCGGGACGCGGGGGCAGCGGCGGTGGGAGTTCCTCGGGCGCCTGCGGGGTGGGGCGGCTCGCCTGCGCGGCCTCCACGTGGGGTGGGGCCTCCCCGGCGTCCATCGCCTCGAGGTTCTCGCGGATCACCTTCAGCGGCAGGTATTGGTTCTTCTGGACGTCGAGGATGTACTGCAGCCGCTTGACGTCGTGCACGGAGTAGCGACGGTAACCGGACGGTGCGCGCTCAGGCGAGATCAGGCCCTCCCCCTCGAGGAACCTGATCTTGCTGATCGTGATGTCCGGGAAGTCCTCCTTGAGGACCTTCAGGACCTGTCCGATGCTCTTCGTCGCAGGAGGCACCTAGCCCCTTCCGGTCGGCGCCACCATGTAGACGAGCCGGAACTTGCCGATCTGGACCTCGTCACCGTGGCGCAGGGCCACCTCTCCGTCGATGAGGGTGCGGTTCACGTAGGTCCCGTTGAGGCTGTTGAGGTCGGCCACCCAGTGGTTGCCGCCCCGCTCGGTCACCTTGGCGTGGTGCCGGGACACCGTGACGTCGTCCAGGAAGAGGTCCGACTGCGGGTGGCGGCCGGCGGTGATGACCTCCTGGTCGAGCACGAACGTGGCCCCCACGTTGGGGCCACGAACGACCACGAGTGCACACGACCCGGGGGCGAGGTCCTTCAGCACCGGCAGGGTGGGGTCGGTCACCTCGACCGCGGTCTCGGGCGCTGTCGCGACCGGGATCACGCGGGTCGTGTCACCGGTGTTCGCCCGCAGGGGCGCACCACAGTTCGAGCAGAAGTTGCCGCCACCGGCGACCGGCTGGCCGCACCCCGGGCACGTGAGCATGTGCGTTCCTTCCCTTCGGGTCCCCCGACCCTACTCCCCCGCGACCTCGGCGTACCCGTCGGAATCGAGCAGGCCGTCCAGCTCCTCGGGGTCGGAGAGTTCGAGCTCGAACAACCAGCCGTCGCCGTAGGGGTCGCTGTTGATCTGGTCGGGCGTGTCGGAGAGCTGCTCGTTCACGGCGGTGATGACGCCCGAGACCGGCGCGAACACGTCGGACACGCTCTTGGTCGACTCGACCTCGGCGCAGGCGTCGTCGAGCGCGACCTCCTCGCCCACCTGGGGCAGCGACACGTAGACCACGTCGCCCAGGGCGTCCGCCGCGTAGCTGGTGATGCCGACGCGCACCGTGGAGCCGTTTCCGGCCCGCACCCACTCGTGCTTGTCGGTGTAGCGAAGATCCTCAGGGAACACGTTCCTACTCCTCGTCGTCGACTGCCTCGGCCACTGCCGCCGGGCGATTGCCAGCCTAGTGGAGATCACCCCGCTTCGGGGTGCGGCACCCTCAGGCGGGGCGCGCGAAACGGGGCTCGTCGGGGTCGACCACCGCGTCGATCACGAGGTCGTCGACCTTCTCGACGCGCGCGGTGCCGCCGACCCGGTCGCCCTCGATGGTGGCGACCAGGCCCCCGCGGAAGCGGGTGGCCTCACTGAGGGTCTCGGGGTCACCGATCGCCTCCAGCACGATGGTGTCGCCCAACGGGACGCCGTCGGCCTGGAGCCCGCCGTCGACGGAGGCGAACCAGGAGTTCGCCACGAGCCGCACCCGGTCGTCGAGCTCCATGACCTCGGCGCCGGCGTCGCGCAGCTCCTCGACGGTGTTCAGCAGGATCTCGGGGCTGAGGTTGCCCTGGGGGTCGGTGATGGTGACCCGGATGCCGGGGCCCTGGGCCGGCACGGTGCCGCCGAGCAACTCGAGGGCGTCGAGGCGGCGCAGCGCCTCCCGGCGGGCGACGGCGCTGGACTCGGCGCCGGACTCGAGGCGCGCCCGCGTCCCCTCGAGCTGGTTGATCTCGCCCTCGAGGCGGCGGGCCTGGGCCTGCACGTCGTCCAGCATCGCGACGAGCTCGTCCTGGCGCAGGTTGGTGTAGCGCTCGTCGCGGCCCCCCGACAACTGCATGGTGAGGGCGAAGCCGAACAGCAGCAGGACCACGGCGACCAGCAGCTGTGAGCGGGACGGCCGGGTCAGGTCACGCCGGATGCGCGCCCAGGCGTTGTCGGCCACGCGCGAGGGCGGTGTGGGTGGGCCCTCAGGCATGGAAGAGCTTCCGACGGATGTGCGCCACATTGGTGAAGATGCGGATGCCGAGGACCACCACGACGGCGGTCGAGAGCTGGCTGCCGACGCCGATGAGGTCGCCCACCCACACGATGAGGGCGGCGATCAGCACGTTGGAGATGAAAGAGACGACGAAGACCTTGTCGTCGAACACGGCGTCCAGGTAGGCGCGGAAGCCGCCGAACACGGCGTCGAGGGCGGCCACGATCGCGATCGGGAGGTAGGGCTGCAGCTGCGGCGGCAGCGACGGCTGGAGCAGGATGCCCAACCCGATGCCGATCGCCAGCCCGATGATCGCGTACATGCGTCCCCCCTCAGCCCTGTTTTCGTGCCCGGTCCACGCCGAGCCCCGGGTCGACCGGCAGCGTGACGTCGCCCACCCTACCGATGGTCCACTGCACCCCGTAGTGCTGGGCCAGACCGTCGAGCCAGGCCCCGCCCTCCGACCGGCGGAACGCGTCCTCGAGCGCCCGCGGGTCACCGATCGCCTCGACGACGTAGGGGCGGGTGACCGACCGGTAGTCCACGGTGACGGCGCCCCCGGCGTTGCGGATGGCGGTGCGGCTCGACAGGCGGTGGCCGTTGATCGCGACCGCCTCGGCGCCGTTGGCCCACAGCGAGTTGGCGGTCATGCGCAGGTCGGCGTCCACCACCTGGCTGCCCTGCACCGAGCTGTCGGCCCCGTCGTCCAGCGTGATCCGGACCCCCGGCCCGGTGACCGCGTGCGTCCCGACGTGGACGCCGAGGGCGTCGAGCCGCTCCTCCTCGGCCGCCGTCAGGGCGCCGGAGGAACGCTCGAGGTCGCGGATCTCGCGGTTCACGACGACGCTGCGCTCGCGGATCTCGTCGATTCGGACCTCGGTCTCGCTGATCCGGGTGATCAGGTCGGCGCGCTCCTGCTCGGCGGCCGGTGCGGTGCGCCACTGGTTGGCCAGCGCGATGCCGAACAGGAGCCCGACCACGAGCAGCGCCGGCAGCAGGACCGGCCCACGCCGGCGTCCGCCCCCGTGGGCCGCGGCGGCCGCGGTGTAGGACGGGTCCAGCGCCGTGTCGCGCAGGTTGTTGAGCAGGTCCATCGACGCGTCGGGGCGACGCGACGGCTCGGGAGGCTGGAGGCCCACGTCAGGCCCCGTCAGCCCACCGGCGCGCGAGCAGGGTGCGGGCGTCCTCGATGAGTTGCGGCAGCGCCTTGGTGCGGCCGACGACGGGCATGAAGTTCGAGTCGCCCTGCCAGCGCGGCACGACGTGCTGGTGCAGGTGAGCGGCGATGCCCGCCCCCGCGACCGAGCCCTGGTTGATGCCGATGTTGAACCCCTGAGGGCGCGACACGTCAGCCAGGACGCGCATCGCCTCCTGCGTGAGCGCCGCGAACTCGGCGGTCTCGGCCTCGTCGAGGTCGCAGTACGCCGACACGTGGCGGTAGGGGCACACCAGCAGGTGGCCGGGGTTGTACGGGTACAGGTTCATCACCACGTAGCAGGTCTCGCCCCGGTGGACGACGAGGCCCACGGCGTCCTCCCGGCCCGGCGCGCGGCAGAACGGGCACGCCGCCTCGCCCGAGTCGGTCGGCTTGTTCTCGCCGTCGATGTAGACCATGCGGTGCGGCGTCCAGAGGCGCTGGAAGGCGTCCGGGACGCCGGGGAACTCCTCGGCCTCCATGCGCGTCACTCCCCCGCGGTCGGCGAGTCGTTGCGCCGGGCGGCGATCCAGGCGGTGATCTCCTCGATCGCCTCGGCCACCGGCACCTGGTTGCGCTGGCTGCCATCGCGGAAGCGGAACGAGACCGCGCCGGCCTCGACGTCCTCGCCGCCGGCGATCAGCACGAACGGCGCCTTCTCCTTGGCGGCGTTGCGGATCTTCTTGCCGAAGCGGTCGTCGGAGGTGTCGACCTCGACGCGGACGCCGCGGGCCCGGAGCTGGGCCGCCACGTCACCGAGGTAGTCGTCGAAGGCGTCGGCCACGGGGACGGCGACCACCTGGACCGGGCTCAGCCAGGCAGGGAACGCGCCGGCGTAGTGCTCGATCAGGACGCCCATGAACCGCTCGATCGACCCGAACTTCGCCGAGTGGATCATCACCGGTTGCTGGCGCGAGCCGTCGGATGCCGTGTACTCCAGCCCGAAGCGCTCGGGCTGGGTGAAGTCGTACTGAATCGTCGACATCTGCCACACCCGGCCGATGGCGTCGCGGGCCTGGATCGAGATCTTCGGCCCGTAGTAGGCCGCGCCGCCCGGGTCGGGCACCACGGTCAGGCCCGACTCGTCGGCGATCTCCTGCAGGATCGCCGTCGCCTCGGCCCACTGCTCGTCGGAGCCGACGAACTTGTCCTTCTTCTTGCCGTCCTCGTCGCGGGTCGAGACCTCGAGGGCGACGTCGGTCATCCCGAAGTCGTTCAGCAGCGACAGGATGAACCGCAGGAGGTGCCGCACCTCGTCGGGGGCCTGCTCCTTCGCGCAGTAGCTGTGCGAGTCGTCCTGGGTGATCGACCTCACGCGGGTGAGCCCCTGCACGACGCCGGACTTCTCGTCGCGGTACACGGTGCCGAACTCGAAGAAGCGCAGCGGCAGCTCGCGGTAGGAACGCCCGCGCGAGCTGAAGATCAGGTTGTGCATCGGGCAGTTCATCGCCTTGAGGCGGTAGGCCTGCCCGCCCTTGACGACGTTGCCCTGCTCGTCGCGCTCGGCGTCCTCCAGCAGCGGGGGGAACATGCCCTCGGCGTAGTAGGGCAGGTGGCCGGAGGTGTAGTACAGGTCCTCCTTGGCGATGTGCGGCGTGCCGACGTAGTCGAAGCCCTCCTCGATGTGGCGGGCGCGGACGTAGTCCTCCATCTCGCGCTTGATCACGCCACCGCGCGGGTGGAACAGCGGCAGGCCCGACCCGACGAGGTCGTGGAAGCTGAACAGGTCGAGCTCGGTGCCCAGCTTGCGGTGGTCGCGCTTGGCGGCCTCCTCGAGGCGGTGCTTGTACGCCTGCAGGTCGTCCTTGGTGGGCCACGCCGTGCCGTAGAGGCGCTGAAGTTGGGCGTTGGCCTGGTCGCCGCGCCAGTAGGCGGCGGAGGTTCGGGTCAGGGCCCAGCCGTTGCCGAGGTAGCCGGTGTGCGGCACGTGCGGGCCGCGGCACAGGTCCTTCCACGCGGTCGAGCCGTCGCGGCGGACGTTGTCGTAGATGGTGAGCTCGCCGGCCCCCACCTCGACCGACGCGCCCTCGGCGTCGGCGTTGTTGCCCTTGAGGCCGATGAGCTCGACCTTGAACGGCTCGGAGCCCAGCTCCTCACGGGCCTCGTCGTCACCGACGGCGCGACGGACGAAGCGCTGGCGCTCCTTGACGATGCGGCCCATGTCCTTCTCGACGGCCGCGAGGTCCTCGGGCGTGAGCGGCTCGGTGAGGAAGTCGTAGTAGAAGCCGTCGGTGATGGGCGGGCCGATGCCCAGCTTCGCCTCGGCGCGCAGGTTCTGCACGGCCTGGGCGGCCACGTGCGCCGCGGAGTGGCGCAGGATGTACAGGCCGTCGGGCTCGTCCACGAGCACGGGGGCGACGTCGTCGCCGTCGGCCACCTCGCGGTGCAGGTCGAGGATCTCGCCGTTGACGCGCATGGCGACGACCGTGCGGTCGGAGCCGAACAGGTCGAGACCGGTCGTCGTGGTCTCGAACGTCCTCGTCTCGCGCGCATTGTTGGCGGTGACGGTGATCGAGAGACTCACGGGAGGTTCCTTTCGTGGACGGACCCCCTCATTCTGCCGCATCGCGCCCGACTGGGGTTCCGCGTGTCACCCCTGCGCGCCCGTGATCGCCCCGAAGGGGCCCCCACGGCACCCGCGCTTCTGACAGGGTGGGACCCACCACGTCGCGAAGGGATGGCCGCCGATGTCCGGGAGCCCTGGCACCACGTTCCGCCTGCGCTGGGAGCGCTTCGGCCCCGAGGTCGAGGCCTCGCTCCGCGCCGTCTACGGCGGGCGCGCCGGCGAGGTGGCCGAGCGGGTCCGCTCGATCGTCGCCCACGCCCACGAGGAGCGCCCCGAGGACCTGCGCATCCTCGACGAACGCCGCCTGCTCTCCCCCGACTGGCTGCAGGACCCGCGTCAGGTCGGCTACGTCGCCTACGCCGACCGCTTCGCCGGGACACTGGCCGGCATCGGCGAGCACCTCGACCACCTCGACGGGCTCGGCGTCACCTACCTGCACCTGATGCCGCTGCTGAAGCCCCGCCCCGGGCCCAACGACGGCGGGTACGCGGTCATGGACTACCGGGCCGTGCGCGAGGACCTCGGCACCATGGACGACCTCCGCGCCCTCACCGCCCGCCTGCGCGAGCGCGGCATCTCCCTGGAGGTGGACCTCGTGCTCAACCACGTGGCCGCCGAGCACGACTGGGCCCGGCGCGCCCGGGCCGGGGACCCGCGGTACCGCTCCTACTTCCACACCCACCCCGACCGCACCGGGCCCGACGCCTGGGAGGCCACCCTCCCCGAGGTCTTCCCCGACTTCGCACCCGGCAACTTCACCTTCGACGACGAACTCGGCGCGTGGGTCTGGACGACCTTCAACTCCTGGCAGTGGGACGTCGACTGGTCCAACCCCGACGTCTTCTGCGAGTACCTCGACATCATCTGCCACCTCGCGAACGCCGGGGTCGAGGTGCTGCGCCTGGACGCCATCGCCTTCATCTGGAAGCGGTTGGGCACCACCTGCCAGAACCAGCCCGAGGTCCACCACCTCACCCGCGCCCTGCGCCAGGCCGTGCGCGTCGCGGCGCCGGCGGTGGCGTTCAAGGCCGAGGCCATCGTCGGCCCCGATGACCTGCTGCCCTACCTCGGCGTCGGCGAGCACCACGGCAAGGTCTCCGACATGGCCTACCACAACGCGCTGATGGTCCAGTTGTGGAGCGCGCTCGCGTCCCGCGACACCCGGCTCACCGAGGTCGCGCTCGGCCGGTTCGCGCCCAAGCCCACGACCACGACGTGGGGCACCTATGTGCGCTGCCACGACGACATCGGCTGGGCCATCACCGACGCGGACGCCGCGGCCGTCGGCCTGGACGGGCACACCCACCGGGCGTTCCTGTCCGACTTCTACGCCGGCCTCGCCCCGGGCTCGTTCGCCCGCGGGCTGGTGTTCCAGCACAACCCGGCCACCGGCGATCGCCGGATCAGCGGCAGCCTGGCCAGCCTCGCGGGCCTCGGGACCGCACTGGACGCCGGCGACGCGGGGCGCGTGGCGGACGCCGTGGCCCGCGTCCTGCTGCTGCACGCTGTCATCCTCGGGTTCGGGGGCGTCCCCCTGCTGTACATGGGCGACGAGGTGGCCACCCTCAACGACGATCGCTGGGCCGAGGAGGAGGGGCACGCCGGCGACAACCGCTGGGTCCACCGGCCCAGGATGGACTGGGACGCCGTGGCCGCCGCCGAGGCGGACCCGGCCTCGCCGTCCGGACAGGTGCTGGCCGGGCTGCGGCACCTCGTGGCTGTCCGGCGGTCCACGCCCCACCTGCACGCCTCGGTCGAGTCCCGCGTCGTGCCGTCCCCCGACCGCCGGCTCCTGGTCCTGCGCCGCGACCACCCGCTGGGCCCCCTGCTGCAGGTCCACAACTTCTCCGAGGACGAGGTCTGGCTGCCGGCCCACCTGGTGGGCGACGTGCTGGGACCCACGGCGTCCGAGCTGTTGGGCGGGCACCGGTGGAACCTGGCCACCGACGCCCTGCCGGTGCGCCCCTACGGCTCGCTGTGGTTCGTGGCGGCGGGCTGAGCGCTCACCCGGCCGCCGGGTGGCTCAGGGCAGGTCCCAGGTGTGGACCGGGTCGTTGCTGTGCATCCGCTCGGCGTACGCCGCGGTCATGGCCGTGAGGGCGTCGCGGCGGGACAGGCCGCGGTCCTCGAAGAGCTGGACGCAGCGGACCTGCCAGTCCGCCCCGTTGACGCCGCTGAGGCACCGTCCCTCGATGATGCCGAGGTAGCGGTCGATGGCCTCCCCGTCCACGCCCCACTCCTCCAGACCGGCCTGCGCCAGCGGCAGGATGTGGCGCAGGACGAGTTCGCTCGCGGGCATGTCGCCCAGTCCGGGCCAGAACAGGTCGGCGTCGATGCCGTGCCGGGCGGCGGCGTCGAAGTTGTCGTGGGCGCTGCGGAAGGCCATCCGCGTCCACACCGGGCGGCCGTCGCGGGACATGCGGAGCAGGGCGCCGTAGTAGAACGCCGCGTTGGCGACCGTGTCGGCGATGGTCGGGCCCGCCGGCAGTACCCGGTTCTCCAGCCGGACGTGGGCCTTGCCGCCCACCGTGTCGTAGACCGGGCGGTTCCAGCGGTAGATGGTCCCGTTGTGGAGCTTGAGCTCGGCCAGCTCGGGCGTCCCGCCGGCGGCGAACACCGCGCGGGGGTCCTCGTCGGTGGTCTCGGGCAGCAGCGCCGGGAACCAGCGGGAGTTCTCCTCGAAGAGGTCGAAGATGGACGTGATCCAGCGCTCGCCGAAGAACACACGGGGCCGGACGCCCTGGTTCGCGTACTCGATCGGCCGGCTGTCCGCGGCCTGGTGGAACACGCTGATGCGGCTCTCTGCCTCGAGACGGTGCCCGAACGCGAACGGGGAGTTGGCCCCGAGCGCCAACTGCGGCCCGGCCAGCACCTGGGCGGCGTTCCAGCCGCGGGCGAAGTCGCGGGGGGCCACGAGGAGGTGGAACTGGGTTGACGTGCACACCGACTCGGGCGCCAGCGAACCCACGTGGGCGTCGAGCCGCTCACCGGTCGGGCCCTCGATGTCGAGGTGGATGTCCTCGCCGCGCGCGGTGAGCATCGCGTCGTTCAGCGCCTCGAAGCGGGTGTTGTCGCTCATCCAGGGTTGCTGGAAGTGTTCCAGGCGCACCGTGGGGAGGATGCCGGTCATCACGATGCGGTGGCCGAGCTCGTCGCTGCGCCGCTGGGCCTCGTTCAGGGACGCGCGGAGCGAGGCCTCGAGGGTGATGAGCTCGCGGCCGGCGATGTCGCCGGGGGGCACGTTGAACTCGATGTTGAACCGGGCCAGCTCCGTCTGGAACTCGGGGTTGGCGATCGCCTCCAGAACCTCGGCGTTGGCGAAGCTGGGCTGGTGGTCGGCGTCCACGAGGTTGAGCTCGATCTCCAGGCCGGTCCGGTGTGCCTCCTGGGTGAACGCGCCCGCGTGGAGCATCTCCTCCAGCACGTCCAGGCAGGCGAGTACCTTGCGCCGGTAGTTCTGGCGCTGCTCGCGGGTGAAGAACCGCTGGCCGATCTCACTGCCCATGTGACAACAGTAAGGCCCCGGCGTCTGCCGGGGCCTTACGACTGGTGGGCGGTACCAGACTTGAACTGATGACCTCTTCCGTGTCAGGGAAGCGCGCTACCAACTGCGCCAACCGCCCGAGGTGGAGACGGGATTTGAACCCGTGTACACGGATTTGCAGTCCGTTGCCTCGCCTCTCGGCCACTCCACCGGGGAAAAGAAACCCGGCCTGCTGGAGGCTTCAGGCCCTCTCCGAGCGGACGACGGGATTCGAACCCGCGACCCTCACCTTGGCAAGGTGATGCTCTACCAGCTGAGCCACGTCCGCATGCCTTGTCGAACGACCGGGGCCGTTCGGGGCGTGGAACACCATATACGGGTTCTTCACCCGTTGGCAAAACGGCCCCGATCCCGTGCGTCCGGCGCCCAGATTTCGCAGACGGGCAGCACGTCGGCTATGGTGTTCCTCCGCGGGCGATTGGCGCAGTTGGTAGCGCGCTTCGTTCACACCGAAGAGGTCATCAGTTCAAGTCTGGTATCGCCCACCGCGAGCAGGACCCGTCCGGGACACCCGGGCGGGTCCTGCTGTTTCCGGGTGTCGGACCCCGGCCCAAGCCGTCCCCGCTTGCCACCGGTTGCCAGCACGACTCGCCTAGCCACCGCTGAACATCCCACGATTCGGACGCAATGTCCGCATGATGGGACGGGCGAATTGGCACTGGGTCAACTTTTCAGTCACTATGACTCATGTCGAAGCGGCAACGACGCCGTCCACCAGCTAGGAATGATGGAGGAACGGCCATGGCCGCACCCACCCTCGTGATGGCTGCCCGAGGCAGCCGTGACCAGCGTGTCGTGCGCGTTGCGCAGGCACTCAAGTCCGAGCTGACCCGCATGCGCCCCGAGGTCGACAGCACCATCGCCTTCCTCGACTCGTGCCTGCCGTCGGTGGTCCAGACCCTGGACCAGCTCGCCGGCCGCGGTGTCCGCGAGGCCGTGGTCGTGCCGCTCGACCTCACGCACGCGATCGAGGTGGACCCCCGCTTCGACGGCATCGTCCACCAGGCCGCTGCGCAACACCCCGAACTGCGCATCAGCGTCTCCCGCCCGGTCGGGCCCGAGGCGTCCCTGCTCACCCTGCTCGACACCCGGCTGCGCGCCGCCCTGGCCGCCGCCCGCGTCCTCGAGCTGGACGGGCTGATCCTGTCGTCCTCCACCACCGGCGACGTGCGCGGCACCGCGCTGCTGGCCCGCCGGGCCCGCCAGTGGTCGACGCACCACCGGCTCCCCTGCCTCACCGCCGTCGCCGACGGCTCGGGCCCCTCGGTGGCCCAGGCGATGCAGGGCCTGCGCAGCCAGGGCCGCCGCCACATCGCCGTCGGGTCGTTCTTCATGGCCGGTGACGAGCGCTGGGCCGTGCAGGCCGAGCAGGCACGCCGCATCGGCGCCGTCGCGGTCTCCGACCCGCTGGGGTCGGCCCCCGAGGTCGCCGAGCTGGTGCTGGCCCGCTACGCCTTCGCCGCGATGGACCTGCTCCCCTTCGACGAGGAGGGCAACTTCCAGTCGAGCGATCCGGCCGAGCCCAGGGCGACGATCTCGACGATCGCGTTCACCGCGTAGTCTGGGTCTCCTGTCCGACCAGGAGGAGCCATGAGCGAGACGCCGAGCGTCAACCGGACGCCCCAGCAGTGGCGTGAGGTGCTGACGCCCTTCGAGTTCCAGGTGCTGCGCGAGGGCGGGACCGAGCGCCCCGGCACCGGCGAGTACGAGCACTTCAGCGAGCCCGGCACGTACGCCTGCAAGGCCTGCGGCGCCGCGTTGTTCACCAGCGAGGAGAAGTTCGCCTCGCACTGCGGGTGGCCGAGCTTCTACGCCCCGGCCGGCGACGAGCGCGTCCGGTACCTGCGCGACGAGTCCCTGCCCGGACGCCCCCGCATCGAGGTGCGCTGCGCCGCCTGCGACAGCCACCTGGGCCACGTGTTCGAGGGCGAGGGCTACGACACCCCCACCGACCTGCGCTACTGCATCAACTCGATCTGCCTGGTGCACCAGCCTCCGGCCTGACCGGCGCGCCACCACCGGCCCACGGCGTCCGGCACCTAGCCTGAGGCCGTGGCCCTGGGGAAACCGCAGTCAGACATGTTCGACGAGGCAGCCGCCTCGCTGCTCGGCATGGTCTGGCGCGCCGAGCTCACGGTCGAGGAGATCCCGGCACCCCAGCGCATCGCCCCCTTCGCCGCGGCCATCGCCGCCGACGTGGACGCCGAGGGCGAGGAGGTGGGCAACGGCCGGTTGGTGCTGCTGCACGACCCCGACGGGAACCCGGCCTGGGGCGGGACCTTCCGCTGCGTGACCTTCGCGCGGGCCAACGTCGACCCCGAGATGGCCGCCGACCCGCTGCTGGCCGAGGTCGGCTGGTCCTGGCTGCAGGACGCCCTCGAGCGCCGCGGTGCGACCTACACGGCCCCCAGCGGCACCGTGACCGCCGTCTCGAGCAAGTCGTTCGGCTCGATGGAGGGCGACCCCGACAAGGCCGAGGTCGAGATCCGGGCGTCGTGGACGCCGGTGCTGGCGACCGGTGCCGAGATCCTCACCCACGTCGAGGCCTGGCAGGACCTGCTGTGCATGGTCTCCGGCCTCCCCCTGCTGCCCGACGGCGTGGTGCCGATCCCGCTTCACCGCCCCGGACGGAGGCGCCGGTGACCGACCAGCCCACCCACTCCGCGGACGCCCCCGAGACCGAGGTCGAGCTGCCCGAGCCCGAGCTCATCTCCCGGCCCGCCGAGGGCATCCCCGAGGTCGTCCGCACCGAGGAGGACCTGGCCGCCACGATCGAGGCGCTGGGCTCCGCGTCGGGACCTTTGGCGGTCGACACCGAACGCGCTCACGGCTTCCGGTACACGGGGCGGGCCTACCTGATCCAGCTGCGCCGCGAGGGCGCCGGCACCCACCTCGTCGACCCCATCGCCTTCTCCCGCGACCGCGAGCGCGCCGACCTGTCGGCCCTCGCCGAGGCCGTCGGCGACGCCGAGTGGATCCTGCACGCGGCGACCCAGGACCTGCCCTCGCTGGCCGAGGTGAACCTGCTGCCCCGCCGCCTGTTCGACACCGAGCTCGCCGGCCGCCTGCTGGGGCTGCCCCGGGTCGCGCTCGGGTCGCTCCTCGAGCGGGCGCTGGGCAAGACGCTGGCCAAGGAACACTCCGCCTCCGACTGGTCGCGCCGCCCGCTGCCCGAGGACTGGCTCACCTACGCCGCCCTCGACGTCGAGCTGCTCGTCCCGCTGCGGGACTGGGTCGCCGCGGAACTGGAGGCGGCCGGCAAGGCCGAGTGGGCGCGCCAGGAGTTCGCCCACCTGGTGCAGCACGCGGCCGACCCGCCGCCCGTGCGCACCGACCCGTGGCGCCGCACCTCGGGCACCCACGACGTCCGGACGCCCCGCGGCCTGGCCGTGGTGCGCGAGTTGTGGACCGAGCGCGACGCGCTGGCCGAGCGCCTCGACAAGGCACCGGGCCGCATCCTCGTCGACCGCGCCATCTCCGGGCTGGCCGTGCGCGCCGAGGCCGCCGACTTCGAGGCGTCCCGCGACGCGCTGCGTGCCGTGGAGGGCTTCCGCTGGCGCCAGGCGACCCGCTACGAGACCAACTGGCTCACCGCCCTCGAACGCGCGCTGGCCCTGCCGAAGTCGGCCCTCCCGCTGCGACGCCCGCCGGCCGAGGGCATCCCCCACCCGAAGGGCTGGGCGACCCGGTTCCCGGACGCCGCCGACCGGTGGTCGCGGGTCCGCCCGGCGACGCAGGAACTCGCCGCGCAGCTCCAACTTCCCGTGGAGAACCTGATCAGCCCCGACGCCCTGCGCAAGCTGGCGTGGGAGCCGCCGAGCCCGATCAGTGAGGCGTCCATCGACGCCTTCTGGGCGGTGGAGGGCGTCAGGCCCTGGCAGCGCGAGCTGGTTGTTCCGGTGGTGACCCCGCTCCTCTGATCGGGCACTCCAGCGCCCACTCCACGACGGTGCGGGCCACGTCCTGCGCGGTCAGGCCGAGCTCCTCGAGGACCTCGGAGCGGCTGGCGTGGTCGAGGAACCGCTGCGGGATCGCGAGGTGGCGCACCGGCGTCCAGACCCCGGTCTGGCCACAGGCCAGCGCGAGGCTCGCGCCCAGGCCACCGCTCACGCCGCCGTCCTCGAGGGTCACGACGAGGTCGGCGGCACCGCAGAGCTCGACGAGGGCCGGGTTGACGGGCAGCGCCCACACCGGGTCGACGACCGCGCACGGGATGCCCTGCTGCTCCATCCGCTGGGCGACGTCCATCGCCAGGTGGGCGAACATGCCGTGCGCGACGAGCAGGACGCGGGAGTCGGCCGGGCTCGCAAGCACGTCGACGCCGCCGTGGGAGCGCAGCGCGGGCAGCTCGGGCGGCAGCGGGTCCTTGGAGTAGCGCACGACGCTGGGGGCGTCGTGGATGCCCACGGCGGTGCGCAGGGCCTCCACGAGGCGCTGCTCGTCGCGCGGGGACGCGACGTGGACGCCGGGCACCAGCGACAGCAGCGACGTGTCCCACATGCCGTGGTGGCTGGCCCCGTCGGGGCCGGTGATGCCGGCCCGGTCGAGCACGAAGGTGACGCCCTGCTTGTGCAGCGCGACGTCCATGAGCAGCTGGTCGAAGGCGCGGTTGAGGAAGGTGGAGTAGATGGCGACGACGGGGTGCAGGCCGCCCCGGGCCAGGCCGGCCGCCGAGCCGACCGCGTGCTGCTCGGCGATGCCGACGTCGTACACGCGGTCGGGGAACTCGCGGGCCAGCGCGTCCAGCCCCACCGGGTGGAGCATGGCGGCGGTGATGCCGACGACGTCGGGGTTCTCGCGGGCGAGCGTCACGATCTCCTCGCGGAAGGCGTCGGTCCACGTGCGCTTGGGGCTGGCGGTGAGCGGCTCGCCGGTCTCGGAGTCGATCAGGCCCACGGCGTGGAACCGGTCCGCCTCGTCCTCCTCGGCGGCGCGGAAGCCCTTGCCCTTGATCGTCATGCAGTGCACGATCACGGGGCCGTCGAAGTTCTTGGCGGCCTCGAAGGCCCGCTCCATCATGGTGATGTCGTGGCCGTCGATCGGGCCCACGTACTTGATGCCGAGGTCGGAGAACATGCCCTGCGGGGCCAGGATGTCCTTCACGCCGGTCTTGAAGCCGTGCAGGAGGTCGTAGAGCGGGCCGCCGATCACCGGGGCGGAGCGCACGCGCTGCTTGATCTGCGTGAGCGTGGGCTCGTAGCGGCGGTCGGTGCGCAGCGTCGACAGGTGCGTGGCGATGCCGCCGACGGTCGGGGTGTAGGAGCGGCCGTTGTCGTTGACCACGATGACGAGCCGCAGGTCGTTCTCGACCGCGATGTTGTTCAGTGCCTCCCAGGCCATGCCGCCGGTCAGGGCCCCGTCACCGATGACGGCGATGACCGTGCGGTCCTCCCCGCGCAGGCGGTAGGCCTTGGCCATGCCCTCGGCCCACGACAGGCTGGTCGTGGCGTGGGAGTTCTCCACCCAGTCGTGCTGGCTCTCGGCGCGGCTCGGGTAGCCCGACAGCCCGCCCTTCTGCCGGAGGTGCTCGAAGCCCTCCTGCCGGCCGGTGAGGATCTTGTGGACGTAGCTCTGGTGCCCGGTGTCGAAGACGATGGGGTCGTGCGGGGAGTCGAACACCCGGTGCAGGGCGATCGTGAGCTCGACCACGCCCAGGTTCGGCCCCAGGTGGCCACCGGTCCGGCTGACGGTGCGCACGAGGAAGGTGCGGATCTCGTCGGCCAGCTCGACCAGCTGCGGGGCGCTCAGCGACCGCAGGTCCCGCGGGCCGTGCACCGCCTCGAGAAACGACATGGGGTCGATTCTAGGCCCCCCGGCTCGTTCCTCCCAGTCACGGAGGTCGACCGAGTGTCACAGCTTGCGAACGAACACCCCTCCGCGCAGCGCCTCCTCCACCAGCGCGACCTCGCGGCGGCGCCGTCGCAGGAGCTCGGCCTGCTCGTGCCAGGCCGCCAGCGCGGCCTCCAGCACCTCGGGGCTGACGTGCTCGCCCAGGCTGGCGCGCACTCCCCCGATGCCGTCGCGGCAGGCC
>DUOQ01000316.1 GCA_012838755.1 Propionibacterium sp. | reverse complement strand
GGGCCAGCGCCAGCGACTCGAGCCCCGCGCCGCAACCGAGGTCGACCGCCACGCGGTCGGCGCCGGGGCCCGTCAGCTCGAGCGCCTCGAGCAGCTGGTCGCGCGGCCCGCGACCCTTCTCGAGCTGGAAGTCGTTGTACTCGGCCCAGTCGTCCACGGGCACCGTCCTACACCAGTCGCGCCCCACTTGGGGAGGGACGCCCCGGTGTGCCATCGTGGGCGCATGACCCGCGAACCCGGTACCCCGCTCACTCGCCCGTCGGCGTCCCTCGTGGAGGCGGCGCGCGGTGAGATCCGCAACATCAGCGTCGATGAGGCGGTCGAGTTGCTCGACGACCCGGCCTACCAGTTGGTCGACATCCGTGACCCGCGTGAGCTGCAGCGCGAGGGGATGATCCCCGGGGCGGCCAAGGCGCCGCGCGGCATGCTCGAGTTCTGGGTCGACCCCGAGAGCCCCTACTACAAGTCGGGCCTCGACGACGGTCGCACCCTGGTGCTCTACTGCGGCTCGGGGTGGCGCTCGGCGCTCACCGCCAAGACGCTGCAGGACATGGGCTTCGACACGGTCGCCCACCTCGACGGCGGCTTCAGCGCCTGGAAGGCGGCCGGCAAGGACATCGCGGAGGTCGAAGCGCGCTGATCACACCGGGTGGTGCTCGGCGAGCCAGTCGACGGTGACCTCCCACGCCTCGCGTGACGCGCGCGGGTCGTGCAGGCCCAGCTCGGGCACGGGGTTGTCGAAGGCGTGGTTCGCGCCGTCCCACAGGTGGAACTCGGCGCCGTCGGCCTCGACGACCTCCTGGATGTGCTTGATCGTCTCGAGCGGGATCCACGCGTCCTGGTCACCGAAGTGGTGCAGGGACGCCGCGTGCACCGTCGGGCCGTCGACCAGGTTGGGCAGCGCCGACCCGTAGTAGCTGACAAGGGCGTCGGCATGCTCGCGACCGCGTGCGCCCTGGAGCGCCGCATAGGCCAGCCCGCCGCCGAAGCAGAAGCCGACCAGCGCGACGGCCTCCTCGCTGTGCGGGTCGTCGCGCAGCCACGTGATGGCGTTGCGGATGTCGGCGACGGCGAGCTCCCAGTCGAGGGCCTGGACGTGCCCCATCGCGACCTCCAGCGCGTTCGGGGACTGCTCGGGGATGGTGTCCACGCCCATCCGCCAGAAGACCTGGGGCAGGAGGACGTTGTAGCCCAGCTCGGCCAGGTCGGCGGCGCGACGGCGCATGTAGTCGCTGCGGCCGAAGATCTCCTGGACCAGGACGATGCCCCCGCCGCCCAGGGTGCCGCCGGGCCTGACCAGCGTGGCCGGCATGTGGGCCGTGCCGTCGGGGCCCGGGGTCGCAACCGGGATCGTGATCTCGTACGAGTCAGACATCGTTTCCTCTCTCGCCTGTGATCGGCTCATGCTAGCCAGCACCGCCCCCGTGCGGCACACCCGTCACCGGACGCCGCGGGCTGCGGCGCGTCCGGCCTCGCGCCCGGAGAACAGGCATCCGCCGAGGAAGGTGCCCTCGAGCGCGTTGTAGCCGTGCATCCCGCCACCCCCGAAGCCGGCCACCTCGCCGGCCGCGTACAGCCCGGGCAGTGGCTCGGGGCGTCCGGACGCCGTGCCTACCTCGTTGGGTGCGGCACCGGCGCGCAGCACCCGGCCCTCGAGGTCGGTCTCGATGCCGCCGAGGGTCTTGCGGGTCAGGATCGACAGGCGCACGGCGATGAGCGGTCCGGCCTTCGGGTCGAGGAACCGGTGCGGGGACGCCGCGCGGATCAGCTTGTCGCCGAGGTAGTTGCGGGCACCGCGCAGGGCGGTGAGCTGGGCGTCCTTGCCGAAGGGGTTGGCGATCTCGCGGTCGCGGGCCTCGACGATGCGCCGCACGTCGGCGGCGTCCAGGAGGTGCTCGTCGACCAGGTCGTTCATGCCGGCGACGAGTTGCTCGACCGAGCGGGCCTGCACGAAGTCGGCGCCGTGGTCGAGGAACGCCTGCACCGGCCCCGGCGGCCCGGGCTTCACGCGTTGGGCGACGAGCTTGAGGTCGCGCCCGGTCAGGTCGGGGTTCTGTTCGCTGCCCGACAGCGCGAACTCCTTCTCGATCACCTTCGCGGTGAGGATGAACCACGACCAGTCGCGACCCGTGGTGCGCAAGTGCCGCAGGGTGCCCAGGGTGTCGAAGCCCGGGTAGCAGGGGGCGGGCAGGCGGCGTCCGAACGCGTCGAGCCACAGCGAACTCGGCCCGGGCAGGATGCGGATGCCGTGGTCGGCCCAGACCGGGTCCCAGTTGCGGAGGCCCTCCGTGTAGTGCCACATGCGGTCGCGGTTGACCAGGCTCGCGCCGGCGGACTCGGCGATCCCGAGCATGCGCCCGTCGACGTGGGCGGGGACGCCGGCCACCATCTGCCCGGGCGGGGTGCCGAGCCGCTCGGGCCAGAACCGGCGCACCAGGTCGAGGTCGCCGCCGATGCCACCGCTGGTCACGATCGTCGCGCCGGCGCGGACCTCGAAGTCGCCGACGGCCTCGCGGGTGGAGGCGGTGCCGCGGGGGGTGGCGTCCGGGGCGAGCGTGGTGCCGCGGACGCCGACGGCCTGGCCGTCCTCGACCAGGACCTCGTCGACGCGGTGCCGGAAGGCGAAGGTGAGGCGTCCGGAGGCCTCGTGGGCCCGGGCGCGGGCGATGAAGGGCTCGAGGACGCCGGGGCCGGTGCCCCACGTGAGGTGGAAGCGGGGCACCGAGTTGCCGTGGCCGTCGGCGCGCCCGTCCCCACGTTCGGCCCAGCCGACGACGGGGAAGAGCCGCAGACCCATCGCGCGGAGCCACGCGCGCTTCTCGCCGGCGGCGAAGTGGACGTACGCCTCGGCCCAGCGGCGCGGCCAGTGGTCGGTGTCGCGGTCGAACCCGGCCGAGCCGAGCCAGTCGGACCACGCGAGGTCGAACGAGTCGCGCACGCGCAGGCGGCGCTGCTCGGGCGAGTCGACGAGGAAGAGCCCGCCGAGGCTCCAGTGGGCCTGCCCGCCCAGGCACTGCTCGGGTTCCTGGTCGAGGACGAGGACGCGCGCCCCCGCATCCGCTGCTTCACAGGCGGCGACGAGCCCGGCGAGCCCGGCGCCCACGACGACGATGTCGGTGCGAGTGACCATGCGGCAGTCTCGCACAGCACAGGGAGGGGCCGTCCATGGCATGCTTGTTGCGAACAAGTCGCAAGAAGAGGGGTGTCATGCACGTTCCGGACGGGTTCCTGTCGTTGCCGGTGTCGGCGGCGACGGGGGTGGTGGCGGTGGCTGCGGTGGGCGTGGCCCTGCGGGGTGCCCGGCGTGAGCTCGACGAGCGCACGGCTCCGCTGGCGGGGCTGGTCGCCACGTTCGTGTTCGCCGCGCAGATGGTGAACTTCCCGGTGGGGGCGGGCACGTCCGGGCACCTGATCGGGGGCGCGTTGGCGGCAGTGCTGGTGGGCCCGTGGACCGCGACGTTGGTGTTGACCGTGGTGACGGTGGTCCAGGCCCTGTTGTTCGCCGATGGGGGCCTGACCGCGCTGGGTACCAACGTGCTGCTGCTCGCGGTGGTGGCGGTCTGGGTCGGCTGGGCCGGGGCCGCGCTCGTGCGCCGGTTCGCCCCGCGCGCTCGGCGGCTGGTTCCGTTGGCCGGCGCGGTGGGCGCCTTCCTCGGCGTGCCCGCAGCAGCCTTGGTGTTCACCGTTCTGTACGCCGTGGGCGGCGCGGTCCCCGTCCCGCTGGCTGCACTGGCGGGGACGATGCTCGGCGTCCACACCCTGATCGGGATCGGCGAGGCGGTGATCACCTTCGGCGTGCTGGCCGCGGTGGTGGCGTCGCGGCCCGACCTGGTGCACGTCCCCGACCGCGACCCGGCGGGGGTGCCCGCATGAACCGGCGGTTCTGGTGGGTGGCCCTCGGCGTCGTGGTCGTGGTCGCCGTGGGCATCAGCGCGTTCGCGTCGGCGTCCCCCGACGGCCTGGAGTGGACCGCCGAGGTGCTCGGTTTCGACACCGCTGCCGCCGACAGTGCGGTGGCGTCCGGCCCGTTGGCCGATTATGGGGTCGCGGGGGTCACCAACGCCCTGCTGTCGAACGGCCTGGCCGGGCTGGTCGGCGTCCTCGTGGTCGGGGCGATCGTGCTCGGCCTGACGCGCGTCCTGCGGCGGGCCTGATGCACCCGCGGGGGAGTGGCCGTGCCGCGGTGAAGATCGTCGGGCTGGTGGCGTTCGCCGCCGCCGTGGTGGCGCTGCCGCGGGAGGCGACGTGGCCCTACGCGATCCCGTTCGTGGTCGCGTTGGTGTTCCTGGCCCGCGCGGGCGCGACCTGGCGATGGGTGCTGCCCCGGCTGTCGGTCGAGGTCCCCTTCCTGCTGTTCGCCCTGCTCATGCCGTTCGTCGCCCTCGGTGAGCGCATCCCCGTGGGCCCGTTCCAGCTGAGCGTCGACGGCCTGTGGGCCGGCTGGTCGCTGCTGGCCAAGGGCACGATCTCGGTGCTCGCGGCCCTGGCGTTCGCCCGTTCGACCCCGCCCGAACTCATGCTGGCCGGCCTGCGCCGGCTGCGCGTGCCCGAGCCGCTCACCCAGATCGGGCAGTTCTTCGCCCGCTACCTGACGGTCACGGCCGGGCGCTGGCAGGCCCTGTCCCGCGCCCAGGCGGCCCGTGGCCTCGACCCCCGGACGCCCGCCGCCTGGCCCGCGCTCACCCAGGCCCTGGGGGTGTTGTTCCTGCGCTCCTACGAGCACGGCGAACGCGTGCACCGGGCCATGCTCGCCCGCGGCTGGACCCCCACCGAGGACAGCCGATGATCCACCTCGACGACGTCCACTACGCCTATCCGGATGGCCGGTCCGCCCTCGACGGGGTCAGCCTGCGCATCGCCGCGGGGGAGCGCGTTGCGATCCTCGGACCGAACGGCGCCGGCAAGACCACCCTCGCCCTGCACCTCAACGGGCTCCTCACCCCCCGTGCGGGCAGCGTCTCCATCGCCGGGACGCCCATCAACCGGCGCTCCCTGGCCGCGGTCCGCCGCCGGGTCGGGATGCTGTTCCAGGACCCCGACGACCAACTCTTCTCCAGCACCGTCGCCGACGACGTCGCCTTCGGGCCGTTCAATGCCGGCGTCCGCGGCGACGAGCTCGACCACCGGGTCGCCGCCGCCCTGATGTCGGTGGGCGCCCATGACCTGGTCGACCGGGCGCCCCACCACCTGTCCTACGGGCAGAAGCAGCGCGTCGCCCTGGCCGGCATCCTCGTCCTCGAACCCGACGTCATCGTCCTCGACGAACCCACCTCGATGCTCGACCCGGCCGCCCGCCGCGACCTGGTCGACCTGCTCGGACGCCTCGACACCACCCTGGTCGTCATCACCCACGACCTCCCCCTGGCCCTGCAGGCCTGCGACCGCGTCATCGTGCTGGACGCCGGCCGGATCGTCGCCGACGGCCCACCCCGCGAGGTCTTCGCCGACGACGACCTCCTCGCCCGCCACCGCCTCGAACTCCCCTGGGGGTTCGACCGGGGACTGCTCAGGCGTTGAGGCAGTCCGCGCAGGTGCCCGACAGGGCCACGTGGGTGGCGTCCAGGGCGAAGCCGTGCTCGTCGCGCAGGGCCGAGCCCGCGGCGTCCAGCACCGAGGCGGGCAGTGTGAAGAGCGCGCCGCAGTGGCGGCACTGCGCGTGGACGGCCTCGGTGTCGGTGAGGTGGTAGACGGTCGCGCCGTGGCCGACGTGCACGTGCTGCACCACGCCCAGCGAGCGGAGCGCCTCCAGGCAGCGGTAGACGCTCGAGCGATGCACGGTGGCGTCGAGGTCGGCGACCAGGCGCGCCACGTCGTCGGGCGCGTGGTGGCCAGGGTTGCGCGCGAGGGCGAGCAGCACGGCGCGGCGGGGCCCGGTCATCCGTTCGCCGCGGGCGCGGAGCAGGGCGGCGGTCTCGTCGAGCAGGCGGTCGGCGTCCATGGCGGGATCCTCAGGCGAGGCCGAGGTACTCCTCGAGCGTCAGCCCCGAGCCCGGCGTGAAGTGCTGTGACACCTCGGTGCCCACCCAGCGCAGGTGCCACGACTCCCAGGCGTAGCCGGTGATGTGGGTCTTCTCCTGCGGGTAGCGGACGATGAACCCGAACTCGTGCGCGTGCTCGGCCAGCCACGCGGCGTGCTCGGTGCGGGCGAACGCGGTGCCGCGGTTCTTGCCGTCCCACGCGTCGAGCGCGAGGCCGAGTTGGTGCTCGGACGCCCCGGCCTCGGCGAAGTACAAGCGTGCGGTCTTCTCGGGGTACTGCTGCATCGCCCGGTTGAAGCTGCCCTTCTGGGTGGCGTGGCTGCGGTACCCCGACCGGATCGAGAACGCCAGCCCGTCCGCCTTCGCGGCCGCGCCCAGCGCCCGGAACCCGGCGGTCGCGTCGGGGTGCAGCCCGTTCGGCTCACCCGCCCACGGCGGGACGTAGGACGCCGACAGCCGGTGGTCCTTGCTCACGACCGGGATGCCGTCGACCTCGAACGGGGTGTCGGTGACCGGACCGGTCGCCTTGCCTGCCTTGGGGGAGTCCGTCGGCTCCACCGATGGGGTGGGGGTCGGCGTGGGCGTCGGCGTCCGGGTCGGGGTGGGGCTCGGCGTGGTCGTCGGGGACGCCGTCGGCCAGGGACGCGGGGCGTCGGCACCGCGCGCGATCGGGGCCGCCGAGGCGGGGGAGT
>DUOQ01000315.1 GCA_012838755.1 Propionibacterium sp. | reverse complement strand
GCGTGGTCGGCGATGCGCTCGTAGTAGCGGCCCAGCAGCGCGCAGTCGACGGCGGCCTCGACGCCGTGGCCCCAGGCGTCGTCGAGCAGGATCCGGAACTGGTGGCTGCGCAGCTCGTCGACCTCCTCGTCGTGGTCGGCCATCTTCTCGGCGTCCAGCACGTTGCGCTCGCGCAGGGTGCGACCGGCGATCTCAACCATCTCGCTGGCCAGCACCGCCATCCGCTGGAAGTTCGGCTGCATCGACTCGGGCACAGCACCGCGCGGGTAGCGCATGCGGGCGATCTTGGCGATGTGGGCGGACAGGTCGCCCATCCGGGCCAGGTCGGCGACCATGCGCAGGGCGGCGACCAGGGTGCGCAGTTCGCCGGCCACGGGGGCCTGACGGGCAAGCAGGATGAAGCAGCGCTGTTCGAGGTCGTCGTGGAGCTGGTCCAGGATGGAGTCGTCGGAGATCACCTTCTCGGCGGCGGCCAGGTCGCTGGTCAGCAGGGCCTTGGTGGCCTCCTGCACCGCGACCTGGACCCGGTCGGTCATGGTGACGAGGTCGTCGACGACGGCCGTGAGTTCCTGCTGGTAGCTCTCGCGCATCTGCGCTCCTTCGCGTTCAGTGGGGTGCGCCTCCAAGGCACGGGGCGCCACGTTACGACCCCTCCGAGAAGCATAGGCGGCCCTCTGGGCCAACGCCGGGTGAACACTCGGTGAACGCTTGGGGGCCCGCGCGGGGCAGGGTCGAACCCGGCCGCCCGCACGAGCCCGTCACGCCTATGCTGAGCGTTGTGTCGCCCGCTCTCGCCGCCCTGATCGGCCTCCTCGTCGGAGTCTTCGCGGGTTACCTGGTCGCCTGGTTCGTCCTGCACCGCCGCGCGGAGCCCGAGGAGGTCGACGCGCATGCCGAGCGCCGGCGCATCCTGGACGCCCTCCGGTCGGGCGGGGCCGTCATCGGTGACATCGACGACATCCTGGCCGCCAACGAGCAGGCCACCGACATGGGCCTGGTGCGCGGCAACCGCGTCGCGATCCCGGCCCTGCTGGACCTGGTGCGCGAGGTGCGCCGGACCGGGGAGACGGCGTCGGTGAACCTCGACCAGACCCGCCCGGGCCGCGGCCAGCGCGCCGAACAGCGGCTCGCCGTGCGCGTGCTGCGCCTCCAGGACGGCTCCGTCCTCGTCATCGGTGACGACCGCGGCGCCGCGCTGCGCGTGCAGGCGTCCGCGCGCGACTTCATGGCCAACGCCACCCACGAGCTCAAGACGCCGGTCGGGGCCATCACGCTGCTGGCCGAGGCGGTTGAGCAGGCCGCCGACGACCCGGACGCCGTGGCGCACTTCTCGCGGAAGATCCAGTCCGAGTCCTCCCGGCTCTCGCAGCTGGTGACCCAGATCGTGCAGTTGTCCCGGCTCCAGGGCGAGCCGGTGACCAGCTCCGACGAGGTCCTCGTCGACGACGTCGTGGGCCTGGCCATCGACCGCAGCCGGCAGCTGGCCGAGCAGCGCCACGTCAGCCTGACCCGGGGCGGCGAGGAGGGCCTCGTGGTGCGCGGCAAGCGCGAGCAACTGGTCACCGCCGTGGTCAACCTGGTCCACAACGCCATCACCTACTCCGACGAGAAGGCGCGCGTCGTCGTGACCACCCGTACGGTGGAGGAGCACGGCGACCGCAAGGTCGCGATCGCGATCACCGACAACGGCATCGGGATCGGCCCGGAGGACACCCAGCGCATCTTCGAGCGGTTCTACCGCGTCGACTACGCCCGCAGCCGGCAGACCGGCGGGACGGGCCTCGGCCTCTCGATCGTGGCCGAGATTGTGGAGGGACACGGGGGCGAGGTCACCGTGTGGAGCAAGCTGGGGAGCGGGTCGACGTTCACGATCATCCTGCCGGCCGCCCCCGACGAGGAGGAGGAAGACGGATGAGCGTGGTCCTGATCGTCGAGGACGAGGAGAGCTATCGCGAAGCCATGGGCTTCATGCTCACCAAGGAAGGGTTCGAGGTCATCCTGGCGGCCGACGGCGAGGAGGGGCTGGCCCAGTTCGAGCGCCACGGCGCCGACATCGTGCTGCTCGACCTGATGATGCCCGGGCTGTCCGGCACCGAGGTCTGCCGCCGGCTGCGCCAGCGCAGCACCGTGCCCATCATCATGGTCACGGCCCTCGACTCCGAGATCGACAAGGTCGTGGGCCTCGAGTTGGGTGCCGACGACTACGTCACCAAGCCCTTCAGCCACCGTGAGTTGCTGGCCCGCGTGCGCGCCGTCCTGCGGCGCGGGGCCGACACCGAGCTGATGCCCGACGTGATCGAGGGCCACGGCGTCCGGATGGACGTCGAGCGCCACGAGGTCTGGGTTGACGGCGAACCGGTGCGGCTGGCGCTGAAGGAGTTCGAGCTGCTGGAGATGCTGCTGCGCAACGCCGGTCGCGTCATGACCCGCGGCCAGCTGATCGATCGCGTCTGGGGCGCCGACTACGTCGGGGACACCAAGACCCTCGACGTCCACGTCAAGCGCCTGCGCGGCAAGGTCGAGGCCGACCCGGCCAACCCCGAGATCCTGGTGACCGTGCGCGGGCTCGGCTACAAGTTCAACGGCTGAACCGCCGGACGCCCGTCCCGGCGCCCGCGGGCGCCCGTAGGATGCGGCACGTGACCAACGATGTCGTGGTGTTCTCCGGACAGGCCCATCCCGAGTTCGCCCGCGAGATGTGCGACCTCCTCGGGGTCCAGCTGTCGCCCACCCGCGTGACGCGGTTCAGCAACGACTGCCTGCAGGTGCAGCTGCGCGACAACTGCCGCCAGCGCGACGTGTACATCGTGCAACCGGTGGCGCCGCCCACGCAGGAGAACCTGATGGAGCTCCTCATGATGGTGGACGCCGCACGCGGGGCGTCCGCCGCCCAGGTCAACGTGGTCATGCCCCACTACGCGTACGCGCGCTCCGACAAGAAGGACGCCCCCCGCATCTCGGTGGGGGGACGCCTCGTGGCCGACCTGCTGGCGACCGCCGGGGCGACCCGCGTGCTGACGATGACCCTGCACTCCGAGCAGGTGCACGGCTTCTTCTCCATGCCGGTCGACCACCTCACGGCCCTGCCGGTCCTCGCCGAGCACTTCCGGGGGAGGGACCTGTCCAACACGGTCGTGGTCTCACCCGACTTCGGCAACGCCAAGGCCGCCAACCGGTTCGCGCGGGCCCTGGGCGTCGAGGTGGCCGCCGGGTCGAAGCGGCGGCTGGCCGACGACACGGTCGTCATCGACGCGATCGTGGGTGACGTGCAGGGCAAGGACTGCATCATCCTCGATGACGAGATCGCCACCGGCGGGTCGATCATGACGCTGATCGACTGCGTGCGCGGTTACGACGCGCAGCGCATCTCGGTGGTGTGCACGCACGGGCTGTTCACCGGCCGGGCGGTCGAGACCTTCAACGCGCGCACGGACATCGACAAGGTCGTGACGACGAACACCGTGCCGCAGGGCAAGCCGATCGACGGCCTGGTGACGTTGTCGGTGGCACCCCTGTTCGCGGAGGCGGTGCGTCGCATCCACCTGGGCGAGTCGGTGAGCACCCTCTTCTCGGAGGAGAGCACCTACGGGGTGTGAGCCCCGCAGGGGCCCGCGGGATCAGGCCTTCGGCGAGACCGTGGCGTAGATCGGGTCCTCGGAGCTCATGACCGGGGCGGTCGTGGCGGCCTCGAGACCCGACGCGAAGGTCAGCACGAGGTCGACCGTGAGGCCGGGCTGCAGGTCGGCGCCCGACACCGTGTAGGCGGGCTCGGGGTCGGTGAGCACAACGAGGCGGTTGGGCTCGAGCTTGACCGGGCTGCCCGACACCGTCAGCGCGCCGCCCTCGGAGTTGTCGGACTTGTGCGCGATGCCCTCGACCTTGACCAGTTCGTCGGCGACCGGCGACACGATCGAGGCGGAGAGGTAGCCTTCGCCGCTCTCGTCCGAGACGACCAGGAGGTTGCGGACCTTGAGCTGGCGCTTGGCCTCGCCCGCCTCCAGGTCGACGTTCACGCCGTGGGCGGGGGTGTACTGCTGGAGCGTCTGCATGTCGAACCCACAACCGGTGAGGAGCAGGCTGACGCCGACGCCGGCGACAACGGTGCGGACGGCCCGGCGACGGCGGCGGGTGCTTGAATCCATGTCAGGAGCCTCCTGGGTCGAAACCTTGGTATCGCAGCACACAATAACGAAACCCGGTGCCGGATGGTTAGCCGCGTTCTCCCGTGGCGAGAACGTTGCGAAAACGGGACCGAACGTGGGCGTCCCCCAGGAGTGGCGACCGCGCGTCGCCGCTGGCGTCCGGCGCGTCGTCGTCCTAATGTGGGGCATGACCCACTTGGATGGGCTCACCTCTACCCTCAGGCGCGCCCGAGCACACTCCGCGCCACTTGTCAAGACCCTGAATCATGCCTTGGCTAGGGGTGATACCCCGGCGGGGGCCTCGCGGTCCGTGGTATGCTAGTCCGTGGGAAAGGGGTCTATGAATATGACTTTTCAGGTCGGCGAAACGGTTGTGTACCCGAACCACGGTGCGGCCGTCATCGAAGACATCGAAACCCGGACGATCAAGGGTGAGGAGCGCCTCTACCTCGTCCTCCGCATCGTAGGCCAGAACGACCTGGTGGTCAGGGTCCCGGCATGCAACCTCGATCTCGTGGGCGTCCGCGACGTCGTCGACGCCGAGGGCCTGGAGCGCGTGTTCGACGTGCTGCGCGCCCCGCACGCCGAGGAGCCGACGAACTGGTCGCGCCGTTACAAGGCCAACCTCGAGAAGCTGCACTCGGGCAACGTCATGAAGGTTGCCGAGGTCGTCCGCGACCTGTGGCGCCGTGAGCGTGAGCGCGGCCTCTCGGCCGGCGAGAAGCGCATGCTCGCGAAGGCCCGTCAGATCCTCGTCTCCGAGCTCGCGCTCGCCGAGAAGGTCTCCGACGATCGTGCCGAGGTCATGCTCGACGAGGTGCTGGCCTCCTGACCACCCATGGGTGAACACATCAACAATCCCGTACCGGTCGTCGCCATCGTGGTGGCGGCCGGTTCCGGTTCCCGGCTGGGTGCCGATGTCCCCAAGGCGCTGGTCCCGGTGGCCGGCGTCCCCCTGCTGACCCGCGCGGTCGCCCAACTGGCCGCCGGCGGGGTCGGTGAGGTCATCGTGGTGGCGCCCGTCGAGGGCCGCGAGCCCTTCGTCGACGCCCTGGCCGACGCCCCCGTCCCGGTGTTGTGGGCCGACGGCGGTGCCGAGCGCCAGCACTCGGTCGCGCACGGAATCGCGCTGCTGCCCGACCTCCCCGAGGCGGACGCCGACGCCCAGGTCGTCCTCGTGCACGACGCGGCGCGGGCCTTCGTCCCGCCCGAGGTCGTCGGGCGCGTCATCGAGGCGGTGCGCGCCGGCGCCGACGCGGTCGTGCCCGTCGTGCCCGTCTCCGACTCCATCCGCGAGCTCGTCGACGACGGCTCCACGGTCGTCGACCGCGCCAGCCTGCGTGCGGTGCAGACCCCGCAGGGCTTCCGCCGGGGCGTCCTCGAGGAGGCCCACTGGATGGTGGCCGAGTCGGGCGTCGCGGTGACCGATGACGCGGCCGCGGTCGAGTTCAGCGGGCGTCAGGTGACGCTGGTGGAGGGCTCCCGCGACGCGTTCAAGGTGACCGAACCGCTCGACCTGCTGCTCGCCGAGGCCCTCGTGGCGCAGGGCCGGGCATGAGGGTCGGCATCGGCACCGACGTGCACGCGCTCGAGCCCGGCGTCCCGATGTGGTGCGCCTGCCTGCACTTCCCCGACGAGCCGGCCGGCCTGTCGGGGCACTCCGACGGCGACGTCGCCGCGCACGCCGCCTGTGACGCCCTGTTCTCCGCGTCCGGTTTGGGCGACATGGGCAGCAACTTCGGCACGTCCGAGCCCGAGTGGGCCGGGGCGTCCGGGGCGGCGTTCCTCACCGAGGCGGCCCGGCGCGTGCGCGCAGCGGGCTTCGACATCGGCAACGTCGCGGTCCAGGTGATCGGCAACCGGCCGCGCCTGGCGGGGCGTCGTGCCGAGGCCGAGGCGGTCATGTCCGAGGCCATCGGAGCCCCCGTGACCCTGTCGGGGACCACCACCGATGGGCTCGGCCTCACCGGGCGCGGCGAGGGGGTTGCCGCCGTGGCGACCGCGCTCGTCCTGCCGGCCTGACCGATCGGCTCAGCGGACCTCGTCCTCGCTCGCGACGAAGGCGTTGCACGCGCCGATCGCGTCGCTGCCCAGGCCGCGGTCGAACCAGTCCTGCCGGGCGTTGCCCGTGCCGTGGCCGCCCGACCAGCCGGGGCGTCCCGACAGCACGTCGTCACCGAGGTTGTACGCCAGGTCGCTGAGCCGGCCCAGCTCGCCCTCCCCGAGCCCTTGGCTCTGGGCGACCGAGCGGACGTACTGGCCGGCCAGGCAGTCGGCCTGCACCTCGGTCCGCCGGGACAGGTCCATCGCCGCGCGCTCGCTGCGGGCGTCCTGCTCCAGGTACTTGCCCGAGACGAGGATCGCGGTCCGCGCCTGGATGGCGTGGCCGAACTCGTGGGCGAGGATCATCTCCGCCGCGTACGGGGCGCCGGCCACCTGCGGCGGGAACGCGCGCAGCAGCGAGTTCGCGTAGTACACGCGCTGGTCGCCGGTGCAGTAGGCGGCGTTGACCTCGCTGAAGTCGCCACAGGCCGTCTTGATCGGGCGGTTGTAGACCACCACGGGCGGGCGCGGCATCGTGAACCCGGCCTGCTCGACCGGCTCGGCGAACACCGTCATCAGGCAGCCCATGAGTTCGTTGAAGTGGTCCTGCTTCTCGGACGCCGAGGCCGTCCGCACGTCCATCGCCGCCATGCGGCAGTTCGTCGGCGTGGGGACCTGTTCGTCGTAGAGCGGGTTCCCCCGCACGAGGCGGCCCGCGGCGTCCATGTTGCGGGGGCCGGGCACCGGAGGAGGGTTCCGGTCGATGCCCGGGGGCGTGTAGTCCTCGTTGCGGTACGGCGAGGTGGGGTCACCGGGCACTTGCGGGGCCGGTGCCGGGGCGTCCGGGCGCGGCGGGTTGAACGGCCCCGTCGGCTCCGAGGGCTCGGAAGGAGCTGATGGGGTGCCAGGGAGGCGCGGTATCTGTGCGCGGGCGTCGTCGAGGAACCCGCGCACGACGTTCGCGATCATGATGATCGCCACCACCGCCATCACGACCCGGACGATGTTGCCCAATCCGCTGCGCTTGGGCGGGCGCGGAGGCGGAGGCGCCGACCACTGCTGCCGGGGTGGCCACTGCTGGGGCGCGCGCTGCTGGGGGACCCGGTACTGCTGGGGCGCGCGGTACTGCTGTGGGGGCGGCCAGGGCGTGCCGCGGCGCGGCGGTGGCGGGGCTCCCCACGGCGTCTGGCTCACGCGCCCACCCTAGCCGGGTGCGGTAGGTTCACGATCGTGACCACCGCACGCACGATCCTCGGACGCCTCGCGGCCGCCGTCGCGCTCACCCTGGCGCTCGTGGCGGCTCCGCTGCCCGCGCATGCGGCGACCGAGGTGGAGTCCTATCTCGTCGAGGCCCGCATCGACGCCGACGGCGCCCTGCACGTGGAGGCGACGATCACGCCCACCGGCGGCCCCGGCGAACTGGTGCAGCGCTTCGCGACCACGCTGCCGACGACCGAGTCGCGCGAGTTCCGCTTCACGCTCGACGACGTGCGCGCCACCGCCGGCGGCGCCGACGCCGAGGCGCAGGTCAGGGCCGACGGCGCCTACCAGGTCGTCACCATCCCCGTCGCCGACGAACCTGTCGTGCTCAGCTACACGGTGCGCGGGGCGGCGATCCCCACCGCCGAAGCGACCACCGTGACCTGGCGCCTGCTGCAGGGTCTCAACCTGCCGGTGCGCACCTTCGAGGCCAACGTCGCCACCCCCGCCCCCTTCACGATGGTCGACTGCGCGGCCGGCCCGCCCGGTGCCCCGGGTGCCTGCTCTTGGTATGCCGGCGGCACCCACGACAACCCGACGCCCACCTTCCACGACGGGCCGCGCGGCGCGGGCGAGGTCGTCCAGGTCGTCGTCCGTTTCCCGCAGGGGACGGTCGCCGCCAACGCCGACGTCGTGCAGCTCTGGTCGCTCGACCGGGCCTTCTCCCTGGCCCCGCTCGCCCTCGCGGTCGCCCTGGGGCTCGGCGGGCTCGGGCTGGCCGGCCTGTGGCTGTTGCGCCGCCGCTTCCTGTCCGACGCCGAGGCGGACGCCACCCCCACGATCGTGGGCACCTTCCGTCCCGCCGGGGCGGGGCATGCGGAGTTCCAGGTGGGCGACGGCGTCCGGCCGGGGCAGGTGGGCACGTTGGTCGATGGCGTCGTCGACCCCGTCGACGTCACCGCCACGCTCGTGGACCTCGCCGTCCACGGGCACCTGCTGATCCGCGAGCTGCCGCATCGCTCGGCCTACGCCCGCGCGGAGTGGGAGTTCGAGCGGCGCGCCGGCGAGCGGCCGCTGCGCCCCTACGAGCAGACGCTGCTCGACGCGATCGCCCCCGAGGGCGAGGTCGTGCGCTGCTCCCAACTGGGGGAGTGCGTGGGGTCGGTCCTGCCGACGGTGCAGTCCCAGCTCTACGACGACGTGGTCGAGCGCGGCTGGTTCTCGCGGCGTCCGGACGCCACCCGCTCGGCGCTGACGCGACTGGGCTGGGTGCTGCTCGGCGCCGCCGTGGTCGTCGCGCTGCTGCTCGTGGGGTTCACGACCTTCGGGGTGGCCGGGCTGGTGCTGGTCGCGCTCGCGGCCGGCTTCGGGCTCGTCGCGCAAGACACCCCAGCCCGTACGCGGGACGGCGCCGGCGTGCTGTCGGGGCTCGGCCTGCTGCGTGGGAACCTGCTCACCCAGCCGGTCGAGGAGATGCCCCCCGGACGCGAGGTCGAGGAACTCTCCGAGGTGCTGCCCTACGCCATCGTGCTCGGCGGCACCGACCGGTGGCTCGACGGCCTGGCCGCCACCGACGACGACCCGACCCCCGACGAGACCGAACTCGACTGGTACCACGGTCCCGCAGGCTGGCACCTCGCCGACCTACCCGACTCGCTGCGCAACTTCGTCACCACCGTCGAGGGGTCGCTGCTGCAGCGCTGAGGGAGGTCACCGCAGCACCCGGCGGGGTCAGAGCTCCAGGCCGGGGTAGAGCGGGTTGGCGTCCAGCAGTTCGGCGGCGGCGGCCTTCGTGCGGTCGGCGACGCCGTCGACGAGGGTGTACTTCGCCTTGCCGGGCTGGCCGTTGGACGCTGTCACCGGCGTGGTCTGCTTGAGGACGTCCACCATCAGCTCGGCGACGCGGTCGAACTCGTCGGCGCCGAAGCCGCGCGAAGTGAGCGCGGGCGTCCCGATCCGGACCCCGGAGGTGTACCAGGCGCCGTTCGGGTCGCGCGGGATCGAGTTGCGGTTGGTGACCACGCCCGAGTCGAGCAGCGCCGACTCGGCCTGGCGGCCGGTCAGGCCGAAGGACGAGGCGACGTCGAGCAGGACCAGGTGGTTGTCGGTGCCGTCGGTGACGAGCTTCACGCCGCGCTTCATCAGGC
>DUOQ01000314.1 GCA_012838755.1 Propionibacterium sp. | reverse complement strand
TTGGACGGCCCCCATCTGACTATAACAAGATGGGGCGGTTAGCGGTACGCCTAACATGGATGCCAGAAACGCCGCCTCGTTCTGCAGCACGGGGGGTGCGGCGCACCCCGGGTTACAAGCGCGGGTCGGGCTGGGCGCCATGGTGGCGGACGCTGTCGGCGGCCGCGGAGAGGCCGGCGTAGGCCGCCGCGTGCCGGTCGGCACCCTTGACCAGCTCGGCGGCCAGCGTGCCGATGAGCGCGTCGGTGGCACCGACGGTGTCGACGACCTCGTGGTCGGGGACGACCGGGCCGGGGATGTGCTCACCGTCCCAGTCGAGGCCCTCCCTGCCGCGGAGCACGACCAGGGACTTCGGCTTCACCCCGAGCGCCTCGAAGGCGGCCAGGTCCGGCGCCGGAATGACCAACGGGTCCGCAGCCTTGATGACGTCGGCGGGGAGCTCGGCGAACGGCGCCAGGTTGATCACCACGCGGGCTCCGTAGCGCTGGGCGTAGCGGACGGCGTCCACGACCGCCTCGACCGGGGTCTCCAGCTGGGTCAGCAGCAGGTCGCCCTCGCCGAAACCACGGATCGGGCGCAGCGCGCCGGTCTCGACCTTGGCGTTGGCGCCGGGCAGGACCACGATCGCGTTCGTGCGGCCGTCGGAGAACACCAGCGCGTGGCCGGTTGGCACCCGGGGGATGCGTTCCACGCGGAGCTTGATGCCCTTCGCGAACAGGCGGTTCAGCGACGCGCGCCCCGCGTCGTCGTCCCCGACGGCACCGACCATCTCCACGTCCACACCGCGGGCACGGGCGGCCACCGCTTGGTTGGCACCCTTCCCACCCGCATAGCGCTGCAGCGATTCCCCCACCACCTTCTCACCCGGGTTGGGGTAGGAATCGAGCTTGGTCTCGAGGTCGACGTTGATCGAACCGAGAACGATGACGCGGCCCATGGCCTGTGCCTCCTTCGGCTTGGCTGATGGTCCATCTCACCACGGATCGGCCTCGTCCCACCGCATTTCCGGGTGGCAGATCCCCAAGGATTCCTGGGGATCTGCCACCCGGAAATGCAGACGGGGGCTGCCTCGACCCGCAGCTCAGCCCACCGCGGGGCCCGCAGCTCAGCCCACCGCGGAGATCCAGCGCACCGGTTCGCCGTCGGCGGCCTGGCGGAAGACGTCCAGCTCGGCGTCCCAGGCCGCCCCCATCAGGTCGTCGAGCGCGGCCCGCAGGGAACGGTCGTCGCGGGTGCTGAGCATCGCGTGCCGGAGGCGGTCCTCGGGCACGAGGATGTCGCCGTGCAGGCCCATGGTGGCGTGGAACACCCCCAACTGCGGGGTGTAGGAGTAGCGCTCGCCCTCGGACTCGGCCGTGGCGTGCTCGGTGACCTCGAACCGGATCCGCGGCCACCGCTTCAGCGCGCTCGCCAGGCGGGTCGCGGCGCCGACCGGTCCGCGCCAGGTGAAGTCGGCGCGGTAGGAGGCCCGCTCGGCGGGCTGGGGCTTCCAGTCGAGGGTGACGGGCGCGCCGAGGGCGCCGCCCACGGCCCACTCCACGTGCGGGCACATCGGCGACGGCGCGGACAGGATCTGGAGGACCCCGCGGGTCGTTGTCATGGCGCTACCCCTTTTCCGGCTGAAGTGCTGCCTTCCCCAGCATCACCTCGACCGGCGCGGAATCACGCCTGTGTCATTTCATGCCATTGTGCACCCCGCGTCAAGCGGTGGCCACCACCCCCGGGCCGGGTTCCGTCCGCGGGGAGCAGTCCCGGGACGCCTCGGCCAGCAGCTCGCCGGCGTGCGCGCGGGCGGCGTCGGTGCCCTCCAGGCCGGCCATCATCCGGGCGAGCTCCTCGACGCGGTCCTCCCCCGCCACCTCGCGGACACCGGAGGTAGTGACCTGCCCGTCGTCGGCCTTGTGCACCACGAAGTGACGGTCGGCGAACGCCGCCACCTGCGCCACGTGCGTGACCACGACGACCTGGGACCGTTCGGCGAGGCGCGCCAACCGGCGGCCGATCTCGAGCGCGACCGCGCCGCCCACCCCGGCGTCCACCTCGTCGAAGACGAAGGTGTGCCCCTCGGCCCCCTGCGCGAGGACCACCTCGAGGGCCAACCTCACCCGGGACAGCTCGCCGCCCGAGGCCACCTTGGCCAGCGGTGCGGGCGCGGACCCGGGGTTCGCCGAGAACACCAGCACCACCTGATCGCCGCCGTGCGGCCCGAGCTCGGGCAGGGGCGTGACCTCGAAAGCGAGCCGGGCACGCGGCATGGCCAGCGCGGCGAGCTCGGCCTCGACGAGCCCCGCCAGTTCGGACGCCGCAGCCGTGCGGGCGGCGGTGATCCGGCCGGCCAGGCCCCTGAGTTCCTCGCGGAGGGCCGCGAGGAGGCCCTCGAGCTCCCCGATCCGTTCATCCGAGCCCGTGAGCCGGCCCACGTCACCGGCGGCGCGCGCACCCCAGGCGAGCACCTCGTCGATCGTCTCGCCGTACTTGCGCGTGAGCCCCTGCAGGTCGGACAGGCGCCCGGCGATCCACTCCAGGCGCGTCGGGTCGGCGTCCAGCCCCGCCGCGTAGGAGGCGAGGTCGCCGGCGGCGTCGGAGAGCAGGAAGGCGGCCTCCTCCACCCGGCGCCCCAGGTCGGCGGCCGCCTCGTCGTCGGGCGCGATCCCGTCCAGGGCCTTGCGCGCCACCCCGAGCAGGCCGAGCGCGCTCGGCGCATCGGTGAACGCCTCGTCGTCGCCGGCCAGGGCGACGATCGCCTCGCGAGCGCCCAGGCGCAGGTCGTCGACGGCCTGCAGGCGGCGCTGCTCGGCGGCCAGGGCGAGGTCCTCCCCCGGTTGCGGGTCGACCTTCTCGATCTCGCCGAGCCCGAACTCCAGCAGCGCGAGCTCGCGGGCGCGTGCCTGCGACTGTGTGCGGAGCTCGGCCAGTTCGGCCGACCACGCGCGCTGTTGGGCCCACCGCGTCCGGTAGCCGTCGAGCAGGGCGGCCAGCGTCCCCCCACCGAACGCGTCGAGCACCTCGCGCTGGCGCTCGGCCGAGCCGAGCCGGATCTGCTCGCTCTGCCCGTGGATCGTGATCCGTTCGCCAACCACCTCGACCAGTCCCGGCAGCGTCACCTGGGCCCCACCGACCAGCGCCCGGGAACGCGAGGGGGTCAGCACGCGGGCGAGGAGCACCTCCCCGTCCTCGACCTGGCCGCCCACCTCCTCGGTGAGCCCACCCAGGTCGGCGTCGGCGACCAGGCGGCCCTCGACCAGCGCGCGGGACGCCCCGTGCCGGATCAGCCGGCTCTCGGCCTTCCCGCCCGACAGGAGCCCCAGGCCGGAGACGACCATCGTCTTCCCGGCGCCGGTCTCGCCGGTGACGGCGGTGAACCCGGGACCGAGCTCCAGCGTCGCGTCGTCGATGACCCCCAGCCCGCTGATGCGGAGTTCAGTCAGCATCCCCCACCTCGGTGGCCTTGCGGGCGGCGGCATCGCGCTCGGCCTGGCCGCGCCAGCCGTGGATCGGCAGGTCGAACTTGCGCACCAGCCGCTGCACGAACGGCTGCTCCGACGTCCGGGCCAGGCGCAGCTTGAGCGCGCTGCGGCACACGGTGACCTCATTGAAGGGCGACACCGAGGTGCTGCGCCGGCCGTCGCACCACAGGACGCCGCCCATGGGCGGGTTCTCGAGCATGCGGATCGTGACCGTCGACCGGGGGCTCAGCACCAGCGGCCGGGCGAACAGCGCGTGCGCCAGCAGGGGGACGACCAGCAGGGCGTCCAGGTCGGGCCACAGCACGGGCCCCTGCGCCGAGAAGGCGTACGCCGTCGAGCCGGTGGGCGTCGACACGAGTACCCCGTCGGTGCCCCACCGCGACAGCGGGTGCCCGTCGATGTCGACCAGCACCTCGATCATGCGTTCCCGGGCGGCCTTCTCGAGCGACACCTCGTTGATGGCGTAGCTCGACCAGACGACCTCGCCCCCGGGCTCCTCGCGCAGCTCCACCTCGAGGCAGAGGCGCTCCTCGACCCGGTAGTCGCGTTGCACGACGCGGTCGACCAGGTCGTGCGCCTCGCTCGTCTCGAGCTCGGCGAGAAAGCCCACGTGGCCCAGGTTCACCCCGAGCACCGGGTAACCCAGCGGCACCGCCCACTCGGCGGCGCGCAGGATGGTGCCGTCACCGCCGAACACGACCACGAGTTCGACGTCGGCCCCGGGCGCGCCCTCGAAGGCGCGCACGCCCTCGGCGGCAACACGCCCGGCCAGCGCGTCGTAGGCCCCCTCCTGCACCCAGCAGACGAACCCGTGCTCGACCAGGCGCGCGATGAAGTCGCACGCGGCGTCGACGGCCTCGTCCCGCTGGTGGTGGATGCCCATCGCGATGTGTCGTTGCGTCACGTCCGCCAGCCTAACGGGCGGGACCGACGCCGCCGGGCTCCGCGACGAGCTCGAGGAAGACTTCGCGGTTCCCCGACTCCCCGGGCAGAGGGCTCATCCCCCGCCAGACCTCGCGCCAGCCGGCGTCGGCCGCCGCGCGGGCGACCAGGTCGACCGCCTCGGGGACCCGGCTGGCGTCGGCTACCACGCCGCGGGAGTCGAGCGCGTCGCGTCCGAGCTCGAACTGGGGCTTCACCATGAGCAGGGCGGTCGCCCCGTCGCGGGCCACCGAGCGCAGCGGCCCCACGAGCAGGGTCAACGAGATGAAGGACACGTCGGCCACCACCAGGTCGACCGGCTCCCCCACGTGCTCGGGGGTGAGGTCACGCAGGTTCAGACCCTCGTGGCTGGTGACGCGGGGGTCGGACGCCACGGGCTCGGCCAGCTGCCCGTGCCCGACGTCGACGGCGGTGACGTGGCTCGCGCCCCGGGCCAGCAGCACCTGGGTGAAGCCGCCCGTGGACGCCCCGGCGTCCAGCGCCCGGAACCCGGCCACGTCGGTGCCGGAGGCGTCCAGCGCCCCGAGGAGCTTGTGCGCGGCCCGCGAGACCCACGGATCGGTCTCGGCGATGATCGTGTCGCCATCGGCTACCGGGCTGGACGCCTTGCGCGCCACGCGTCCGTTCACGGTGACGTGCCCGGCGGCGATCAGGTCGGACGCCTGCCCCCGCGAGCGGGCGAGCCCGCGGCTGACGAGTGCGGCGTCCAGGCGCACGGGGGGCACGTCAGGGGCGCGGGAGGCGCGGGTGCTGGGTGGGGTTGAGCGCCTGCTGCACGACGTCGAGCGCGGAGGCGATCTCGTCGTGATGGGTGTGGACGTCCTCGCCCAGGGTGAACTCGGCCAGCGCCGCATCGATGGCGGGGTGGCCGGTGACGGGCAGGGAGGCGTCGGCGACGGGCTCGACGTCGGCGGGCTGGTCCTGGCTGGGTTCGGTGCTCACCCGACCATCCTAGGAGGGATCGTCCGCCTCGTCGTCGCCCAGGCCCCGCGCCATGAGCGCGTCGCCGGTGGTCCGCGCGTAGGCGACCGCCTGGATGACGACCGGGGTGACCGACGCCAGCGGGTTGCGATCGATCCCGCGGGCACGGGCGGCGTCCCGGACCTCGCCGAACGAGGCGATGACATAGGGGATGGACCTGACCAGCACGGCCACCGCCAGTCCGAACCGCTCCGGGTTGGCACCGAAGCGCCGCAGGGGCCGGACGGCCGCCACCAGCGCGTCGATGAGCACCGGCATGGGCGTCGAGATGAGGATGATGCGGCTGGCGTACAGCGCGGTGAGCGTGGTGCCGACGACCTTGACCGCCATGGGCGGCTCGCCGAAGAAGACGTGGTAACCGGCCACGAGGGCGAACAGGACGACCAGGGCCGGCGGCATCCCCCAGGCCAGACGCAATGGCGCGCGCGTGGTCGCGACCAGGAACAGGGTCAGGACGAGGGCGCCCACCACGACCGGCGGGGACCCGAAGACCGCGGGGACCGTCAGGGTGAGGAAGACCAGATACTTCCAGCCCACGCCCATCCGGTGCCAGGGCGTTGTCCCGGGGACGTGGATGCCGAGCAGGGCACGGGCGGCGTTCATGCCATCATCGCCTCGTAGTGGCCGATGGCTTCGGCCGGGGACCCGTCGGCGACGATCCGGCCGCCCTCGACGACCAGGACGCGTTCGGCATCCTGGGCGAGGTCCAGGTCATGGGTGGCGATGACGACCTGCTGGTCGAGCTCGGCGAAGGCGCGCCGCAGGGCGAGCCGGTTGCGCAGGTCGAGCAGCGTGGTGGGCTCGTCGGCGACCAGGATCGCCGGTTCGACGGCCAGCACGGCCGTCAGGGCGGCCAGCTGCCGTTCGCCTCCCGAGAGGTCGTAGATCGACTGCTCGGCCACGTGGTCGAGGCCGCGCGCCGCGAGCAGCCCGCGCGCCCGCTCCCGCCGCTCGCCGCGGTCGCGAACCGTGCGGCGCAGGCTCAGCTCGACGTCCTCCAGGGGCGTGGGCATGACCAACTGGCTGAGCGGGTCGGTGAAGACGAAACCCACCCGGCGCCGCACCCCGCGGCCGTCGGACGCCGGGTCGAGCCCGTCGACCAGCACCCGGCCCGCCGAGGCGAGGACCAGGCCGTTGAACAGGCGCAGGAGGGTGGACTTGCCCGAGCCGTTGGCGCCGATGAAGGCGACGCGCCGCTCGGGCAGGTCGAGGGTGGTGTCCTCCAGCAGGGTGCGCGTGGTCCAGCCCTGCCCCGGCGCGCCGGGCACCGGGACTCGGACCGCCACGCCCTGCAGTTGGATCATCAGACGGCGACGGGCTCCTGCGCCCGGGCGCGCTCGACCGTCGGGTGGACCAGGAGGCCCGGGAAGGCACGGTGCACGGCAACGGCCACGACCGAGGCGGCGATGTTCTTGATGACGTCGCCGGGCCAATAGACGATGTCGGCGAGGAAGGCCTTGTCGAGCGGCAGCCCCGCGTTCAGCGCCATGCCGGCGATGCCCATCGGGTGGACGAAGGCGAACGAGCCGGCCAGACCGGCCAGGAAGAGCAGCCCCCAGCGCAGTCCGTTGCGGGCCTGGCTGCGGACCACGACCTTGCGGGCCAGCCAGCCGATGAGCAGGGCGGCCAGCGGGAACGCCAGCAGGTAGCCGGCCGACGGCTTGGCCAGAACGCCGATCCCGGACGCCCCGCCCGCGAACACGGGCAGGCCGGAGAGGCCGACGACGATGTAGAGCGCGGTGGCGGCGAAGCCACGCCAGGGCCCGAGGATCATCGCGGTGAGCGCGACGGCCAGGGTCTGCAGGGTGATCGGGACGCCGACCGGCCCAACCGGGATCGCCGGCGCGAGCGTCGCCGCCGAGATCACCCCGGCGAAGACGGCGACCAGGGCGAGGTCGGTGACGGTGGACTGGCGTCGCTGAGCCATGTTCATCTCCTCTTGAACGGTGTTCAAGAATTCTAGGGGAGCTGGTCGAGCTGCGCGAGCACGGGCTCGGCCGTGGACACCGATCCGTTCCAGACCAGCTGGGCCAGGGCCCAGGCGGCGTCGAGCTGCGCCTCACGGGTGGTGACGTCGCCCTCGAGGGCGGCCTCGCCCTCGTCGACGCGGACCCGGATCGCGCCACAAGTGGCGCCTCCGGCGTCCACGGTGGCCGTGCGGGCGGGCTCGAACAGGGACAGCACGTTCCAGCCGATGGCGGTGGGTCGTCCGTCGGCAGGGGCCAGGCAGAGGTCCCGGACGCCGTGGGCCCCGGTGAACACCAGGAAGGAGTCGATGCCGACCGCGTGGGCCCCCATGATGTCGGTGTCGATGCGGTCACCGACGAACAGCGGGCGTTGCGCGCCCGAGCGACGCAGCGCCTCGTCCATGAGCGGGCGGAACGGCTTCCCGATCACCTCGGGGTCGTGGTCGACGGTGTTGCGCACCGCCTGTACCGCCGCCCCCGCACCCGGGACGAGCCCGTGCTCGGTGGGGCGGGTGGAGTCGGTGTTGGTCGCGAACCAGCGCGCGCCCCGCTGGATGGCGATCGCGGCCTGGTCCAGGCGGGGCCACGTCATCGCCGGGTCGTAGCCCTGGATGACCGCGACGGGCGCCTCGGTGAAGGTCGTGACGACCTCCATCCCGGCCAGGCGGACCTGCTCCACGAGGTTGTCGGTGCCGGCCACGAGGACCTTGCTGCCCGGCTCCAGCTCGCGCCGCAGGAGGCCGCTGGCAGCCTGCGCGCTCGACACCACCTCGGACTTGTCGGCACCGAAGCCGAGGTCGGAGAGGTGGTGCGCCACGACGGCGGTGCTGCGGGCGGCGTTGTTCGTCACGTAGACCGTGGCGACGCCCGCCCTGTGCAGCCTCGCCACGCCCTCGACGGCACCCTCCACGGCCTGGGGCCCCAGGTAGAGCACCCCGTCGAGGTCGAAGAAGATCGCGTCGTAGCCGTCAATCAGGTCGGTCACCGGTCGTCGTCCTCGCCTTCGTCGCCGTTCGTGGCCTCGTCGTCCGAGGCCTGGTCCGGGGACTCGTCCTCGCCGAGCAGTTCTGCCACCTCGGCCTCCACGTCGTCGACGAACGAGACGGGAGCCGCGGGCTCGTCCTCCTCGAACTCGCCCTCCTTCTCGCTGTCGTCCTCCTCCGCCCCGGTTTCCTCGGCAGGTTCCTCGACGACCTCGTCCTCGGGGTCGCCGACCAGGGCCTCCTCGTCGACCTCGAGGACGATGCCCTGCAGGGCGGCGACGCGGTCCCCCGCGTCGGTCTCGCCGTCGCTGTCCAGGGTCGCGGCGGCGGCGAACCACTTCTCGGCGTTCTCGGGGTCCCCGGTCTTCTCGAGGAGGTCGGCGTACCCGTAGCGCAGCCGGACGCGCGCGGCCCGGGACCCACGGCCGGCAGAGGCCTCGATCTCGTGGCGGAGCAGGCGCAGCGCCTCGGGGACCTGCCCGAGGTCGACACGCGCACCGGCCTCGACCAGGCGCAGCTCGACGCGCTGGCTGAAATCGGGCTTGGCGTCCAGGCCCTCGCGGACCAGCTTGAGCGCCTTGTCCGGACGCCCCAGAGCTCGCTCGCAGTCGGCCATCGCCGCGATGAACTCCGTGCCACCCTTCATCCGGCGCAGGGCCCGGAACTCGTGCAGCGCGACCTGATACTCGCCCGCGGCGTACGCGGCCTCGCCGGTCGCCTCACGCGTCACCGAGAGCCGTGCGGCCCGTCGACGGGCGGCCTCGGCGTGGGCGTAGGCGAGCTGGGGGTCGGTGGCGATCAACTGGCCGGCCATCAGCAGGTGCGCCCCCACGATCTCGGCCATCTCGGGGCTCAGCCCGCGCAGCTCCGCCCGGACGCCACGGGGCAGCTCCCGCAGGTCCATGCCCTGGGGCGTGTCCGGCTCGTTCTCCTTGCGGGCCAGGCCCGGACGCGGCACGAACGGCTCGCGCTCCTCCCAGTCCCCCTCGTCCCGGCGGTCGTCGCGTCGCGGACGCTCCTCCCACCCGGAGCGGTCCTCGCGGCGGGGGCGGCGGTCGTCAGTGCGGTCCTGCCAACGGGGCCGGTCGCCGTCACGACGGGGACGGTCGTCCCGCGGCCGATCATCGCGTTGCGGGCGGTCGTCCCTGCGGAACCCACCCTGGCGCGGACGCCGGTCGTCCCGGTCGCCGTCCCGACGGGGGCGACGATCGTCCGAACGATCCTGCCAACGCGGACGCTCACCCTCGCGGCGCGGCCGGTCGTCACCCGATCGGAACCCCTGCCGATCGTCCCTACGGAAACCCGGACGGTCGCCATCACGCCGCGGCCGGTCGTCCCTGCGCGGACCCCGATCGTCCGAACGATCCTGCCAACGCGGACGCTCACCCTCGCGCTGGAAGCCGCGGTCGTCATCACGGCGGGGACGGCCCTCACCCGATCGGAACCCCTGACGCTCGCCGTCACGGCGAAAACCGGGGCGGTCGCCTTCGCCGCGGGGCCGGCGCTCGTCTGAGCGGTCCTGCCAACGCGGGCGGTCCCCTTCACGGCGCGGACGGTCATCCCCGCCCCGGAAGCCCTGGCGGTCATCACGGCGGAAGTCCCGGTCACCCTCCCGGCGGGGCCCCCGTCCCTGGCCGCGGCTGTTCTCACGGTTTCCGAAGGAACCGCCCCGTCCGGGGCCGGCGCGGCGCGGCCCATTCTGCGAGCGGCCTTCGTCGCCCCGCCCACGGGAGTTCTGGTCTCGGTTCTCTTCGGTCACTGGTCAAGTCTGCCGGGGTCGGCGACACAAGGCAAAGCCGTTGCCGAGCGGTGCCAACACGAGGCCCACAACGCACGAAGGCCCCCACGCGTGGCGTGGGGGCTCGATGGAGGAATGGAAGAGGGCCCGAACGCGTGCGTTCGGGCCCTCTTGGGTCACCCCCTTGGGGGGTGTGTTCGGCGGTGTCCTACTCTCCCACACCCCTTCGGGTGCAGTACCATCGGCGCTGCAAGGCTTAGCTTCCGGGTTCGGAATGGGACCGGGCGTTTCCCTTGCGCAATG
>DUOQ01000313.1 GCA_012838755.1 Propionibacterium sp. | reverse complement strand
TGAGGAAGTGGCTGCGGCAGGCTGGGGTGATGCTCAAGCCCGGAAAACCCAGCAGGCACGCCTCGTCCTCGGTCATCCTGCCGCCGGCGGCGAAGAGCTTCGGCGCAGCCTCAGGGCACGGGCGGAGGCTCCAGCTCGCTGACCGAATTCTCATCGAGCTGGGTGTCGCCCAGGGCCGCAGCCCCGGCGAGATCGCGTCTGGCCTGCGGGTTCATCGCTCGACGGTGTTCCGCGAGATCGCTCGTCACAGCCTGATCGCGGAAGACGGCCGGTGGGGCAATCACGATGCTCATTACAGTGCCGCGCTGGCACAGTTCTGGGCTGATCAGGCCCGGGCGCGCCCGAAGGCGTTCAAGCTCGAGACCCTGCCGTTGCTGCGCCGGATGGTCGTGGCGATGCTGGATCAGAAGCTGTCGCCGCAGCAGGTGAGCGTGCGCCTGCGCCGGTTGTTCCCGGACGATAAGAACATGCAGATCAGCCACGAGACCCTCTACCAGGCTCTCTACGTCCAGGGCGCGGGAGCGCTGCGGCACGAGCTGACGGTCGAAGGCGCGATTCGTTCCGGCCGTAAGGGTCGTATCCCGTCCTCGAAGCTGCCGGCCCGGAACAAGCGCAGCTGGCTTAACGGGCACCGGCTGGCCGATCGCGAGGAGATGCTCGCGGCCGAGCACGCGGGCAGGAAGATCCCCGGCCACTGGGAAGGAGACCTGGTCGTGGGGCCGAACAACTCCGGGATCATCACGCTGGTCGAACGGGCCTCCCGGTTCACGCTCCTGGGGCGACTTCCCGGAACTCGTGACTCCACCACCGTGATCGACGTGCTCACCAGCATGGTCGAGGACCTGCCCGAGGCGGTGAAACGCTCGATCACCTGGGACCAGGGAACCGAGATGGCCCAGCACTCCCGGTTCACCGTGGCCACGGGCTGCCCGGTCTTCTTCTGCGATCCTCACTCGCCCTGGCAACGGCCCACGAACGAGAACCTCAACGGCCAGCTCCGCTGGGAATACCCCAAGGGCACCGACTTCAACCACGTCACCGACGACGAACTCCGCACCGTTCAGGACATGCTCAACGCAAGACCCCGAGTCATCCTCGACGGCGCCACCCCCAGTGAGACACTCGACGAACTGATCACCACAGTCGCACTCACCAGTTGAAGCGGCCTGCCGGATATCGGTCGAAACACGCCACTCGGCGGTGAGGGCCGATGGCCGGGGGCGGTCCGGGCCGGGCGGGGGACTGGGGCGGGGCAGGCGCGCGGCCCGTCACACGCTCCGAGAGCTGCATCAGGACCGTCACCGAGGCGGCCGGCTTGGTGATGGTCCTGATGCAGCACCGGGCGACGGCGCAGGGGAAGGCCCGGCATCGGCCGGAGTCGAGGCCCTGCATCGAGGCGGGGAGCGGACCGCTAGACTCGCTGACCGTGACCACGACCGAGCCGAACCGGTGGACGGACCGCCGCAGCGACGCCGTGTCCGCGCGCAAGGAGGCCTACGAGCAGCTGCGGCGGGCCAGCACCTGGCGCCTGCTCGCCGCGACCAAGGCCCCGGCGGTGCTCGCGATCCTGCAGGCGACGTTCCCGGCCGGCGACCGTCGGCTGCCCCGCAGCGAGCTCATCGCCCGGGTCGGTGCGCACCTGCCCCTGCTGCACGACGACGGCGCCGAGGAGCCCGACGCGGCGGAGGAGACCGAGGGGGAGCCCCGCCCCGGCCGCAGCGCCGCCGAGTACGTGGACGGCTGGGTGCGCGAGGGCTACCTCACCCGCCGTGACGACCCGCAGCGCACCGAGACCACCTTCGAGCCGTCCCCGGCGACGATCGACGCGATCCAGTTCATCGCCTCCCTCGAGGAGCACCGGCCCACCACCACCGAGTCGCGCCTGACCCTCGTGGTCCAGCAGTTCGAGCGCCTCGCCCAGGAGACCGAGACCGAC
>DUOQ01000312.1 GCA_012838755.1 Propionibacterium sp. | reverse complement strand
GGCGAGGTCGAGGCGCACCACGCGCGCGGGCTCCCGCGCACCGCGTTCGGCGGCTGCGCGCCCGGTGACCAGGCTGCCGTCGTCGTCGACGAACACCAAGGCGGGCAGGGCGTCGGAGCGGTCGCCGAGCGCCAGGGTCGAGAGGTGGGGTCGGTCGGGGCCCGCGGGTCGTCCGAGGGCGGCGGACACCGTTGTCGAACCGATATCGATGCCGACGCCGTAGCTGTCAGTCACACGCGACTCCTCTGGGGGCGAAGAGAGCCGTCCGGCCGGGCCTCGGACTGGGGAGGGACTGCCGGTTGGGGGGATCTGTCACCTCGTCCCGGGGATGGGGTGACGTGGCCCGCTGTGGTGCACGACAGCGTTCTCGACAAGGGGAGCCCTCCCCGGTCCAGCCGCTGGACGACCCCGACCACACCACCCCTACGGGTGAATCGTGGCCGTGACAAGCCACGATGGCCTCTCCGGCTGGTAGGAAGGGTCCATGACCGATCTGCATGTCATCGACCGCACCGCACGATCCCTGACCTCGGGCAAGGGAGGCTTCCCGGCCCAGGAGCAGGAGCCCCCCGGCCTGACGAGCAGGATGGACCCCCACCCCGACCACGGCGAGGAGACCTGGGTCGGCCGCGACCGGCTGGCCGGCCTGAAGGCCCTCATCACCGGCGGCGACTCCGGCATCGGCCGCGCCGTCGCGATCGCCTTCGCCCGCGAGGGCGCCGACGTCGCGATCAACTACCTGCCCGACGAGCAGTCCGACGCCGAGGACACCGCCTCGTGGGTCGAGAAGGCCGGCCGCCGCTGCGTCCTGGTCCCCGCCGACCTGTCCGACGAGTCGGCCGCGCGCGCGATGGTCGACAAGGCGGTCGACGAGCTTGGTGGCCTCGACATCCTCGTGAACAACGCCGGCTTCCAGTGGGCCCGCCGCGAGCAGGGCCTCGCCTCGGTGAAGACCGACAAGATGGACCAGGTGATGAAGGTCAACCTCTACGCGTTGATCTGGGTCACCCAGCAGGCGCTCCCGCACCTGGGCGAGGGGTCCAGCATCATCAACGTGAGCTCGATCCAGGCCTACGACCCGTCCGAGCGGCTGCTCGACTACGCCTCGACGAAGGCGGCGATCAACAACATCACCGTGAACCTGGCCAACGAACTGGGAGAGCAGGGCATCCGGGTGAACTGCGTGGCGCCGGGCCCGATCTGGACGCCGCTGCAGCCGGCCACCAAGGACGGCGACACGATGCCCGAGTTCGGCGTCGATACCCCGCTGGGACGGCCCGGCCAGCCCTCCGAGCTCGCGGGTGCGTTCGTGTACCTCGCCTCACCGCTGGAGGCGTCCTACGTCACCGGCACGGTGATCGGCGTGACCGGCGGCAAGCCGGTCTTCTGATGCCCCCGGCTGGGTGACGAATCTGAGTGCGGGTTCTCCGGGCCGTGCGACAAACCTGAGTGCGGAAACACCCCTGAAATCCCGAGAAGTCGCACTCAGATCTGCAACACGGGGCCCAGAACCCGCACTCAGATCTGCAACACAGGGTCAGAGGGCGCCGTACCTGGCCTTCGCCGCCTGGATCGCCGACACGTAGCCGCCGCGACGGACGGTCTCGCCCTCCCAGACGGGGGGCACGGCGAGCATGCCGCGGACCTGGCCGAGGGAGACGAAGCCCTTGCGGACCATCCACGACTGCAGCCCGCCCACCAGCTCGCGGGAGTACGAGCGTCCGTGGCGGATGAGCGCTGCCGTCGTCATGACGACATCGGCCCCCGACAGCAGGTACTTCACGACGTCGTCGGACGACTCCACGCCGGACGACCCGGCCAGCGAGGCGGTCGTGTGGTTGCGCAGCGAGGCGATCCAGGTGCGGGGCAGGCGACCCTCCTGCGGCGTCGAGAGCTCGAACTCGGCGTCGGTGTTGAGGGTCTCGATGTCCACGTCCGGGTTCAGGAACCGGTTGAACATCACCAGCCCGGCCGCCCCGGCGTCCACCAGTTGCAGGGCCACGTTGCCCACCGAGCTGAAGTACGGCGACAGCTTCACCGACACCGGGATCGAGACGGCGTCGGAGACCGCCGAGACGATCTCGAGGTGCCGCTTCTCGACGAGGTCCCCGGTCATCATCACGTCGCCGGGAACCAGGTAGATGTTCAGCTCGATCGCGGAGGCGCCGGCGTCGGCCGCCTCGCGGGAGAACTCCACCCAGCCACCGAGGTCGGCCCCGTTGAGCGACGCGATGATCGGCACGTCGACGGCCTTCACCGAGCGTTCGATCAGCGACAGGTACGAGTAGGCGGCCGACTTCGTGGTGATGGGCGCGGTGGGGAAATAGTCCAGCGCCTCGGCGAAGGCGTTGCTCTGCACCTCGATCAGCTGCTCGTCACGCGCCACCTCGGCGCGCAACTGCTCCTCGAACAGGGAGTACAGCACGATGGCGGACGCCCCGCCCTCGGCCAGCGCCTCCACCCCGGCCAGCGTCTGGGACAGCGGGCCGGCGGAGGCGACCACCGGGTGTTCGAGCTCGAGCCCGAGGTAGCGGGTGGTGAGGTCCATCATGACTCCTTCGCGTCGGCGGCGAACTCGGCAGCGGTGCGGTTGGACATCTGTTCGTAGTCGGCCCAGCGGCGGTTGACCTGCATCTGACCGTACTCGACCATGCGCTCCGCGCCCTCGGGATCGGTGGACTTCAGCATCCGGAACCGCAGCTCGTTGTCGTGGTAGGCGCGCAGCGGGAAGCGCGGGCGCGGGGAGTCGAGCAGGAACGGGTTGCGGCCCTGCATCCGCAGCACCGGGTTGAACCGCATCAGCGGCCAGTGGCCGGAGTTGACCGCCAGGTACTGCTGGTCGAGGCCCTTGGCCATGTCGATGCCGTGGGCGATGCAGTGACTGTAGGCCAGGATCAGTGACGGGCCGTCGTAGGCCTCCGCCTCGCGGAAGGCCTTCAGCGTCTGCTGCGGGTCGGCGCCCATCGCGATGCGGGCGACGTACACGTTGCCGTAGGCGATGGCCTGCATGGCCAGGTCCTTGGAGAGCGTCTCCTTGCCCCCCGACGCGAACTTGGCCACGGCCCCCATCGGGGTGGCCTTCGAGGCCTGCCCGCCGGTGTTGGAGTACACCTCGGTGTCCAGCACGAGCACGTTGACGTTGCGGCCCGAGGCGAGCACGTGGTCGAGGCCACCCGAACCGATGTCGTAGGCCCAACCGTCGCCACCGACGATCCACACCGAGCGGCGCATCAGGTGGTCGGCGACCGACCGCAGGTCGGCGGCGCGCGGCCCCTCGAGCCCGTCGAGGACGAACTTCAGTTCCTCCACGGCACGGAACTGCGCCGACAGGTCGGACTCGTACAACTGGTCGTTGTCGAGGATGCCGTCGACCAGGCCGTCGTCACCGATCTCGGCCCGCATCTGCTCGAGCCGCTCGCGGGCGAGGCGCTCGTGCAGGTCGGCGGCCAGGCGCAGGCCCAGGCCGAACTCGGCGTTGTCCTCGAACAGGGAGTTCGACCACGCCGGACCGCGCCCGTAGCGGTTGCTCGACCACGGCGTCGTGGGCAGGTTGCCGCCGTAGATCGAGCTGCAGCCGGTCGCGTTCGCGATGGTCGCGCGCCCGCCGAACAGCTGGCTGAGCAGCTTCAGGTAGGGCGTCTCGCCACAGCCGCTGCAGGCGCCGGAGAACTCGAACAACGGCTCGAGGTACTGGACGCCGCGCACCGTGCCGAAGTCGACGCGCGCACGGTTGTTGACGGCGATCGTCTCGAAGAAGCCGATGTTCTCACGGGCGTCGTCGCGCTCGAGCACCGGTGCCAGGTTGATCGCCTTGCGGCCGCCGCTGTCGGTGACCTTGACCGGGCACACCTCGACGCACAGGCCACAGCCGGTGCAGTCCTCGGCGTAGACCTGCAGGGTGTACTTCGCCCCGGGCAGGCCGGCCGCGTTGAGGTCGGCCGACTGGAACGTCGCCGGGGCACCCTCGAGGGCGGTGTCGGGGTAGTACTTGGCGCGGAGCACCGAGTGCGGGCAGACGAACGCGCAGTTGCCGCACTGGATGCAGGCGTCCTCGTCCCAGACCGCGATGATGTCGGAGATGTTCCGCTTCTCGTACTGGGTGGTGCCCGAGGGGTAGGTGCCGTCCACGGGGAGCGCCGACACGGGCAGGCTGTCGCCCTGGTCGAGCAGCATCACCGAGGTGACGTCGCGGACGAACTCGGGCGCGTGGGCAGGCACCGGCGCGATCATCCCGACCTCGGAGGCCGGGGCCTCGGGAACCTCGACGCGGTGCAGGTGGGCCACGGCGGCGTCCACGGCCGCCTCGTTCTTGGCGACCACCTCGGCGCCGCGGCGCCCGTAGGTGTCGCGGATCGACTGCTTGACCTGCTCGATCGCGTCGTCGCGGGGCAGCACCTTGCTGATCGCGAAGAAGCACGTCTGCAGCACGGTGTTGGTGCGGTTGCCCATGCCGGCCGCGCGGGCGACCGCATTGGCGTCGATGGTCCACAGCTCGCAGTTGAGCTCGATGAGGCGCTCCTGCATGCCGCGGGGGAGGCGTCCGAACAGCTCGTCGGGCGGGTAGGGCGCGTTGACGAGCACGACCGTGCCCTCGCGGGCGTACCGGAGCACGTCGACCCGCTCGAGGATCGACCAGTGGTGCACGCCGATGAAGCCGGCCGCGTTGATCAGGTAGGGCGCGGTGATCGGCTTCGGGCCGAACCGCAGGTGCGAGACCGTGCGCGAGCCCGACTTCTTCGAGTCGTAGACGAAGTAGCCCTGGGCGTAGGTGCCCTCGCGGTGGCCGAGGATCTTGATCGTGTTCTTGTTCGCGCCGACGGTGCCGTCGGAACCGATGCCGTAGAACACCGCGCGCACCGTCTCGGGGGACTCGACGTCCAGCCAGCCGGGGTAGTCAAGGCTCGTCATCGAGACGTCGTCGTTGATGCCGACGGTGAACCGGGGCCGCGGGGACGGCTTGGCGAGCTCGTCGAACACGCCCACGACCATGCCGGGGGTGAACTCCTTGCTGGACAGGCCGTAACGTCCGCCGATGACCCGCGGCAGCGAGGCGCGGCGGCCGGATGCCACGGCTTCGGCCAGGGCGCTGGTCACGTCGAGGAACAGGGGCTCGCCGCCGGCGCCGGGCTCCTTGGTGCGGTCCATGACGGCGACCTTGGTGGCCGACTCGGGCAGCGCGGCGAGGATGGCCTCGACCGGGAAGGGGCGGTACAGCCGGACCTGGAGGACGCCGACCTTGTTGCCGTGCCCGTTGAGGTGGTCGACGGCCTGGATGACGGTCTGCGCGGCGGACCCCATGATCACGATGACGCGGTCGGCCTCGGGGTCGCCGTGGTACTCGACCAGGTCGTAGCGCCGGCCGGTCAGCTCGGCGAACTGGTCCATCGCCTCGGTGACGATGCCCGGCACCTTGTCGTAGAACGGGTTGACCGTCTCGCGCGACTGGAAGTAGGTGTCGGGGTTCTGCGCGGTGCCGCGGATGTAGGGGTGCTCGGGGGACAGGGCGCGGCTGCGGTGCTCGCGGATGAGTTCCTCGGGCACGAGGGCGCGCAGGTCGTCGTCGCTGAGCATGTCGAGCGTGTTGAGCTCGTGGCTGGTGCGGAAGCCGTCGAAGAAGTGCAGGAACGGCACGCGGGAGCGCAGCGTGGCGAGCTGGGCGACCGCGGCGAAGTCGTGGGCCTCCTGGACCGACGCGCTGCCGAGCAGCGCGAAGCCGGTCTGCCGGACGGCCATGACGTCCTGGTGGTCGCCGAAGATCGACAGGCCCTGGGCGGCGATGGAGCGCGCCGCCACGTGGAAGACCGTCGAGGTCAGCTCGCCGGCGATCTTGTACATGTTCGGGATCATCAGCAGCAGGCCCTGGGACGCGGTGAACGTCGTGCTCATCGCGCCGCCCTGGAGGGCTCCGTGGAGGGCGCCGGCGGCGCCGCCCTCGGACTGCATCTCGATGACGGTCGGCCGGACGCCGAACACGTTGGTCCGTCCACGGGCGGCCCACTCGTCGGCCAACTCGGCCATCGTCGAGGACGGCGTGATCGGGTAGATCGAGCACAGCTCGTTGAGGCGGAAGGCCACGGAGGCCGCGGCCTCGTTGCCGTCGATGATCTGGCGAAGCTCCGGCTTCGTCGCGGTGTCAGTCACTTCTCGTCAGCCCTTCAGCGCTCAGGGATCATCTCGATGGCGTGCACCGGGCACTGCTCGTAGCAGCTGCCGCAGCCGGTGCACTTGGTGTAGTCGTAGCGGTACCGCAGGCCCTTGCCGAGCTTGATCACGGCGTCCTCGGGGCAGGCGCCCACGCAGCCGTCGCACTCGATGCAGTTGCCGCACGACAGGCAGCGCCACGCCTCGCGGCGGGCCTCCTCGTCGCTCAGGCCGCCGACGATCTCGTCGAAGCTGAGCCGCTGGGCGACGTCGAGCTCGGGCTGGTTCGTGGCGCGGTCGTCGCCCCAGTACCAGAGGTTGAGCTTGTCGAACGTGGCCACCGGGTTCTTCGGCTGGTCGACGACGGGGCGGTTGGCCAGCCAGCGGTCGATGACGCGGGCGGCCTTCTTGCCGTGGCCGACGCCCACGGTGACCGTGCGCTCGGACGGGACGGCGTCGCCACCGGCGAAGATGCCGGGGACGTCGGTCATCAGCGTGTTCGGGTCGACCTGGACGACGTCGCCGTCGAACCGCATCCCCGGGATCGTGCGCAGGAAGCCCGAGTCGGCCTCCTGGCCGAGGGCGAGGATGACGGTGTCGGCCTCGAGCGTCTCGTAGCGCCCGGTGCCGACGGCCTTGCCCTCCTCGTTGATCTCCATGATCTCGACCTGCATCTGGCCCTCGTCGAACTGGTTGATGGTGCGCAGCCAGTTCATCTTGACGCCCTCGCGGACGGCCTCGTCGTGCTCCATCGCGTGCGCGGGCATGTGCTCCTGCGTGCGGCGGTAGACGACGATCGACTCCTCGGCGCCCAGGCGACGGGCCACGCGCGCGGCGTCCATCGCGGTGTTGCCACCGCCGTAGACGGCCACGCGGCGCCCGATCACGGGGCGCTCGCCCGAGGCGACGTCGCGCAGGAAGCCGACGGCGTCGACGATGCGCCCGGCGTCCATGGTCGGGATGTCGACGCGCTTGGACAGGTGGGCGCCGATCGCGACGAACACGGCGTCGAAGTTGCCTTGGGCCTGCTCCTCGAGCAGGTCGGTGACCGTGTGGTTCTGCAGGAACCGGACGCCGAGGGCCCTGATGCGGTCGATCTCGGAGTCGAGGATGTCGCGGGGGAGCCGGTACTCGGGGATGCCGTAGCGCATCATGCCGCCGGGCAGGTCGGAGGAGTCGTGCACCTCGACCTCGTGGCCGAGCATGGCCAGGTGGTAGGCGGCGCTCAGGCCCGAGGGGCCCGACCCGATGACGAGCACCTTGCGGCCCGACGTGCGGGCGGGGCCCTGGAACTGCCAGCCCTGCTCGATCGCGAGGTCGCCGAGGTAGCGCTCGACGGAGTGGATGCTGACGGCGCCGTCGAGCTCGATGCGGTTGCAGGAGGTCTCGCACGGGTGGTAGCAGACCCGGCCGTGGACGGCCGGGAAGGGGTTGTTCCTGGTGAGCTCACGCCAGGCGCCCAGGTCGTCCTTGGCCTTGACGAGGCGGAGCCACTCCTGGATGTTCTCCCCGGCCGGGCAGGCCTGGTTGCAGGGCGGCAGGAGGTCGACGTAGATCGGCATCCTGACCCGGGTCGGGCCGACCCGGCCCGTCGATGCCCCGAGGTCGGGCAGGTGCGTCAGGTTGCGAGGCGCCGGCTGTTCCATGTGGGTGAACCTCCGTTGATCACGAGTTGTCAGCCAAACACTACCCCTTGTAGTAGAACTTCGCTTCCTGGCACCTGCCGCGACCGGTGCGGCCAGGCCCCGTGGGGGATCAGGCGGCCTCGCGCCGCACCATGCGGAGCATGTCGAGGTCGCCCCAGCTCGGGCCGGACCGGCCGGCGAAGCCGTCGGGGTGGAAGCCGTGCCGCTCGTAGAAGCGGATCGCGTCGACGTTGTCGCTGATCACCCACAGGTAGGCGGGGCGCCGGCCCGGGAGCGCGGCGTCCATCAGGCGCAGGCCGAGGCCCGCCCCGCGTACGCCCGGCATGACGTAGAGGGTGTCGAGGCACCACTCGGGCCCGGCGTGGCGCCAGGCCGGGCCGAACAGTTCCCGCTCCCACTGGCCGACACCGCGGAAGGCGGCGACCACGCCCACGACCGCACCGCGGTCCCCGCGCGCCACCAGGTGGATCGCGTCGGGTTCCCGATCGGACGTCCGGGCCTCGGCCGCGGCGTCCACCTCGTCGTGCAGCGACGCGACGCGGCGCTCGAACGACCCCCACAGGGCGCGGGAGTGCCCGCCGTCGGCGATGTGCGCGTAGGCGACGTGCTGGAGCGCGATGTGGGCGCGGACGACGTCCTGCACGTCGTCGTGGGACACGGGCGCGATGGTCGTCACAGGTGGCGCTCCAGCCGCTCGACCTTGGCGTGCAGCTCACCGGTGTGGCCCGGTCGGATGTCGGCCTTCAGCACCAGCGACACGCGGGGGCCGTGGCCGCCGACGGCCTCGGTCGCGCGGCGCACGACGTCGAAGCACTCCTCCCACGTTCCCTCGATCGTGGTGAACATCGCATCGGTCTGGTTCGGCAGGCCGGACTCCCGGACCACGCGCACGGCCGCGGCCACGGCCTCGGCGACGGACTCCCCGGTGGGGCCACCGGAAGGGGCGACTGAGAAGGCAACAAGCATGGCCCCCATCGTAGGAGGGAACCCCTTGCCGTCGGTTGCCGTGGCGCGCTTTCGCGCGGACGTCAACACAGGGCAACTATTCCTGTTCTCGCACCGGACGCCCCGCGGCGGGCAATACTGCTGCTGCGAGCAAACTGCAACCGAACGAGTCAACTGGTCCCTCGTGAACGGCAGGCACACTTCGGGGCTCGTACCTGATTTCAAGGAAGAGAGAGGTTCTAGGGCCCATGCCTGACAACAACTATCGTCCCGAGGGCGACCCCCTTGGCGGGTCGACGCAGGTTCCCGGCACCGACGACATGGCAGCCGTGACGCCGCGTGGCGTCTCCATCGTGGACGGCAACGAGTCCGACGACGAGCGCGACTTCGTCCCCCCGAAGGGTCGGATGGGTGCCACGATCGCCCTCGGTGTCTCCCAGTCGATCGACAACTCCGAGGGTGGCGTCTCGAAGACGTTCTTCCCCCAGATCATGACGGCCTTCGGGCTCGGCAACGCCGAGCTCGGTCTGCTGAACGCCCTCGGCAACGCTGCCCGCATGCTGTTCGGACCCGTCTGGGCGATGCTGGCCGACAAGTTCGGCCGCAAGCTGATCCTGTTCGTGGTCACCGGCCTGTGGGGCTTCTGGACCATCGGCGCCGCGTTCACGCAGAGCTGGCCCATGCTCCTGCTCATCTACGGCATCTCGCTGATCGGCACCGTGGCCTCCGAGCCGATCCTGAACGGTCTCCTCGGGTCCCTCTACCGCCGTTCCGAGCGCGGCAAGGCCTTCGGCACGGTTCGCTCGGTCTCCTCGGCCCTCGGCTTCGTGATGACGCCGCTGCTGGGCCAGTTCGGCCACAACCCCGAGGGCTGGCGCTGGGCCTTCGTCACGATGGGCATCCTGTCCCTGGTCTCGGGTGTCCTGATCCTGATCTTCGTGCACGAGCCCAAGAGGACGCCCGCCGAGGACCAGGAGGACATGAAGAGCGAAGCGGGCATGTTCAAGTGGTCCGACGCGGCCAAGCTGTTCAAGATCCCGACCATCGCGCTCATCGTCCCGATGCTGTTCCTGGTCACCTCGCTGGTGCTGTTCGGCTTCATGGGCCAGGTCTGGGCCAAGGACATGGGCTATGGCGTCGTCAACGGCTCCTACCTGTACACGGTCTTCCAGATCGGTGCGACGATCTCGGCGCTCATGGGTGGTTTCATCGCGGACGCCTTCGTGCGGAAGTTCGGTCACAAGGGCCGCATCATGCTGTTCCAGATCTACGCCGTGCTGTTCGGCCTGATCATCGCCGTCACCATGTACTTCTACGCCCGGTGGGACAGCAGCGTCACCGCGCTGCCGCCCGATGCGCCGAAGGACATGCTCAAGACCAGCGACCCCAGCCTCATCTACTACGTGCTGGTGTTCCTCATGGGCCTGGTCTTCTCGATCGGCTTCTCGGGCTGTGTCCTCCCGATGGTGTCCTCGGTCACGCCGATGCAGCTGTCCGCGACGTCGTTCGCGCTGCTGTTCTCGCTGGTCCAGGGCGGCATCAACGTCCTGTACTCCCTGTTGGTCGGTGTCATCGCCGATGCGATCGGAAGCCTCCCGCTCACGATCCTCCTCGGTGTGTCGCTCCCGTACTTCCTCAACGCGATCTACTTCTTCCTGTTCTACAAGAACTACGAGAAGGACGTGCGCCTGCAGGCCGAGCGCACCGCGCTCATCGAGGAGGGCAAGTTCTGACCCACTGAACCGGCAGGGGCGGACACCATGGGGTGTCCG